>JBARXP010000151.1:0-15043 GCA_049647405.1 Elainellaceae cyanobacterium | reverse complement strand
CCACCGTGATATGGGTATTTTTTGAGCGAAGAAGCTCGATTGCTCGCTCAAAGTCTCCATCGCCACTAAACAAAATCACCTGGTCATATTGCTCAACCGTATTGAACATATCCACAACAATTTCAATATCAAGATTGGCTTTTTGTGAATATCGACCGGAGTTATCGTCGTAATATTCCTTAAGAATTTTAGTCCGCACCGTATAGCCCAAGCTAATCAGCGCATCTCGAAAGCCCCGCTGGTCTTGGGAGTCCTTTAACCCTGTATACCAAAATGCATTGATCAGTCGAATATCTGGCGCATCTGCAAAATAGTGAAGTACACGTTTTGGATCAAAAAACCAGCCATTTTTCTGCTGTGCGTAAAACATGTTATTTCCGTCTACGAAGATAGAAAGACGGTTCTTACAAGTCATAAAATTTACACCTAAAGTCTTAGTAGAAGTTTATTGAGAATAGAAAAATTGGGAGAAATAGAAAGCTACCGCTTCATCCAGCAGGTCATTGAATAATATAATTGACAATTCTTATATCAGAAATCTGAAATTTAACTACCTGTGACATCTATCTCTATTTCTTAGGAGTAATGAAGGATCTCAACCCTTGAGGTTTAGCCATCCGCTTCTATATAGGAACCGAAACCTTATCGAGGGGATAGGAAACCAGAAGCAAAGACACTATATCTTAATACCTATCTTCAATCATATTAGCCCCTCACTTTAATCCAACAAAAATAACAGTGACAACACCCTACTTCCATCCTTCCCTTTTGCTATAAAGATGAGCCGCTACCCCAGACATCATCATGATAACTTGATTATCTCTAGGTAAATTTTCGTCATCTCTAATGCTCTGTAAAGATTGACCCTAGCTTGAGTAACTTACAACAGCAGCGGCAGCATTAAGAATGAGACAAAAGCCAACCTTATTTGAGCCTTACTATTACTTCTCCTGCCTGCATCTGATTAATGGACGTTAATCTACCATAAATTTTTCATATTAGATAATCTTAATATTCAACCTACTAATATTTAGCTTACGAGTTCTTAATACTCCGAAAATTTCATTTCGATGTGACGCTAGGGTTAGAACCACATTGGGCTCGCTATATCGCTATATAAAGTCACTAAACTAGCCATCGAATGAAACTTGGAAAATTGAAACAAGATAATATGCGCGGTTTTATTTAATCAATAAATAAGAGCTGAAAGAACCAAGCCAGGATTCAGACTGACTGTAGTAACGTTGGGTCACACTTTCTTGAATAAAAACATAAAATATTTTACGACCGTCATATTAAAATTATTAAATCAATTCGCTTAAGTGTGTTCCCTACATAATCGATACCGTAGGGAGTCAAATCATCATATTTGCTCACTCTTTCGAGCCTGTCTTTTTGCAGATTGATAGCGCTTTATCTTTTTATGGTATCACTTTTATTATAGACATTATCGGTTAGCTTATGTCGCCAACCGTTAGAGGTACATAGGCACATCTCTAGGTTCGACCTATACATAGCAAGCATTAGAAAAGAAGCAGGCGAACCTTTTCTAGCCCCTAAACCCAATTAGCCTTAGGAGGCAAGTCATAATTTAAGCACACGCTTGGATGATGTTGCCGTACAGGAGACGTAATTTTAGCGTAGGCTATGCTAAAAATTAGCCGTTGCACATTTGAACGGTTGCACAATCACAGAACTAGCTGAAAAACAATTCTTGATCTGAAGATTCATTTTTTATCATATATGACTGACCGGGTAGTTGAAGAAGCTCATCAAGGAATAGACTGCGAGTCAGACACGGTAATCCTGTCTCCGCCAATTTCGCCACAGCTATGGCAAATGCACCGTCAATCTCCCCCTTTGCGACTAGGCGTCATGGCGTCAGGAACTGGCAGTAATTTTTCGGCGATCGCCCAAGCCATCGAAGAAGGGCGACTCAATGCTCAAATTCAGGTGGTTATCTACAACAATCCCGATGCCGGAGTTGTGCAGCGGGCGCAACAAAAAAATATTGCGACATGCCTGCTCAACCATCGAGAATTTGAGACTCGTGAGTCTCTTGACCAGGCCATTGTTGATACGCTGTATCACCATCAAGTCGATTGGGTCATCATGGCAGGCTGGATGCGGCGCGTCACGAATGTGCTCATTGATGCGTATCGCGATCGCGTGATTAATATTCACCCCAGTTTGCTTCCCAGTTTCCCCGGTATTCATGCCGTAGAACAAGCGCTGGCAGCGGGTGTGGCGATCGCTGGCTGCACTGTACATCACGTCGTGTTAGAAGTCGATAGTGGCCCGATTTTGATGCAGGCGGCAGTCCCTGTGTTTCCAGATGACACGTCAGATAGCCTCCATCAACGGATTCATCGTCAAGAACATCAGATTTATCCGCTGGCGATCGTCCTCGCATCAGGAAAAGCCGCCTTAGCGGTTCTCGACGGTTAGTTGAACCTCAGCTCGGCTAGATCAGGCCTTTCTTTCAGACGTTAGACGGGTGCTGGAGCGTTGCCGAGACTGCTGATTCTGAATGAGAAGTGTCTGACTGAGAAATGTCTGATTGGGAATATGCTTTAGAAGTGGATTGAACCGTGGCTGTCTCAAGATGACGAATGGGGATGTCAATAATGAACGCCACACCTTCTTCAGGCGAAGATTGGCATTGCAGGGTGCCGTCATGTTTTTCAGTCACAATCTGATAGCTGATCGATAGACCTAATCCTGTTCCTTTTCCGATCGGTTTCGTCGTAAAGAAAGGATTGAACAATTTCCGCTGCACGGTTTCTGAAATGGCAGGCCCATTGTTTCTAAACACAATGCGAGCCGTGTTCTCTCGGGAGACCTGCGTCTCGATCCAAATTGTGGGCAGGGCACAGTAAGGATACGCCTGCGAAGAATCATCTGCGCCCGAGCTGATTCTTCGTTCTTCAAGCGCATCAATAGCGTTGCCCAAAATATTCATAAATACTTGATTGAGCTGCCCCGCATAGCATTCGACATGGGGCATTTCGCCATAGTGCTTAAAGACTCCTATACTCGAACGATTATGCCTGGCTTTCAGTCGATGCTGCAAAATCATCAAGGTACTGTCGATGCCCTGATGCAGATCTACGGCTTTCAGTTCGGCTTCATCGACTCGTGAAAATATTCGTAACGAGTGGAGAATTTCTCGAATTCGCTCTGAGCCAAGCTGCATCGACGACAGCAGTTTGGGTAAGTCGTCGAAGACAAAATCAACGTCGATTGCAGCTTCTAAATCACGAATTTCAGAAGAAGGATTGGGACAGGCATCGTGATACAGCATCAGCAACTGCAGCAGATCATGAGTGTACTGAGTGGCATAGTGAATATTGCCGTGGATAAAGTTCACCGGATTATTGATTTCATGGCCAATGCCAGCCATCAGTTGGCCTAGACTTGACATCTTCTCTGTTTGAATGAGCTGAGCCTGCGTGTTTTGAAGTTTGGCGAGGGCTTGTTCTAACTCATTACTGCGCTGCTGAAGCTGAGCTTGAGACTGTTGTAGCGCTAACTCTGAACGGCGGCGACGGGTGATTTCGCGGCGTTGAATATAAATCGTTGTTGCGCCCATCATCAATAGGCAGATAACGGTCAGAATCCAGCGCTTGTAGTGCCAGAGAATCGCTCGTAAGTCGAAATTGCCTTGATCTTCGTAGGGGCCAAGGCGCAGCTGTCGATAGACATCGTTGACGGCTTGATAGCTGAGGGGAATAGCCCAGCCAGCGGAGTTGAGCTGGGTTGCGGCATCGCTGGCTGGCTCAATCGACAAAAGGGCGATCGCCACCTGCTGCACTAACTCTTGGGGCACATGGTTTAGCGCTGCAAAGGGCTTTTCGGGATAGAGCCGCGTGCTGATTGGGAGAGGATATTGAAGAAAATTTCGGGGATGAAGCACCTTAATTGACGCTCGGCGCGATCGCCTTGATGCCGCTAGAGCGTTGAGCTGATCTGCTCGAAGTACGCCTGCATCTGCCCGCCCCTCAAGCACATCTACAAAAACTCTGCGCGCATTTCCGACAAAACGCACATCGGATAAGCGTTTATCAGGATTGATGTTTGCGTCTACCAACTCGCGTTTAATGCCGAGCCAATCTTCTACCGTATTGTCGCGAACGGCTACGATATTTTTTTGGCGCAAATCTTTCAGCGAGTCGAGATCGTCGCGATCGCCAGAGGTGAAAATCACACTCCCAAAAACCGTGTGAGACTCGTCACCCAGCAGGTTGCGAAACGTAGCGATGCGATTGACACCAAATCGAGATTCTAGGTCGATGTAAAGACCCGAGTGGGGAATGACAAAATCGACCTGCCCAAACCTGACGGCCTCTTTCATCGTCTCGTCATACATCGGGATGAGCACAAACGTTCGACCTTGAACCTGATCATTGAGATAGTCCAAAGTAGGCTGCCACCGCTGCATCAAATCGACGCCCTGCCCTGTAATCGAGATGCCAATTTTCAATTCTGTACTGTGTGCAAGGCGGGCTGTGCCATTGGCATAGTGCCAAAACTCCGCTTTTGCCCGTGGAACCGTTATATCTCCTTGCCCTGGAGCAGCCGAATCGATAAAGTCCGAAACATTCTGAGCCGCCCGTGCAGAAGAATGGACGGCAACGAATTCATGGTCATGAATGGGCAAACCTAAAAACGACTGCACCGGAGACTCAATCGCCAGCAAACAAGCGATCGCCAGCCCCATCGAAGCCCAAAACCGCCGCAGTCGAAATAATTTTGTGATGAGCAAAGGGTTCTGCAAGGCTCTACCCATCACTCTATCCGTCTTCAGGAGCCGACTTTTCGGTCTATGCCACAGAAGGCAACGGCAGAGAGACGCGCATTTAGCACAAGACTTCCCCCACAAGGACATCGCAATGTGCTTAACAAGGCGAACAACAGGCATAGGAAAAAATTCTAATGTGGAGTAATCACTGCACCGAGACAGGCATTTGAAAAGAAACGCAAAGAAAATAAATCAATAAGTCCTGCGGAGTCATTAAACTTCAGCGTCATTAAAAACCAGCTTTTCAGTCCTGTGCTGCCCGCTGTGCGTGTGGCATGGGATTTAAGAGTGTGATCTTAAATTGTGACTACTTACTGACTTCTATCGACCTGTCAACCTGAAAAATATCGAAGACCAAAACGCGTAGGCATCGAGGGCGATCGCGCGTTTCTAATTGAGTCGATTTCATCGCAAATCCCAGATAGAATTGCGCGATTAGATTAACGCGATCAGCTTAATATCTATAGGCTTCCCATTTGATGGATGACGGTATCGTTCCTGGCGTTTTCATCACGTCTTGACGCCACCTCTTGACACCACCTCTTGAGACAATAATCTTATCTGCTGGCTCAGCTCTAAAGATGAAGCGTGTAGCATGAGTCTTGAGTCACAAGGTCGTCGAGGGCAGAGTGACACAACTGAACTCGTGGCCGTTAGGCTAGAGAAAGGGCATTAAAACTTGGTTTGGGTAACCCTTTGGTTTTAAAGTGGTTGGGTGGCTAGTGTGTATCTAGATTTGTAATCCGATGTTTCAGTGAGAGGAGGATCATGAGCAGCGTTGTACAGATTACTGACGCCGACTTTGAGAAGGAAGTCATGGAGGCTTCTGAAACCGTATTGGTCTATTTTTGGGCTCCCTGGTGTGGCCCCTGCCGACTGATGGCTCCTGTAATGGACTGGGCCTCATCAACTTACGATGACCTCAAAGTGGTCAAACTTGAAGTTGACCCCAATCCTGAGTCAGTCGCGCGGTGCAACGTGCAAGGCGTTCCCGCAATTCTCATGTTTAAAACGGGTGAAGAGATAGAGTCTGTCGAAGGGGCCATTAGCAAGCAGCGGCTCACAGACTTGCTAGACTCACATCTTTCTCCAGCCGTGTAATCTTATTCAAACCCATAGCACCATTCATTAACCCTGTTATCGCAACGGCAAAGAAAACGGATATGAAGTTAGCCACACGAATGGAGCCTCTCCAGCGCAATGTATTTGCGGATATGGATCAGGCAAAGGCGATCGCCAAAAACGCAGGCCGCGACCTGATTGATTTATCTCTGGGATCGTCGGATCTGCCTGCTGCACCCCATGTGTTGGAGGCGATCGCCCAGTCACTCGATGATCCCAGCACCCACGGCTATTTGCTTCACCACGGCACGCGCCCCTTTCGAGAAGCTGCGGCTCAGTGGTTTACAGACAAGTACAGCATTGACGTTGATCCCGACGAGGAAGTGCTGGCCCTGATCGGGTGCCAAGAAGGCACAGCCCATCTCCCTCTGGCAATTCTCAATCCGGGTGATTTTGCACTGCTGCAAGATCCGGGCTACCCCTCCCACGCAGGGGGAGTATACCTAGCGAGCGGGCAAATCTACACGATGCCCCTGCTAGAAGAAAACGGGTTCTTGCCTATTTTGAGTGATATTCCAGCGCCAGTGCTGGCCCAGTCACGCATGATGGTGCTGAGCTATCCCCACAATCCCACTACGGCAGTCGCGCCGCTGTCGTTTTTTGAAGAAGCAGTCGCATTCTGTACTGAGCACGACCTTGTTTTAGTGCATGACTTTCCCTATGCAGATGTCGTGTTTGACGGGGCGATCGCGCCCTCTGTGCTCCAGGCCGATCGAGAGAAACGCCTGTCTATTGAGTTTTTTACGATGTCGAAGTCATACAACATGGGCGGATTTCGGGTTGCCTATGCGGTTGGCAACAAAGACCTGATTCGAGCCCTGCGTCAAGTCAAAGCATCGGTCGATTTCAACCAATATCGCGGCATTTTGAATGGGGCGATCGCCGCGCTTAGTGGCCCCCAAGACTACGTTAAATCAACGGTTGATGCGTTTCGTCAGCGGCGCGATGCTTTCGTTCACATCCTTCAGGGCATCGGCTGGAATGTCCCTACCCCTGAAGCCACGATGTATGTCTGGGGCAAATTACCGTCGCCTTGGGATCAAGACTCGCGCAAATTCTGTACCGAGCTGGTTCGAGCGACAGGAATAGCGGCATCCCCAGGGGCTGGTTTTGGCAAGGCAGGTGAAGGCTACGTTCGATTTGCCCTCGTGCACCCGCCAGAAGTGTTGGAGGTGGCAGCCCAGCGCATTGCCGAGTTTCTAAAACAGTCTTAGTCTGGCTCTATTTAACGTTAATGCCTGAGGCACTGACCAGCCTAAGTCTTGACTTCTAGCTTTTCTAACAAGTCTTCAAAGCGCTGACTTGCAATAGCCGATATGCCTGAGGCAATTTGGAGGGTGCCATTGTCTTGGGGTTGAGGTTCCTGATCTTTTCGATAGCCCAGTTGCTTAACCGTTCCACGGAGACGATGAGAGAGCATAATCGCTAACGCCCGATAAAACCGCGAAGAAAAGCTTTCGTCTTCCTCAAGTTTTTGAGCCAGTATCCGTCGAGAAACAGCCAGCACTTGAGAACGCTCCATCGTCTTCACAGTCGCAGATGGAGGCCGTGAATCGACAAATGACATTTCTCCGACGACTTCACCTTTATAAAGCCGCGCAAGTTCTCTCCCGCCAATCTCAGCAATGGAGACAACCAACGTGCCGTCTAGCATGATGTAGAGCGTGTCAACATGGTGCCCTTCATAAATCAAAGTCGTCCCAGAAGGAATGTCACGCTTCTTACCCGCCTCAACTAGCCAATTCAGGTCTTGATCATTCAACTCGCTGAGGAAAAATAGAAACTTATTCATGGTTGAGGTTGCGTCCTGTGTATGCGTGCTGCTGCTTGCAAAAAGCCGTAAACCTAACGTTGGTCAGGCTCGATGATTCAAAAAGTCAGGTATCAAATGTCGGCCAAAGAATCTCTCAGTTCCTAGGCGACATGGTTTTTCGAATGTCAGAAAATGATACAGAGCCTGATGAAATGATAGTCGAGTCAAATGCAATTAGAATTTCTGAGCGTCGAGCCTGCTAGCCCGAACAATGCAGACAACCAGCAAGGAAATCCAAAGCTTGATCGCAAATCGTCACACATCAATCCTGGCAAACAGAGTTTACGAATGCCTTATGTTTCAATACTTCTTTACAGCATCCTAACTAAATCATGTGAATCCTGTGAAACAAGCGTCTAGACTCAGGGAAATTACTGAAAATAAATTTCTCCTGTTGGGTTTAAACACCTTGACTTATCTATATTCGCGGTATCCGATTCATATCCGAAGAAATGATCCCCAAAATTCTCAATTGACCATCATTCTTGACTTTCTCTAAGACTTCAGGAAACGGGATCAGGGGCGATCTCCACCGTCGGGATCATGTCCCATGATAGAGCGAGAACGTGTATTTGAGATCTCCTCAAGTTATCAAGTTTGAACTTGACAGCTTGGAGCATCGTTAGGTAAAGACTACGATTAAAATCAATTTAGTCTCTTTTGCTTAAGGTTTTAAGCAGTTTTTTTAGGTCAAACTTGTGTATGAAGCATAGGATCGAGCCATTAACAGGTTAAGAACCGTGTTAAAAACCGTTACGACTAAAGCCGATGGCGGGATTTGAACCCGCGACCGCTCGATTACGAATCGAGTGCTCTACCACTGAGCCACATCGGCGGAAGAGGCTTTTTAGTATAGCAGCGTAACGTTGACGAGGGCAGACCAAAAATTACCGTTGCAGAATGATACCTCTGCCTCAGCGCAATGCAGCATGTGCTGGGCCGACTTCGATTGATCCTGACTTATGCCCGATCGATTCGCAATAGTTGAACCTGTTCACCTGCGGCTATCTGCGTCGCCCCAATGGGGACTACAGCTAAGGCATTGGTTCTCGTCAGGTTGATCAGATTGCCAGAGCTGTGACCACCCTCAGCCAAAGAAAATTCATAAGTTCCATCAACGGCTTGAACCGTACCCCAGAGATAAGTCTCACGCTGACCGCCCGCCTTAAGCAGATGGCGCGATCGCCCCTCAAGCCATTGGGGTTGCCACGGGCCTGGAGCACCCGACAGCTTTTGCAAGGCTACTTGGGCAAACCGCCAAAAGCTGACCATCGCGGATACAGGGTTGCCGGGTAGCCCAAAGTAAAGAATGTCGTGCGATTCTGACGGCGTTGCCTGTTCTAACTCTGAAGGCACCGGGTGAACATGCGACGCTGCTGAGCGAGCCAATGTCGCGACAGTCAGCGGTTTACCCGGCTTCACCGCAACTGAGCGAACATGAATGACTGCACCCAGCTCGTCTAAAATCTGATCGACGTAGTCATAATCGCCAACAGACACTCCACCAGAAGACAAAATCATATCGGCATTTAAGATTGCGCTGGCGATCGCCTGTTTGAGGGCTTCTGGTGTATCTTCAACAATGCCGCAGCGGATGGGGATCGCTCCCACAGACTCGACTAGGGCAGCGAGTGCATACTGATTAGAATCAACAATCTGCCCCGGCTGCAACGGCTGATCAGGAGCCACTAATTCACTCCCCGTGGAGAGAATCGCCACCCTTGGCTGGCGAAATACCTCAACTTGGATGCACTGAGCCGCCGCCAATACAGCCACTTCAGCGGCTGAAATAACGGTTCCGGCTGGCAACAGGGTCTGCCCCGATTTGTAGAAAGCAGCTCGATGGCGGACAAATGCTTGAGGTTGCGGCGCAGCCAAAATCGTGACGCGATCGCCCTCTCGCTGAGTTTCCTCTTGCATGACAATGGTATCTGCCCCTAGGGGCAGGACGGCTCCGGTCAAAATTCGTGCGGCTTGCCCAGGCTCCACCTCTTTTTGAGGCTGATAGCCCGCCGGAATCTCTTCTACCACCTTGAGCGTGACGGGCTGTGCGGCACTACAGTGTTGAACATCTGCAACCCGAACGGCATAGCCATCCATTGCAGAATTATCCCAGTGAGGAAAATCAAGCTGGCTAACGATATCGGTCGCTAGAATGCGGCCACAGCAGCGATCGAGCGAAACCCATTCTGTATCGGTAGCATTCTCATTTGTAAAAGGCTGGACGCATTGAAGAATTATCTCTTCAGCATCATTAGGATGAAGTAACGAGGAACCATTCATAGCCAAAATTGCGTTTTCCTTTTTCAAAACCAGGTTCTAGAACTGTGCGCTGAGGACTAACGTGCAAGAGCCTCGGACGAAGAGTGATGATGCTCAACTGAGAGCTTCACAGATTCCTCTTGTTGTCTTGCAGTCTGCTAAAGTCTTGTGTGATAATCAGAGTTTGTGTTTGCTATTACAATTTAGCTTCGCGTCTGTGTCAACTCATCGTCGTTAACAGGTAGCATTAACTCTATGGCTAAGGGTATCCGAGTCATTATTACGTTGGAATGTACCGAATGTCGTACAAACGCCAATAAGCGATCGCCAGGGGTGTCTCGCTACACCACCACAAAAAATCGCCGTAACACCACGGGTCGTCTAGAACTGAAAAAGTTCTGCACCCACTGCAACTCGCACACGGTTCACAAAGAAACGAAGTAGTTTCGCAGCCGTTCGCACTCCTGTTCAAGCTCAGCCTTTGCGGCTCCATGTCCCCAACGACACTAACGATTCGAGATTTGGCTACCTGAGAGAGCTACTTATGCAAGTGTTCTCCACAGATCGAGAGAATAAAATCGAGAGAATAAATTGAAAAATTGAGTCTCCGCTTCATTCTCCAACGCCTCGTTCCTAGGGCGCAAGCTGTAAGAGAATGATGACGATCTGCCAAAACATTTGCATCAGTAGAAACCAAGACAAAATCTAGATTACAGCACCGTCTTTTCTCTTTGGAGTAAAACACTCCTGGCCAAATTTCTCGGGTTTTTCGATGGGTGATAAGGGCGCTTGCAGGGCGAAGCAACCATCAAGCGAGATGTTTTCTGGATAGGTCGTTAATTCATTAGGCGTTAGTTTATTAGGCTCTAACTTATTAGGTTCTAATTTATTAGGCTCCAATTCATTAAATTCATATCCAACAGGCACTCGCTTGCTGCTCCCATCAAAGAATTTCAAGAGGTTTACCAAACTTATTGCCATGGCTTATTTTCGTCGCCGACTTTCTCCCATCAATCCCAAAGAACCCATTGACTATAAAGACGTAGAACTGCTGCGCAAATTTATCACGGAGCGCGGCAAAATTCTGCCCCGCCGGATTACGGGACTGACGGCAAAGCAGCAGCGGGTTCTAACGACTGCCGTAAAGCGCGCTCGGATGTTGGCGCTTTTGCCCTTTATCAACCGCGAAGGATAACCTCAGTTCAAGAGTCACTGAAGTCGCGACTCTCTCTACGATTGGGATCTAGCGACACTACTTCACTGACCTTCTTCATTGACCTTTTACTAGCTTGCCTTTGCAGAGTTGGTAGATTTGAGATTCGCAGACTGAGAAGCACGATCAAGCGGTGGTCAATGGTTTTGTCTGCCGCTTCGTTGAAAACTTTGTCCTGAGCATCTTCATGGAAAAAGGCACCCTAGTTGAGTTTCAGGCCCAGGGCGATCGCCAGTTGGCCGTGATCGATCGCCCTGATGGCAAAAAAAATCTAATTGCGATCGGCAGCGACGGGCGCAAGCATTCTCTTCACCCACGCCAGATCGCCTATGTTGTGAGTGGAGATTCCTATCAACCTACAGCCATTGCTGGCTTTCTCAAAGACGTTGAAGCCTACATTGACCCAACGGCTCTAGAGGTAGCCTGGGAACTAACGGTAGAAGAAGGTGGCGCACTAACGCCTCAAACATTAGCCGAGCTGTTGTTCTCAGAATCTACAGCGGTTTCCTGCTATGCGGCCCACTGTCTTTTGGCAGAAGACAAAGTTTTCTTCAAGCAAAAGGGCGATCGCTACGAACCTCGTCCTGCTTCTCAAGTGGCAGATTTGCAGCACCAGCTCATGGCAGAAGCCCAACGTCGCCAAGAATGGGAAGAATTTCTCGAACGGGCTCAGCAGGCTCTTGATGGGATATCGGTAGAATGGCGAGAGAGCGATCGCCCTCGTTTAGACACCTTAGAAAAGCTGGCAGAAAAACCTGTCACACCTGGCTCTGATACGTCGGGTCACACGGTAGCTAGCGAAATTCTGACCGCTCTCAAGCGACCCACAACCTCGCAGGGCGCATTCCAGATTCTGGTCGATTTGGGTCTTTGGAGTCCTCACGAAAATTTATTCATCAAGCAGCGTCAGGTTCCAACTCGATTTTCTGAAAAGGTTTTAGATATGGCGCACCGTCTTCTCGACAATCCGCCGCCAGACTCCTGTGAAGATCGCCTCGACCTGACTCATCTCAAGGTCTGTACCATTGATGACGAAAGCACCCAGGAAATTGATGACGGTCTCAGCATCGAATTTCTGGAAGATGGTCGTCAAAAAATTTGGATTCATATCGCTGACCCCACCCGTTGGATTCAGCCAGGAGATGTCCTTGATTTAGAAGCCCGTCGCCGCTCTACGACCTTATATCTGCCGACAGGGATGATTCCCATGTTTCCGCCTGAGTTGGCAACAGGCTCTATGAGTCTTGTGCAGGGGCAAATTTGCTGCGCCCTCAGCTTTGGCGTCATGCTGACGGATGAAGGGGCGATCGAAACATCAACGATATGTCCGACCCTGATTCGTCCGACCTATCGACTCACCTACGAAGATGTCGATGAACTGCTACAGCTGGGGGTAACAGCAGAGCCTGAGCTAGAGGCGATCGCCGCCTGGGCAAAGAAACGTCAGTTGTGGAGGCAATCTCAAGGCTCAATCAGCATCCAAATGCCAGAGTCTCAGATTAAGGTGCGCAATGATGAGATTACAATCAGCCTTTTAGATATCTCCCAAGCTCGACAGATGGTTGCCGAAATGATGATTTTGGCAGGAGAAGTCACCGGACGCTACGGCCAAGAGCATGAATTGCCGCTTCCCTATCGAGGTCAGCCGCAACCGGAGCTTCCTTCAGAAGAAGAGCTGATGATATTGCCTGCGGGGCCAGTTCGCGATTGCGCGGTTCGAAGCTGTATGTCTCGCAGCGAGATGGGCACGACTCCTCTACGCCATGCAGGTCTGGGGCTTAATCATTACACCCAGGTCACGTCACCGATTCGGCGCTACACCGACCTGATTACTCATTTTCAGCTCAAAGCCTATCTGCGCGGCGATGAACTACCGTTCTCAGCCGAAACGTTAACAGAGCTGGTGCAGGCCGTCACCTCCACAGCCTATGAAGCAGTTTCTGTAGAACGTCAAACCAATCGGTATTGGGGAATAGAATTTCTTCGGCGTCAAGAAGATCAGATCTGGCAAGGGCTGATGCTGCGCTGGTGGCGAGAGCACGAAAATCTTGCGCTGATTTTGCTTGAAGACTTGGGCTTAGAACTGAAGATTCAACTGACCCATCATGCTGCATTTGTATCGGGCGATCGCCTTGATCTGAAGTTAGCCTATGCTGATCCCCGGCAAGACATTATCCAATTTTCAGCCTTAAGTGAACCCGCTGCATAGCGCATGGTTGAAGGTTCTCCTCTTCATTGTTTACCGTTAGGTTAAGCAAAATATTTCTTGGGAAGCCGCACGGCTCGCGGCATCTCAAAAAGCATTGGTTTTATAGCTACAGCCCGTATCATCAGCGCATAGCGCTATAAAAAACAATCAGCTTACCTAGAAAATGAGTGAAACACTCACAGCCCAAGCAAGCCGATTCGCGATATGGAAATAGTGCAATGCTAATTTTCTGTTGAAAATTGTTCAGTTAATAAAACCTGATTAAGGGTTGATATTGATTTTTTATTCGCTTGTTGATTGAGAGTACATTGAAGATTCGACTTCAACAACCTGCTTCACGGACTCTTCAGAAAGCTCAGCTTGAATACAGACTTCTAGGGCTTCAATCATAGAATGAGGCGTGATCCCCAAAGGTTCTGGAGAACAGCCCACGTTCCATAAACCAGCTTTTTCTGGCATTTCCCATGTCGGTGCAAACGGGGGGATCGCCAAAGAACAGGAACTCCAGCTTCCGGAGACAGGTGCTCCGAGTCGGTTACACTGTCCACCTCGTCGTCCCTGTCCAGCATAATGCTGACAGTTACGACAGACTGAGACGGCAGAATTTAAAGGTGTCATGTGGTGAGGATATTGAACTTGTTAATATCTATATTTTGGACTTTAAAGGTTTCATGATCCCCAGTTCTTAAGGAAACGAAACCCTTTTCACAGACAACCTTTCAGCGATCCCAAACTAAATCTTAAGCTTTATATTCTCTTCATATTTATGTTTTATTTGATTACTAATTGTTTTGTTTCTTTTTACTGTTCTTGATCGGTAAATACCTGGACGACAGAAGATTTTGCGTTAATTAGATAGAAAGACTTACAAAAAGTACGCAGAAATGCGGTGCCCAAATCTTGGGATATGCGCAGCATGAGCCTTGGGGATCAAGGCAGAAAATTAAGTCCTTGAATCTGCGAGCCAGCCCAGCTTTAAGCTGCCTAAAGATACGATCCCCGTTAGGGTCTTCTAGAGGTATCCCAGTCTTTGACTGCGCAGAGAGAGCAGACCGACCAGCGCTTTAACTCACCAATCGGAGCCGGACAGCGGCATTGAGGGCAAAGCGGCAACTCCTGCGATCGCCGCTGCAAGGTGTCAGCCCACTGCTGAAATGCTTCGGGTACCTGAGTCGGCGGCCTTTTCGGGGGTGCTGCCGGAGATGCTGGGATCTGCTGGCCTGAGCGATGTTGGGGCTTGTATTGCGAAGGGTGCGCTTTCCACAGTTGACCAATCTCGGAGTCGTCGTCAACGTCATCAGACGGGTTGCCTGAGTTAGATGGCGATCGCCCATAAGAATGCCACTGCGCCGTAGAAAACCGAATATCTCCAAAGGGGTGGGCAGAAAATTCGGCATTGAGCTTTTTTAATAGGTTCTGCCGTTCAAAGCCTAGGGTTTGGGCCCAAACAGCGTTACATACCGCGACTTGCAGCACATCACGCTGAATGCCGACCGGACGTGTTCGCTGGGCAACGGCATCGCCCACTAACCGTTTCCAGCATGAGAGTATCCGCTGAAATCGACGATGCTGCTGCCAATTAGGCTGTTGCTCAAGGGAACGAATTAAGTTTTCAACAGAATT
>JBARXP010000150.1:0-37441 GCA_049647405.1 Elainellaceae cyanobacterium | reverse complement strand
GCGCCAGGAAGATGTCCGCCTCGCAGTTCGCCATAGGGAGTTTCCCCTTCATATTCCCGAGCTTCTCGCGTATCAACCAGACTGATTTGAGATGACGTTTCAAAGAATTCTTCAGATGAGGCTGCTTGGGGTGAGCTTTCTTCGGAAACATTGAGGAGTCTCCGCAGGTCTTCGTGGGTCACCGTCCAGTCTGAGCGTGCCCGGATTTGAAACTGCCCCGTATCTGGAATGGTGTAGGAGGGCAACAAAGAAGTGGCGGCCCCATTCTCGATCAGAGCACTGATCCCACCATCAATCAGGGCAACTGAGTCATGCCCTAGGGTTTTTAACATCCACACGATGCGCCCTTCTTCACCCCAACCGTGAATGGGCTCGCCATAGACCAGCACTACAGTTTGCTCCGAAATTCCTAGATCGCGAATCTTTTGTTCGAGCACTTGTCGCTGGTTTGGGTCGTCATATTCCAGCAGATTTCCCTGACGCGACGTGTCAGTCTGGGAGAAACTACGCCAATGAACTGGGATTGCGCCCTCAATGTGGGTCAGCACTCGACGAATCAAGCCACGGGCATCGAGAAGGATGGTGTTAGGGCGATCGAGCAAGGCGTTGGCTTCAGAGGCACTGATCGCCCATGTCTGGCTCCAGTCTGTCCGATTGGGAACTGATGATAGCGTTGAGGATTCTTGTTGTGAAACAGCCGGAGACTCACGAAAACCATCGCCCCCCCAAAAAAGTTGAAAGAGGGCGATCGCCAAAGCAACAACCACACCCAAGACGATCCACACCATGAAACGAGAAAGTTTTGAGACTAGTGCTGACGATCGAAACTGATCAAACATAACTCACGGCACTCAGGTTGCGATGACTTAACGTAGCCCACGCAGAACAGCAGGTAAAACGTCAAAAAAAGAGTGGGATCTGCTAAGAATCCCACTCTAATCTTAAATATCTTGGTGCCTTTGGCGCTTATGCAGAACCTTATTCAGCCCCTTGCGGAAGCAGCTCTCGACGCTCACCAGGTAACACATTGACGATACCGTTTTCGTCAACGTCTACCACAGCGGTGTCGCCGTCTTGAATACGTCCCGACAGAATCTCTTCTGCAAGGGAGTCTTCAAGCAGTCGCATAATGGCGCGACGCAATGGACGAGCACCATAGCTGGGGTTATAGCCCTCTTCGACCAGCCGATCCTTAAATCGTTCAGTCACTTCGAGCACAATACCCTGCTCACCTAACCGACCGAAGACCTCTTTCAGCAAGATGTCTGAGATTTCCTTGACCTCATCTTTCGTCAACTGACGGAAGACAATAATCTCGTCAACTCGGTTCAAGAACTCAGGCCGGAAGTACTGCTTCAGTTCCTCGTTCACCAAGGAGCGAATGCGAGTGTACTGTGCATCAGCTTGGTTCTCTTCAGAGAATTCGAACCCAAGGCCACTGCCACCCTTCTCAATGACTTTCGAACCGATGTTCGATGTCATAATCAAGAGCGTATTTTTGAAGTCTACAGTCCGACCTTTAGCATCAGTCAAACGGCCATCTTCAAGAATCTGAAGCAGCATGTTGAATACATCAGGGTGTGCTTTTTCGATTTCATCGAATAGCACCACCGTGTAAGGACGACGACGTACGGCTTCGGTAAGCTGACCGCCTTCGTTGTAGCCAACATAGCCCGGAGGAGAACCGATCAGCTTGGAGACCGTATGGCGCTCCATAAACTCAGACATATCCAGGCGGATCATAGCTTCTTCAGAACCGAAGAAATATGACGCCAGTGCCTTAGTCAGCTCAGTCTTACCAACCCCAGTGGGGCCAGAGAAGATGAAGCTCGCAATCGGACGATTGGGATTTTTAAGACCCACCCGTGCTCGACGAATTGCCCGAGAAACCGCTTTTACGGCTTCATCTTGACCAATCAACCGCTGGTGCAGCGTGTCTTCCATGTGAAGTAGCTTCTCAGACTCAGACTCAGTCAATTTATTGACCGGAACCCCAGTCCAAGAGGCAACGATTTGGGCGATGTCTTCCTCTGTCACCACAGGGGAATCGTCGTTGTCACCATCAGACTCTGCTTTCTTGCTCTGAGCGATCGCCCGAATTTCGGCTTTGATCTCCATTTCTCGATCGCGCAGTTCGCCTGCTCGATCAAAGTCTTGGGAACGAACCGCATCGTCTTTGTCTTTAAGGACTTGACGCAACTCTTTGTCTAACTCCTTAGCGGCAGGAGGTAGCTGAGAGTTAATCAGACGTACGCGAGAGCCAGCTTCATCAATCAGGTCAATCGCCTTATCGGGTAAGAAGCGATCGGAGATATACCGATCAGATAGTTTGGCGGCGGCCTCTAAAGATTCATCCAAGATTTTCAACTTGTGATGCTGCTCGTAACGATCGCGCAACCCATGAAGGATTTCAATCGTTTCGTCTACAGTAGGCTCACCCACCATTACAGGCTGAAAACGGCGTTCTAATGCCGCATCCCGCTCAATATGCTTGCGGTATTCATCGAGTGTGGTTGCACCGATACATTGAAGCTCACCCCGAGCCAATGCGGGTTTCAAGATGTTGGCTGCGTCAATCGCACCTTCAGCGGCACCCGCACCAATGAGAGTGTGAACCTCATCAATGACTAGAATGACATTCGCAGCTTGGCGAATCTCATCCATGATCTTTTTCAAACGCTCTTCGAACTCACCGCGATACTTGGTTCCAGCGACGAGAAGGCCGATGTCAAGGGTGACAACTCGCTTCTCCTCTAGAATGTCTGGAATATCACCAGTGGAAATCCGTTGAGCCAAACCTTCGGCGATCGCCGTTTTACCGACTCCAGGCTCACCGATTAGAACCGGGTTGTTTTTGGTTCTTCGACCGAGAATCTGGATGACGCGCTCAATTTCTTTCTGACGACCAACAACGGGGTCAAGCTTTCCTTCACCCGCCATCTGCGTCAAGTTAGATCCGAATTCATCTAGGGTTGGCGTTTTTGTTCTCCCTTGAGAACCACCTGCTGATACTTCAGCAGTCTCACCCAACATTCGGATCACTTGAGTCCGAACTTTGGATAAGTCAACACCGAGATTTTCGAGAACGCGAGCGGCCACACCTTCGCCTTCACGGATTAGACCTAACAGTAGATGCTCTGTACCAATGTAGTTGTGACCTAGCTGACGAGCCTCCTCAAGGGATAGCTCAAGGACACGCTTAGCTCTAGGTGTAAACGGAATTTCAACCGCTACAAACCCGGAACCGCGCCCGATGATTTTTTCAACTTCAATGCGAGCATCTTTAAGGTTTACGCCCATCGATTTAAGGACTTTAGCCGCAACCCCAGTTCCTTCTCCTATCAGACCAAGAAGGATCTGCTCTGTACCCACAAAGTTATGCCCCAGTCGGCGAGCTTCCTCCTGGGCTAACATAATTACCTTGATTGCTTTTTCTGTGAAGCGTTCAAACATGGCGTTATTCCATCACCTGCTGCGTGCCGGTACGCTGATTCTAGCATAGGCTTCTTGAGGCTTGTGGCTTCCGCTCAACAGCTCTGCCCTTGTGATCCCAGCTTTTTCCTGCAAAACAGGCTGAAACCCTTGGGTTAACGTTGCCTTAATGATTTTTTATAGATTCCGAAACATCTGTCGCGCAACATATTTAGTCGCGTAGTCGCGCAACACTTACATTTGCAGGTATTCAGCAGATCCCCGTATCCAACAGGCATTTGCCTCCAACAGGCATTCAATCAGTGGATAAAACAGTGGATAAAACAGTGGATGAAATCTGTATGGCGGCAGATAGAATTAGTGGCCGATAAAATCGCTAGTCCCAAATCTTTTGCCAGTCTCATAATCTGGGTCGGTTCAAAAATCTGAGCCGCTTCATCATGATTAAATTTATTAATATATGTTTTTGCTGTCTTCAGTTTAAGATAAGCGCAAAATTGAAGAAAAATAGATAATGAAAAAACTTCTAAGATAGCTAAAAGACTTCATTCTTCTCATAGAACCTAATAGAAATAGAGTTCGCAAGTGGAGATCGTGCTGAGCAAATCATCGCTAGGTTTTTTCATGATTTTATTCTCAGTAGAAAATAGTTTTAAATTTCTACAAGCACTCTAAAATAAGCCTCTCAAAGACTTCTATTCTGATCAGATGCCTCCTTTTCAGATGTCTACTTTTACGGCAAAGTCTGACCCTGGCGATCGCCTCAAAACTTCATAGCACTGCGAGCACTTTGAGCCTTTAATCAAAGCTTAAACCCCCGCGAACTGAAGCTTAATCAAAGCTTAACTGAATAGCAGCCAATTGTTGATTAACTCTAGTAGGGATCAGGCTTCTAACCCAAAGATCTTGAAATTCCTAGATGACTGGAGGCGAGAAGCCGAATGGTTCATTCAAGAAGTATTCTTCCACCGCTTTGATGGGTTAACGGTTGACTGTCTACTGCGGCTTCTTACTCCAGCACTGGAGTGGTCTTACGGCCACTCTCAGTCGGCTTGCTTGTTTCCCTATTCGTATCAGTTTTCAGCAACGCTAAGGTAGCGCTATGGCAATTCAAATTCTCCATGCCTCAGACCTAGAAGGTGGTGTCGAGGCTCTAGATCGGGCTCCAAATTTTGCGGCAATCACAGAAGCTCTAGAGATCGAAGCGGCTTCCAACGGTGATTTTTCCTTCTTCATCACTTCAGGAGATAGCTACTTACCAGGGCCTTTTTTCGCAGCAGCAGCAGATGAATCCGTTCGAGACATCTTAAATGAGTCCTACGAAACGCTGCTCGGCCTTAACGGTTTCGACATCCGAGAAGGGAGTGGTCGCATCGATATCCAAATCAAGAACATTTTGGGAGTCGATGCGGCAACCTTTGGAAACCATGAGTTTGATCTCGGTACCGATGTCATTCCTGACATCATTGCGACCGACATTCGCGATAGTGACGAAGATGGAGAACTGGATCAGGTTCGTTGGCTCGGCGCTCAGTTTCCCTACCTCAGCGCCAACCTCGATTTCACAGGTGACGGTAATCTTTCAGACCTGTTTACCGACGAGCTTCTAGACAGCACCGAGTTTCAGTCTGCACCTGGGGATCTAAGCCCCGCAGAGCTAGAAGCAGCGGCCAACGCACCCAAGCTCGCGCCGTTTACGATCATCGATCAAGATCAGGATGCCGCAACAACGGATGACCGGATCGGAGTTGTGGGTGCAACAACACCCCTGCTAGCCAGTATTTCTTCTCCAGGGGACACAACAGTCAAAAATCCTGGCGCTGGAACCAATGACATGGCGGCGCTGGCCTCTATTTTGCAGCCATCGATTGATGCTCTGACTGCTGCTGGCATTGACAAAATTGTTTTGTCTACTCACTTGCAGCAGTTTTCTCTAGAGCAAGAACTGATTGGGCTGCTGAATGATGTAGACATCGTTATCGCAGGGGGCTCTGATACCCTTCAGGCTGACGCGACCGATGTTATTCGCCCTGGCGATACGGTGATTCAGCCTTATCCTTTTGTCACTCAAGACTTGAATGGCAATCCTGCGGTCATCATCGGAACACCTGGTCAGTATTCCTATGTGGGTCGCCTAGTTATTGATTTTGATGCCAACGGCAACATCGTTCTGAATTCTATTGATCCCACTGAAAGCGGTATCTTCGCAACTACAGATGCAGTAGTGAATGATTTGTGGGATGGGTTAGGCGATCCCTTCGCGGACGGAACGAAGGGATCTGAAGTCGCCAAGCTTACCGATGCGGTTGAAGATGTTGTCATTGCTCAAGACTCCAATATCTTCGGCAGCACCAGCGTCTATATCGAAGGTCGTCGTGAGTTTGTGCGAACTGAGTCTACAAACATGGGCGAGCTGACGGCAAAGGCCAATTTATTTGTCGCGCAGAAGTTTGACAGCAGCGTCGTTATTTCTATCAAAAATGGCGGCGGCATTCGCAACCCCATTGGAGAGATTGACAGCGAAGGGAATCTTTTGCCGACCCAGGCCAATCCTCTATCGGGCAAAGAAGAGGGAGAAATTTCTCAGCTTGATATCACCAATAGTCTGCGATTCAACAATGAGCTGACGGTGTTGACGCTGACCGTCGCACAAATCGTTGAGGTTGTAGAACATGCTGTTTCGGCAACAGAAGAGGGCGCGACCCCAGGACAGTTTCCGCAAATCGCGGGGCTGAAGTTTAGCTTTGACCCGACTCAGCCCGAAGGAGAGCGAGTTGAATCGTTGGCGATCGTCGATGACGAAGATCGGATCGTTGAGGTGCTGGTGCTCGACGGTGAGATTGTCTCTCGCAGCAACAAGACATTCAAGATTGTGACGCTCAACTTCTTGGCAGGTGGCGGTGATGGCTACCCGTTCCCTGAGTTTGACGGGACGGATCGAGTTGACCTGGTTGATGCGTTTGGCAACACCAGCACGGGCGTTGCAACTTTTGCCGAAGACGGGACTGAGCAAGATGCTCTAGCCGAATATTTGGCTGAGTTTTACAGCGATGAGCCTTTTGACGAAGAGGAAACCTCGGCTGAGAACGATGTCGTTATCCAAAATCTAAGCATTCGTAATGACGTGGTGGTAGATATTGATGTCAATGTCTTCTTCCTCACGGGCACCATCGGAGCCGATGTGCTGATTGGCGGCAACTTGGGCGATCGCCTTAAGGGTCGCGGCGGCGATGACGATATTCACGGGTTAGACGGCGATGACCTGATCTTTGGTCAGCGAGGCGATGACCGCATGGATGGTGGCGACGGCGACGATCACTGCTTTGGGCGTGCTGGCGACGATCGCTGTATTGGTCGCGCAGGTGATGACAACCTGCGAGGAAACAAAGGTGATGATATTCTCATCGGTGGCGCAGGTGACGATCTGATGCTGGGCTTCCGCGATGATGACATTTTGCGCGGCGGCGATGGCGACGACTTCATGCGCGGTGGCCTCGGTGACGATGTGCTCGCTGGGCAAGATGGTGAAGACTTCATGCACGGCGGAGTAGGCGACGACATCTTACGCGGCGGTGATGGCGATGATGAGATCCTCGGCGGTCGCGGCGACGATATTCTCTTTGGCGGTGATGGTGATGATTTCCTCTGGGCTCAGGATGGGAATGACCTACTGATTGGCGGCCTGGGTGATGACCTCTTGCTAGGCGGCAGAGCCGATGATGTCTTCGTGATTGCTGATGACGGTAGCGTAGACACCATTCAGGGCTTTAACCTGGCTGGAGATGATGTGATTCAGTTCCGTGGATTTGATATTGAGGAAATCACTGCCGTAGGCGTGGGTAGCGGTGTGGAGTTGCAGGTTGTGGATCTCACGATCGCCATTCTCACGAATGTCACCGTTGAACAGGTTGAAGGTTCCCTAGGGCTAACCCCAACAATGGTGTAATCCCAAATCTGAGACAGCTCTTCACCAAAGTCGCTCCCCTATCGTTCCATCTGGACGGTGTGAGCTAGAGATGATCAGCTCCGCTCACACCGTTCAATATGGGTTGAGGCCAATTGAAACTAGGCGTTGGCTTGCCTGGGCGTAGCCCGTATCGCCACGATACAGCCTTGCTCAACGACGACAGAGTATTACGAAGGTGGATTGCCATTCGGAAAGCGCTTGCTTCTGGCTGTAGGTTTTGGATGAAAGATTACGTGTCTTGAACCCAATGCAAGCTTTTTTCGAGTTGATGAGCCTGCTGATTTTGGTCGCAGCAGGACTGACCCTGATTGCCGGGGGCCTCAACGCCCTATTTGACTGGAACCTGGCGTTAAAAATTGGTGGATCGCAAATTCCCCTGCCAGAAGACTTTACGAGTGTTGTGTTTGTAGCCTTAGGTCTGGTGGTTTGTAGCGGTCTGTTTTTTCTGCTGGCAGATCTTAAGCGCCCGTTTCGGTTTCTCAAGCAGCATCGACGCTCGGCGTTAGCGGGGCTTGGGGTAGGCGTGGCGATCGCCATCATTGCTGTACCGAGAGCTTTACCCAATTTCTTTTTAGAGTTGGCGGTGCAGAGCGGAGATTCCGAAAAAGCTGAAGCCATGCTAGAGCAGCGAGATTATCCCGTTGAGGTATTGGACGATCTGACCTACTGGGCGCTGAAGAATGAAGACTATGACGTTGCCCAACTGATGTTTGACCAAGGGGCAGACATCAACCATCGTCGAGGCGAGTTTGAATCAACGCTGCTGCACGACGCGACCACCTTTTTTGCTCCCACGGCCACTGACTTTTTGCTCGAACAAGGCGTTGATGTTAACGCACAGGATGATTTAGGCCGTACAGCGCTGCATGTGTTGATGACCTATCGTGCCAACAATGTAGAAGGGGCGGATGAAGCGCAAATTTTAACCCTGACTGAAAAGCTGTTGGCGGCGGGGGCTGATGCCACTGTGGCTAGCCAAGCGGGTGAAACGGCTGCAACCCTGGCTGAAAATAATGGATATGAGCAGGTCGTTCAATTGCTTCAAGGCGGCTAAACGATGCCCTAGGGATGAAAGGCAATAGAATTGTCGCTAATAGCGGTTAATTGAACGTCAATACGGGTTAAGAGCTTTTTGGGGACTTTCAATCGAAAGAATGAGGCTTTCGAGCTACGAAAGAATAAGGTTTTCCGCTTATCCCGTACTCAGGTTAGATTTCATCCCCTGACTATCCGCGATCGCACATCATTAAGCGTGATTCAGTCTTGCTAAATCCCCAGAAAGCAAAAAGACGCAAGCTCTTAAGGCTTGCGTCTTTTTATTATTGCATCGCGTGAAATATATACCCCCAGGGGAATTCGAACCCCCTAATGATATCGCTGCCTTCCGCTCACTGCCTTGATTCTACGCTGCCACCGTTTTAGTGTGCCTAAAACTTGGCCTAGATGGGGCTGTTCATCCCTGCTATTTCCAGATTTCAATTCCCGTGCAGTGGCAGTCGGCATTACCAGAAATATCGACACTCACAGCCCCATTGGTTATCGTTGCCGCGTAAGGCCCATATCGCTGCCAGGCCCCCCTGGCAAGATTGCCGATTCCCGTTGCCTTCTGCACTCCGTTAATCGAAACAGAAAACGATCGAGAGTTTGAAACGTTGTTCTCCATAATCCACAGGTAAACTTCTACGTCTCCGTTTGTGACGGTCTGGCGCAAGGTTAGAGTCCCATATTTCCAGATGACCGTGTTGAGCATGGTGTTCGTCGCGGCATCAACTGCTGGCGACGGAGTGAGACTTGTCGGCGCGGAACTGTTTCCCGTTGGAATAGAAAAACCGCTCCCTAGTGCAGCGCTTAGACCTGTCCAGGCGTTGCCGTTGATGGTCAAGGCGTTGCCGTTGAGGTTGATGCCCTTCCAGAATGCGACGCCCGCAGGTGGGTCAACAGGTGGGTCAACAGGTGGGTCAACAGGTGGAGACGTGGGAGGCGGTGCTGATACTGGCGTGTCGTTTATGCCCAGCGAGATCAGCGGCAACAGCGTTATATTCTCAGGTCTAAACTCAATGGTTTGGCCTGGAGCCGCTGCGATCGCCCTCAATGTATTAGATAGGTTTGCATCTGGAACCCTGCCGAGCACCGTCTCAGCGTGATTGTGTGGTGGAATAACGATTTGATTTGCTCCACTGCTCTCGCCTATCTCTGGAGTGCTTGCACTCGTGAAGCTATCTCGTGCTCTGATAAAAAGCCCACCATAATTCTCTATCTGAATCCGCTTATTCCCATCCCAGTCGGCAGCGCTCGACGCTCCCTTAGAGGGCAAAACGGGCAAGGTTGTCCAGAGCGCTTTAAACAATTTCTCTAGCTTGTCCGTTTCAATCGTGGCTCCCGAGCCGCTTTTGCCAATTGTGAAATTTGGGATTATCAGAGGCACTAGCCACCACTGCCCCGAAGGGTCTCGCTTGAGGTATAGGCCGTCCGACTGCCACTCCTCAGCGAGGTTAGAACGGTGTAGGTTCATCCACCAGACAACCCCAGCCGGAACGGTATACGCTGTGCTGTAGTAATTATTGATTGTCGTCTCTTCTGTCACTTGAGTAATCGGCTGCTCTACCGTATTTGTGACAATTTGAGTAATAGAAACTCTAGGGTTAAATGTCGGCATTCTAATCACCTCCAGCAGGAATAATGGGCATGTCGGGCGGTTCTGTGTCAGGCCACAGATAAAACTTCAGTATCTCCTCATCAAACGTGTTCCCCTGGAGGTCAGTGCGCCCGGTACGGTCTGCTGAGCCACGCCTTACTAATAATGTGGCTCGATAAGGCCACATTTGAGTAGGTGTTTTTCTAAGAGTTATATTTCTTTCCACTTCCTCCGAAATATTCATAGAAATAACTTCAGCCGTACTCAGCTCCAATAAATCCTCTAATTTGTCTCTCGCCCCTTCTGGCGTGGCTCCATACACGGCCATCTGTCGGCCATTGTCCAGCTTTGCCACAGCCCGAAACTTGCCCCAAGTGTATGTGCGAGCAGCTCTCTTTATTCGCGCCCAGTCAACACCAGCTCTCACATCTGGGATTGAGTAAGTCGCTCTGCGAACTCTATCCCCATTGGTGTGACGCATGGGTGGCCCATCTTTATCAATAAACTCAACCGTCAGCTTTCTGCGCTGAATATTCGCTCGATACCAGTCGAAAGCAGGCTGACCTACAATCTCTCCCACGTCGCGATTGAATAACATCTGATGGTTCGCGAGTGTGGTCGCGATCGCAGGCATTAACGTATTGGTATAGCCAGCCATATAAATACGTTCATCCACTTCCCTGTCAGGTCGAACGATAACCTCTCTAAACTCGCCTAGATTCTCTTTCTTCTGGCGTTTATTTGCAGCCCACATCTCATCTAGAGTGCCTGCAATAATATATCCACCTTCAATAAATGAATCCCCAAACTCATCAAAAAAAGCGTCAGCAAAAGCCCTGGCCGTATCGTTCTCAATCAGCTCGATCGTCTCTTCAAACGCCCCCGCAATAGACCACGCTTCACCACCAGGCGCGCCCCAATATTCTAATAAACGTGTCGCCCGTTCTTCTCCTAAGAAAAACTCAGCTACACCCGGTCTACTTTTGAGAAAAGCCCGCGTGTTTTTGAGCTGAGCCAGTAGTGAATTTTGCAGCAACGTGACCCCGCTCTGATTCACCGCCTGCGCTAGATTTGCCCCAATCTCTTCCAGTCCTTCCCTGCTCACATTCCCCGCAATCACACTAGACAATAACGCGCCCCCAATAACGGGCATGATAAAACCAATTCCAGCGCCTAAAACCCCTGCACTTATCCATCCTGTTGCAGACCCTGCCACGCTTCCCCACTGACTCGCGAGTGCAATATTGTTTTGCCGAATCAGGCCGTTTATCTCCGCGTCGGATGCGTTGAAGTTGAACGATATTAGCTCGTTATATCGAGCCAATAACCAAGAAAATGCACGGGTGAAGCTCCATGTAATCGTGCGAACAACATTAATCAGAAAGCCTACAACTCGCCTGCCAATTCCCACGATTCGCTCTAGAAAAGAAGGCTGGTCTTCCCCTGGCTGGTACATCTCATCTTCACCGCCAACTTGCAGCACTCTCTCTCCAACAGCCCCTACAATTGCCTCACGAACGACTCGACTTTTTAGCGCCCTAACTAAAATCTGAATCGGCATATCTTATGGTGCCTCAACATCATCGATATCTGTGCGATAGGGAATCGTGCCCCCGGCTCGTCCCTCTGGATATTCAACGCCCCTAACGAACGTTTCCCAGGCTTCATCCGTCACCGCTCCATCTGGGAATGTTGAGAACAAATCATTGAGCAAGTCGCTGTCTGCTAGATTCCCTTTTCGGTGAAAGACTGCCTTGATAATTGAAGCCGCGTAGAGCAATTTCTGTGAGACATCAATTGCCGTGTTGTCATCAGCATTTATCCACGATTGCAGGTCATATTGTCCGTTGTTCAAGAACTTTTGTGAGTCCGTGGTCTGTCGGATGTCGAACGCCGATGCAATGGGTTTCTTTTTCCTCGACATCTTGTAGCCAAGATACTCGCTATTAGCAAACGCGATGTCTCCAGCAATGAGAGCAGCATTCTTTGTCGCCAGTAGCTCAGACACGAGTCGATATAAAATATGCTGGTTTTCATCGGCTGAATACATCGTTGTATACAGCATTCCAAACAGTTCTGAAAGCGTCTCTGAAATATTTTGAAGCTCAACATCTTGAGTCGTTGGATCTCCGTTTTCATCAAAGGTCTTGACTTGAATCTTCGAGGGAAACTGCCCCATCAAAGCGTCAAGCTGTTTGAACTGCCAAGCTAGGAAATCGGGAATTGTTTCGATCTCCAGCGTCTCTTCAGTGGTGCCTGTGATATCGGCAGGAACTTCAATGGGATAGCGATCATCGTTTTCTCTTCTCCCGACTCCAATTCTGACGGCAATTCTTCTCAAGAGTTCTTCGTTCTCAGGACAACAGCTCATACGCGGATAAATGATGGTAGGTGGATTAGTTCGTCTTGACGGCGGTGCTCCGCATTGTCCGCAGAAGTAATGATGGATGACTCTACGGTTTTCTGCATCTGGAGGTCTGCGGTAATAGAAGGATGTCGTTACACAACCGGGAATGAAGTAGTTGGCGATAACTCGTGCGGGTGGCGCATCAGGAGCCGTTGGATAGTAGGAACCGTCGCTTGCGGTTGTTGCCCATCCCGCCCCCTCTGTTGCGTTCTTGTAGTCAATATATGCCTGTGGATAAGCCAGTGTTAGGGGGTCTGGGGGAATGACCGAAACGTTTAAAGTCCATTCATCTGTAGGGAAATTAGGGTTCCCCGTCAATTTATTTGTTGCGCCATAGCTCACATAAGCCCCAGACGCTACGCCGATAACATTTACGTCCCAAGTCACGGGTTCAAAATACCTATTGCCTTGGCTGTCCCTTCTCCTCCGAAACCAAACAGCAACCACCTTCGATCGGCAGATACCGGGATTTGATGTCGGGAAATCTTCTGGTGCTAGTGGAGGGGCCAGGGGATCTACCCCCCCTTGTGGCTCTGTCGGAATTCTGGGGGGCTCGGGGAGTGGGGCAGTTGTAAAGCAAACGTCGAGCGGTGGAAGATTGAAGAAAGCGATGCTTGGGCTAACCGAGACGCAGGCGTCAATGATTGGAACTTCAGTGGCGTCACCCGTGAAGGAATCTCGAATATAGGGCAGCAACTGACTTAGATTGCTAGATGAAAAATCGAAGTCTAACCCCGGTCTAAATTCGCGAGTCACACCGCCTATCGGGTCGCAAGCCGCAGAGTTAGCCCACCGATCGCAGTCCCACGGGTCTACTGGCTCCACTGGCGACCAATAATAGGGGCCGTTGCCAATGGGAACCAGGTGCTCTGGCATGGCGCGATCGACGGGCATATCTTCGCCCATGCTTGAAGTCGTGCGATATTCGCCAAGCCTTTCGCGTTCGCGATAGCTCGATCGCGAACGGGGATAATGCCGAGTTGGGCTGAGAGTTCTGTTGCTGATTTGCTGGGGAGTGATGAGGCTACGGCTAGTCATTCCCGGCAATGTCGTAGGGTTTCTAGCCATTTCAATAAAGGGTTGATTGGGTATCGAGCGTTGTATAAACGTGATGGTCTTGCACTGGAACGTGTGCAGATTGCGACCTGATTAGGTGCTTCATGTACTCTTTGCCCCCTCTCCCGATGTAGTCGTGGCGAATGATGTTCTCTGCCTGCCAGTCGGCAATGGTGCGAAACGAGTTGAGCATTAGCATGAGTCGTCTACCATCCCTCTAGTGTTGTGACTGTCGCTGGGCCAGTGGCGATCGCGCTCACTTGCCCTAACCATAGATTCGAGAAATTAATCTCATGAGTGCCGCCGCCGCGCATGAGAGGAATGCCTTTCAGCGTCTCTGCCGATGTGCCATACGAGAGAAACACGTCTTGGTCATCGGTCATATTGACGAACACAGCCAGCTTTCGATCGGGGCGAGCTGGCAACACCAGCACGGGCGTTACATCAACGGCGGCATTGCCTGACGCGCTTTGAGTGGGGATGCCGTCATTACTGGGGAGTACGTCCATCTCCTCTTTGACAAAGCCAAATAGGGTCACATCATCAGCCCCAGACGGCAGGCCGTACCCTGCATCAACAAACCGCGCACCTAGTTCACAATCTGGTGCAATCAGATATTCAATTTCGTTTGTTAAGTACGGCATCAAGTCAGAGTGATAGTACGGCTCTCTATTCAGCAATGAGATTCTGAATAGGGAGAGCCAATCTACAGCCGAATTCCGCATCACGATCTCAAGTTCATAGCGGCTCGATTGCCACTCCACAGCCCGTAGGTTCATCAGCCTTTCTTGTCGGCTCTGAATCACATCAATATCTGGAAATGGAGCCGCTTCGAGGCTCGATATCTGGATTTTGCAGCGCAGACTTCTCAAGATTCCGGTGTATCTCAGAGCCGTTGCAACATCGTAAGGCGTCAGCTCTCCCGGCGTGTATAACGACTGAATCGCCCCCCCTGATCCAGGATTCATCTTGTGAAGGATTTGCGCCGATCTCGAATAGCTCCCAACATAATTAATTGCCACTAAATACGCCTCTTTACTCTTTCTCTGTCTTCGGTGGATTTACTAGGTAAGGATTAGCCCGTCACATTCTGTAATAGGCTGCTTTCCCCCTTCCCTTTAGTATGCAGAGCTTTTACCAAACCCATAGGTTTGTACATCAATCTCTAAGCTCTCTGGAGTCGAAAGTCTTTTAGAGACTTAGCTCTGGCTGTTGGCGATTGATAGAAAAGCAGGATAGATTTTAGTTAATCAATTTGAAATGAAGGGGTCACGATGGCGCAATTTACTCTTGGACAATTAGATGCTCAGTTGCCTGCTGGTACTCTCACTGAAACAGCGGATGACGTGACAATTTCTCTTAAGACTTTGACTGGTGAAACGTCTGTCCAGTTGCCCGATGAAGTGATTGGTGAGGCGATTCATAAGCTCCTCATGAGTTGCCAACGAACTCAGGCAGACTTTAATCAAACTGCCGATCCAGTTATGACGAGTTTCCCATCTGTGACCGCTGGCTCTCCTCGAAGCGATGGCGCGGGTGGATATAAGAGTACATTCCAGCATTCAATCTCAATCTTTGTGCCCGTGAACGTGGATGCGGCAACAGCAAGCCCGGTTTAAATTCAGCGCTCCTAAGCAGTTGAGGGAGTCGCTTCTTCTCCCTCTTCTTTCCTCTATTTTTTCCTACTAGGTGATGATAAATGGCACGACGCGACGCACGAGATTTAGTACACGTCCCGGTTTTTGCTAACAACAACGGCAACAACGTGGCGACTGGGGCACTGTATGGGTTCATGACAAACATTGATGCAGCCGACCGCGCTACTTTAGGCCAAACGGCTGTCGATGGCGCTTATCCTGCGGGGTTGATTATTGGAGCCAATGCACCCAAGCCGCCACGGGCGTCAAGAATTAGAGCCACGGGCACGACTAGCAGCTATTACGACCTTGCCAACGAGGCTGCTATCAGAACGGCTGGCTGGCGAACTGGGAGCCGTGGACGCATTCGGACTCGAAACGTGACCGCACGGAGCCGGACTGTGTTTGTGACGGTGGGCTTGATTAAGTATGCTTGGCAGATTCCCAACGACACATTCACTCAGTTGGGTGGTGATGCTGCGGCTCTAGGGGTTGAGGAGCCAGATGCAGGCGATAACGACCTGGTGTTTGGTGCGAGCTATCCCAAGCCTCCACGCGCTGCACAGACCATCTTTGGGGATGATGGTACCGATACCTATTCCACTTTCATTGACCCCGCTGCGGTCGATAACTTGCCTGCTGGCTGGCGCAAGGTGTCTGAGGGAACCTAATGTTGTTGCTGCCGAGTCATCCTGAGTTTGGATCACACGTTCAGTCGCTCTGCGCTGGTTTCTGGCGCAGGGAGGCTTTCTTTCAAGAGGGCGTGGTTTGGTGTGGCAGGTCTGAGAGTGGTCTACTCGAACCACTCTCAGGGCGCGATGTTGACGACTACGTTCACGGCGGCGAGCTGGAGGAAGTAGAGCAGGGGTGGGACGATGCCTTTCACTAGCTGCGGAGTTTTAGGGGCCGTCGATGACTGGGTAACGTTAACCGTGCCCGTGCCCCAAGGGAGTGCGATCGCCCTCGAATGGAATGTGTCAGCCGCCGACTTTGAGCATCTAAAACATGCGGCTCTGGTTCGACTCGTGAGAGGCACATCGCCGACGGCGATACTCTACCAGGCGAAAGCTAGAAGGGTTTACCCAGAGCGGCTCAAAACTTTTATCTCTCTTGAGACACTGCCGGATGAATCGGCGGGTGAAGCGACTTATATTCAATTAAAGCGCTGGTATTACTACAGGTCTTTCACTCATATATCTGAGCCAACGCACAGCATTGGGGCGTTCTATTTTTCGCCGTAGACCCTAGAGGATTAGACCGTGAGCGATGAATTGCAGGAGCAAGTTAGACGGCTCGATGAGAAGCTGGCAGCGCTTGAAGTGGTGGTTTCTCAAGAGTCTCGACTGAACTACGACCAACAGCAGGCGATCGCCAAACACATCAACTCAGTTGCGGCAAAACAGCGCGACTCAGACCTGCCTACCGTCTTCATGGCTGGCACGTTTATCACGTTTATGGTGGTGCTGGCTTCGCTAGAGGTTGGGGCTGAGGGCATTTCCTTCTCTCCTCGTGAAACCATCACGAAATTAATCGCAGTACCGGGATTGGTGGGGGCCGTGGCCACGCTGGCTCTACCCGCGATCCAATCGCTGCTGAAAAAATACAATATCGAATCAGGCAATATCGTTACCCTGCCGACAGACAGCCCCCGGTCAATCTCTGACTAAAAACTGTGAATCCTATTACAGCTTTCTTTCGGTGGCTTTCTCGCTTTTGGAAGGCGCAGCCGCCGCCATCACCCCTCATTCTCACTGACATCTATAAGACAGAAATCAAGACCGCGCGCATTGTGCGAGTGTCTGGGGTTCATATTCCCGGCGTGGTGATGGTCTATCGCCTGATTCCTCCAGCTCCAATGACTCAGCAGCTCGCTATCCACCTGGTCGATATTGGGTTGCTGCGGCAACAGTCTGCCAAGAGAGCGACACGCGTCGGTGAAGGCTTACCCGGCACGGGCAAGCGCCCCTATGAGCAGGAATATCAGCAATGGTGCGAGATTTACAGTGTTGACCACACGCACACAACTCATGCTATTTGCGTTCTGTGGCTGTTGCCGAGCTATGATGCACGGCGGCAAATTACTAAGCCGATAGAAATCATTCCCGGCAATTTGCAGCATCCTCAGAGCCTCGGAAATCTGGCGGCGATCGCCCTCACGCAGAAACTCGCCTTTCGTGTCGCGCAGCTCCCTGACTACCCAGACGTAAACCGCCCGTGGACGTTCTATGTAGATAGATTTGACTGGGTTGATGCTATCGAGCGCATAGCAGAGTATGACTACGGCCCCCATCATGTGTTTCAGCGCAAGATTAGGCGATAGCGATAGGATTGAGGCAGGCCAAAAGCCTAAGCACTTCTACGTTCCGTCGCCCCCAATGTCTCAACCATTAGGGGCGTTTTTTATGGGGAATACTGTGGAGGAAGTGTCTAGGGTTTTAGGTCATGCGTCTATCAAATTGGGTTCCAAACTGGCGATCGCTTCTCCGTGCCCTCATTCCTTTGGGTGCCTATCCGTTGATTTGGGGAGCAGGGAGTCTTGCTGGTGGCCTGTCGTGGCTATCGCTTTCAGAACAGCCAAATGTGCCTGCCGTCGCGCTCACTATCGTCGCAATCCTTTTGCCTGTCTTCGTTTTGCTTCCAGTCGCAATCACTGCCTACCTGCATCACTGGCTTTTTGTGAGGAAGGCTCCCTGGCTTCTCCCAGGGGCTGCGTCCATCTGGGAAGGTCTACTGGCTCTACAGATATTTGTCTTAGCGTCTGGCTCTGCTCTGCTGCTGATTTACTATCGCTGGCTGATGTTGGGGCTATCGGCTGGGGTCTTGCGCCTAGAGTCGGTGCCTTTGCCGCAGATGGCACAGCCGAATGTGTTGGATTTTATTTTGGGCTATGCCGTGGCCGTGTACGTCTATCACCTTGAATCGCTGGTGAGACGGCCCAAGGTGCAACCCGAAAAGCGAGCCATAAAAAAGACCATCAGTCGTCGCTGATGGTCTAGAAAATGCTTGGGTCTGACCTATCGCTTAGAAGGCCAGTCCTATGCTAAGCCCGATGAGCAGGCCGATGCCACCCACGAGGGCAGACTTCCACGAGGGCGATCGCCGCTTCTTAGGTTTTGCTTTGAAGGAAGGAGCCGCCGTCAGCTCGTCGTCAGACTCTGAAATGGTTGGCAGTCGAAAATGTTTCTCAGCAATGTCGAAAACCGTTTCAGCAGAGATTTCAGTTCGTGGCCCTGACAGCAACGTGTTGCCGTCTCGAATCCAGTCAGGCTCCGTCTCTTGAATATCTTTTAGTAGCTTGCTCAAGTCGTATCGAGGGATGCACTGATGAAAGATTGAGCGTCTCAAGTCATGGTCTTTGGGGCGTGATCCGCCTGGGAGCTGCACACCCAAAATGATGGGCGCATATTGCCCAGCCATGTCTAGCATGGGTTTGCAAAAAGAGAGGGGAATATCGGTGTGAACGGAGATTCCAACATGCAGATCCGCAGCTCCATAAATCATGAACTGATCGAAGGTGTCTTCGCTGGGTTGCCAAGCTTCACCAGGGTGAGCCTGGGAGCCGTCTATCGTTGTTGTCACGATCCTTTCCTTCCTCCAAAACTTGCTCTCTGTTGGCATCGAAGCATTTTTTAGCTGTATCAAAGCCTTGCTTAGCATGGCGCTCGTGATATTGCCGTGTCTTGGGCGTTTTTGCGCTGCCGTCGCCATGATTTGGTGCCTCCTTTAGATGATACAGGCCGTTTGTCATGGCGTTTCTGGCCGCATTAAACTCAGACTCTGAGCTGAGATTTGTCGATGGGTTCTCATATTCCCCATGTTTAGATTCGGGGCCAGTTTCATTCTTACGGGTAAACCATCCCATGCGATTAGACTCCTAAATGTTTGAGAAAGAAAAAAATGGCCCCACTGCTGAGTTGCAGTGAGGCCAGAGCACTTAACCCTTCAGGCGCTTGTTGATGTCGTCCATCGCTTCGTTCACCTCGTCATAGTTTTCAGAAGAGGTGTTGTTTTGCCACGTATCGACGACGACTTTCTCAACCTTGGTGAGCTTCGGAGCCTGTGATTCGATAAATTCGTCACGAGCTTCGGTGTTGTCGCCTGAGTTTGAAGGTGTAGCGTTTGCCATGTGAAAAATCTCCTAAATTTATTGGTCTTTCGAGTGGTCTAGAGTGCGCGATCGCTAGTCCCAAAACTGGCCGTATCGCTCTTGCCGTCGAGCAGTGTTCTCATGGGCCTGCTGGACCATGTTGGTGCCCACACCGCGCACGGTGCGCTTCCAGGCGGGAACGTAAGTTTGCGGTGCTGGCTGAGATGGGGCACCGACTGAGAAGCCAATCTCGCGAGAATAGCCATCGCCATCGGCAAACATCACCGCCACAGGTGATGAACCCCATTCGACTTGGTAAAGCCCTGGTGCAACCGTCGCGGCCCCTGCCGTAATCTGCCGATATTGGTCACGGCTCAAAACCGTTCTGCCCTGATTGGTCGAGGGCTGCACTGTGGGTAGAGCAGGCTGCACGGGAGCCTGATAGGGCACCGGGTTTGGATACGACGGCGGCGGCGGCGCGACGTTGGGCACCACCACCCCAGACGGGCTGCCGTGAATGTTGGCGTTAGGCTCTGGGATGGTGTTCATCCAAGGGAGTTGGCCGTTGCTGTTGACCGGGTAGCTAGTGGCCACCAATGACCCGATTGCGATCGCTCCTGAGAGCGGCACCGAGTAGTAATGCATACTGAAAGTGCTCCTGTTTTTGAGTGAACGGGACAAAAGGAGCTGGGGTAGTTAGACGCTGACCCAGCTCCTTTATGCTTTTTTATCCAGAGATGTCTTCTTGAATAAAAAAGGTGGCCGTTTCCGACCACCTCAACTATACCGTCTGACTAGTCTGAAAGACGAGTTAATCTATTCCTCCTGTTCTGGCTGGAGAGGCCCAAACGTATCGGGTAGATTATCAACAGTCATGCCGACCCGTCTCAGTTCACGAGACAGCGCTTTTACTTGTGGGAGTGTTAGCTGCGCTACAGCTGTCCCCCTCTCCCATCTAGAGATAGAAACAACAGCGACACCTAGTCGCTCAGCCAATTCTTGCTGAGTACAGCTCAGCGCTAGACGCATACATTTCAGCATTGATTCTCCTTCTGCCACGGTTGGAAACCTGGGGTCAATAGGTTGACGAGTGTGCGTATTTACCATTAGCTTAACAGATAGACATGTCTCTGAGATATGTGTTTTTAGGTCTGATAGATGGCTGAATGTCGGTTCAGTCATCGCTCTTGAATCATCTCACTGACTAGTCTCTGAGACATCCCCGTAGATACTTGGCTAGAGAAAAATCGAGTTACAGCAAGGACAGGCGGGTACGCAAGCACCCGCCTGTCCCCAACTGTTCACACATTGGAGCAACCCCATGATTCAACTGATTAGATTGCCAGGTGGCTGGCTAAACCTCGCGCTGGTGAGGTCAGTCTTCGAGACCCCAGAAGAAAAGCTCACCATTCAATTCAGCAACGGAGAAAAGGAGACTCTCGATCGCGAAAACAGCGAGCGACTGAGTGAAGCGCTCACCGACCTCGGCACAGAATATCTTTTGCCTGAAGTTCAAGAGATTGATGACACCGAATGGGTGTCGGGCGTTATTACCCCATACGTGAGAGGGCAAGGCGAATGAATCAACCCCAACACGAGCAGATACACGCCATATTTCCATCGAGCGATCGCGCAATCGACATCGCCCAATACATCACCAGCCTGGTGAATAAGGAAGGCGGCGCCTGTCTCTGTCTCGTCACAGACCAGGCGCGCTGGCGACTACTGCTTAATGTGCCTCCACAGCTCGCAGAGCAACTGCAACAGACAGGCGAAGCGATGAGCTTTCAAATCGAGCGAGGAAGGCAAACCGCATGAGTGAAGCAGAACGCATCGCCCGACTAGAGGAGCACGTGCAGGCTCTAACCCTAGTGCTCACGCAAACGCTGGAGTTACTTGAAGAGTGTCGCGGGGCAGTCCCAGGACTTACCAGAGTGGAAAAGAACTCTAGACTTTCGTCTACCTACAAGATTCTGAAATTAAGACAGGATCTTCTCTCTTTATCCCATCCCAAAACCAATCAATAAAAAACAGAGCGCATGTGTGGCCCCACCACACATGCGCTCTTGCATTGGAGTCAACACTCCCAAACCAATTATGGAGAAAAATACATGTTCGACATTCGTGATTACGTAACCTTCGACCAAAAAGGCCGCGCAGAGTGCCCCGCTTGCTCTCAGCAAGGGAAGGGCAAAAAGAAGAATCTAGCCCTTGTTCCTGACAGCTCAAACAATTATACAGGCGCATACAAGTGCCATCGGGGATGCGCTCCGCAAGATATCCGCTCCGCACTCGGCAACCCAAAACCACAGCAGCAACCATCGGCAATGGTGAAGGCCACACCCAAACCCGTGACCATCTCACCCGCCAAAGTCAAAGAGCAGAGCGATCGCCTGCTCAACAGCGACGGCCCCGCAATGACATGGCTCACCCATCGCGGCATCACCCGAGAGATGGCAGAGCATTACAAGCTGGGAATTAGTCGGTGCAAAGTTGGCAATCGGCAAAAGTGGGCGATCGCCATTCCCATTCCCAACGACGACCACACCGCCTACTACTGTAAAAAGCGAGTGTGTCCGTGGGATGCCACGTCACAGGAGCTAGCCGAATATCAGCCGTGGAAGCAATACGGCATCCCGCAAATGGTGTTCATCACCCACAAGCCCGAATCTGCTACAGAGACATGGCTCTGTGAAGGTGAGTGGGATGCAATCATGTTGGGCTGGATGCTGCGAGAGCAGAAGGAGATTGCTGTCGCCTGCTTCACCTGCGGAGCTGGCAACGTGCCCCCAGACGATGAGCTAGAGAAGCTACCTGGCCAGATCACCATTTTTTACGATCGCAATGACAAGCCGCTCAAGAATGGCGATCGCCCTGGTGAAGTGGGAGCAACACGAGCTGCGGAGCGCATGGGTGAACGCGCAAAAATCTCACTCGTGCCGATGCCCAACGGCTGCAAAACATCAGGCTGGGATGTTTCAGACGCAATTCAGAACGGATTCGACCAGGCCGCATTCATGGAGGCCGCCGCCGTCGCCACCAAACCCAAGAGCAAAAACCCGGTGCGATCGCGCCTGCTCACTAATGATGAGCTGATGGCGATCGCTCCTGAATATGTTGAATGGCTCGTGCCAGACCTACTCACCCATAACGAGCTGTTTGCCGTTGCCGCACCACCACGGGGCGGCAAGTCGCTTTTAGCCATGACGCTGGCCAAGTGCGTCGCATTGGGCGAAAACTTCTTAGATCGCCCGGTTACCCAGGGGGCCGTGCTCTACGTCAACTTAGAAGACTCATCGGCCAAAATTCGCGAGCGTGAAGAGTCGCAGGGCTGGCCCACAGGGTTGCCGATCTACTGGCTCGACAAATTCAAGCTGAGTGAAATCGACCACTTAACAGAAGTGATTGAGGAGATAGACCCCAGATTGGTCGTGCTCGACACGCTGAGCCGCGTCAGAAACGATGGAGTAGCAGAAGCCAGTGCTGAGATGTCAATCGTTCTAGAGCCGCTTCAGGAGACGGCCAAGAAGCACAACTGTTGCATCTTGCTCATTCACCACACCAAAAAGATTGATGTGAATGCAGGTGACGCGATCGACATCTTCGATAGCATCCGTGGGTCTGGTGCAATTCGTGCAACCTGTCGCGGCTGCATCATCATCGCGCCTGCCGACAACAGCTATCGCCTGGTGGCAGAAAACGGCCACGGCAAGCATGACCTCAAAGTCAGGCTAGATGTCAATTCGTTGGAGTGGAAGCTGATGGGGCGCTGGAGTCCATCGGTGAACCTCGATCAGCGTCAACAGGCCATCGACTATCTAAACAAAGTCGGCAGCGCAACCATCGACCAAATCGCGACAGAGACGCAATTGCCAAAGCGATCGCTGTACACCGTGCTAGCCAGATTAGTCGGAGACGACATCGTTGAGAAAACTGGCACAAGGCAAAGCGCGATTTACTCAAGACCAATTCAACAGATTCAACAGTTGAATTCAGTGTTGAATTCACCAAAACCAGACGGAGATTTGAATTCAGGCGCTATTCAACAAAAAAATACTTTTTCTTCTTTAGACAGCGGACACTTATCTTCTGACGAGAGAATGGATCACCCCCCCCTAAACGACTCCAAACCTAATCAGGATAAAGAGTTGAACGCGGTTGACCCCCAAGATCACCCCCCCCACACTACACAACCTGTTGAATTGACACCCGGAGAGGGTTCTAATTCAGACACAGTGAACGATTCAGCAATTCAACAACAATTCAACAGCAATTCAACTGTTGAATTGGTTGACAAAAAACCGGACAAAACGAGCCTGTCCGGGGGGGGTGATCTAGGGGTGATCCAAACTGGCACAAGGGTGATCCGCGTTGGAGACTTCGTAGAAATCTTGACCGGGCGCTTTGCTGGCTCTCTCTGTGCCGTCGTTGGCACAGGCCCAGATAATCAGCTCGAAGTCAGGCGCGACTCTTGGGCAATCACGCGGTTGTTTGATCCAGCTGCACTCAAATTGATTCCGCCGTCGTTCTCTCCTGGTGATGTGGTGAAAAAGGACGGTATTGAAGCCGTGGTCGAAAGAGACGGCCAAGTCTACGTCATCGTCAGCCCTTACAGCGGGGCTGAGACTGTCGGCTGGAGAAAGGATTGTGTCGAAGTTGTAAGCCGCATTGGAGGTGAAGCTCATGCCCATGGATAGAACGCTGTATCCGCCTGATTGGGATGAGATAGCGTTTCAAATCAAAGAGGCCGCTGGCTGGCGGTGTGTGAAGTGCGATCGCCCCTGCCGTCGCACTGGCGAATCAATCGGCGAGTTTCTTGAGCGCATCGATGGCGAGCGAAACCCCTTCATCCATGAACTTCCACGGTCACTCATGGATGAAGGGGACTCCCGATTGGGTCGATTTACCCTGACCGTCGCGCATCTCAACCACAACCCTGCAGACTGTGATCCTTCTAACTTAAGGGCTTGGTGCTCGGTCTGCCATTGCCGCTACGACCTGGCCGCAATGCCGCTCAAAAAACGACTGAAGCAAGAGCGTCTAGGACAACTCAGCTTATTACCCACTGGAGGCGACATCGATGACGAAAACAAATAATCAGGCGTGGGTGCCCACAACGATCGCCGCCGAATCGTTGGGCGTAGGGCGAGAGTTTCTGTTAGCTCATCGCTTCGATCTGTTTGAACAGGGCAAGCACTGGCGACTGATAAATCCTCATGCAGTGCGCCCCACTTACCGATGGCACCTCAAGAGACTAGAGAATTTAATGGAGACGGCTGATGAATAAAAGCTACTTAATTAATCTGCTGGGTGAGGCGATCGCCCAGCTCCAATCCGCAAAAGAGTTGTTTGAATCAGGAGATGCCGCCGCACCGTATCGGCTAAACGAAGGGGTCGGGCTTGCAAACTACTCCAGACGGGTTGCCAAAATGTTGGGGCTTCTAGAGAATCTAAACCCTTAGAGTGTTGGGCTAAATCAGTCGCTAGCAATCCTCTTGAGTGATTTACGACTGCTTGTTTAGCCTCTCAAACACAGACTGCTGCTGTTCCCGGTTGATCCACCGATGATAGATTTTCGTATGCATTTCCACGCTGTGCCCCATCTGTCTCGCGGCAAGTTCAACAGGCCAGCCAAACAGAGACGAGCGAATTGCCCAGGCGTGACGGAGCGAATAGGGGCTAAACCCGCAGATGGGCGATAAGTAACTTGTGACACTATGCCCGATAGCCGAATTACTGCGGCTTAGGTCAAGATGAGGACGTACACCGCGTAACGTTGGTTTGAGTTGGCTTTCAAACCACTCCGGGTAGCAGGGCCAACAGTCCCTGCTACCCGTTTTTGTCTTTTCCCCCACTTTGCAGATCACCCCCTCAATTTCAGAGTGAAAAACCTCGTGATTTCTCAAGCCATAAGTCGCCATCATTCCATAAACCCACTTCCAGCCAGGGTTTGAGATTCGCTCCCACGTCGTCAAAATTTCATCGTCACTCGGAATTTCACGCGGGTCTAGTTTTCCCGGCTGGTATTTTCCCCGCAAACTTTTGGTATCCAGCTCCAACCCCGCAAACTTCGCCAGAGCCGCTGCCGCCATGCACGATCGCCTCCTGGTCTTCGTGTTGGGATTTGTGCCTTCAATCAATTTCAGCATCTGCTCTGCCGAAAGCTCTGCATCCTGGGGCAAGATCTTCAAGACTTTCAGATAATCACCCTGCCAAGTTTCCTTTGAGCCGCCTGCGTCCAGATAGTGAGCCTCAAATCTCCCAATCCACTCGCCACAGCTTTCGGCGATCGCAGATTGAGTAGTGCAGTAAGGTGCCCAGTCAAATTCACGTGTCGATAACTTCGCTGCAATCAACCGCGCCTCTTTCTCAGCCCTGCTCACCCCTATGGGCGTTGCGGCAATTCCAAGCGATAGCCGCTGCTGATACGGCTCCGTCTTCGTGCTGGTTGGTTTGGGTGGCAAGGTGGCGCGGAGAAGCAAGCGCTGCCCCCTCGCCTCTATTCTCACGCTCACCATTGCCGCTTTCAGTCTGCCATTTGCCGCTCGAATTCGCCCGCTTAAATCCATGTGCCTAGAATTTGGCCTAAAATTTGTTCCCTGATTATCCACGATTACCCGACATCACTTATGATTCAACTTCTGTAACAATCCCCAGAAAGCAGAAAACGCAAGCTCTTAGGCTTGCGTTTCTTATTGTTGCGTCGCGTGAAATATATACCCCCAGGGGAATTCGAATCCCCGTCGCCTCCGTGAAAGGGAGGTGTCCTAGGCCTCTAGACGATGGGGGCCTGCTCGCGACATCTACCAATGTAGTGAAGAGTGTCATCATCTGTCAACAGTCCGGGGCATTTTTTTTAGAAGCTCCGAATGATTAGCGATTCTGGGCTTTTGAGTATCAGTTTGGCAAGGGCTATGGCGAAGGGGCGATCGCCCAGCCGATATACATGACTGACAGGTCATCATCAATGCCGATGTTGAAGGCGCGATGGGTCTGGTAGTGCCACAGCGTTTTCATATAGCCCCAGGGCGATCGCCCAAATAGATCAAAGCCATTCATCGTCACCGAGGCAAACCCGGTTTGGGTGAGAAAGCGGCTTAGCTCATTGGGAGGAATAAACTGCTCCCAGTCGTGAACCCCAGCAGGAATTTTTCGCAGAATATTTTCTAGAAGGGTAATCAAAATCAAACGCGAGACATCGGTTTTGTTAATCGTGTCAAAGCAAAAGATGCCGCCCGGTTTGAGCACGCGAAAGATTTCCCTGACCGTCTGCTGCCAGTCGCTGACATGCTCTAGCACATCGACACAGACCACCACGTCAAACTGATGATCTGCAAAGGGTAAGCGTTCGGCATGGCCGTGCTGATAAGCAATCGGCAAAGCCATCTGCATGGCATGATGCTGGGCGGCTTCGATGCAGGCATGAGACTGGTCGATGCCTGTGGCGATCGCCCCCTTTTTTGCCAACACTTCACAGGAGTATCCACCACCACAGCCTACGTCGAGCACATGCAGCCCCGACCAGTCTGAAATCAACCGCTCGAAGTAACTAAACCGAGCCGGATTAAGCTGATTGAGCGCGTAGATGTCTGCGGTTTTGTCCCACCACTGGTGGGCGGTGCGATCGTAAAATTCGAGGTCGTTTTTGATGGGGTTTGGGTGAATCAGAGATTTAATCATCCATATAAATCTGTACGGATCTGGATAGATATAGATCTGGATAGATCTGTGCAACCCGATCGACCAGTCTAATTGGCAGGCTGCGGCTCGGGTTGAGGCACTGGAGCTGCGTCACTCGCTGGAGGCGCGGCCTCAGGAGTCGCCTCAGGAGTCGCTTCGGGGGGAGTCGGGAAGGCATCTTCTGATGCAGGTGCGGCGTTGGGGTCAACGGCTTCGGGCGCGGCGGGCGGCTCGTCAGCAGGAGTCTCTGGAGCGGCTTCGGGTTCTGCTTCAGGGGCTGGTTCTTCTACTTCTTCCGAGGCGGGGGCAACTTCTTCAGCCGCAGGTTCACTGGGTACACCCAAAATGCCGGGAGAACCATCGTCAAACACCCCCGCCACGCAGGAAATCATCAGCGTTGCTAAGGTTCCGACAAAGAGCGCTTTCCAGCCCAACTCTGAAATGTCTTTGCGGCGAGAGGGAATGAGTGCGGCTGTGCCGCCGACAAAAATGCCCACGGAGGCCATGTGGGCAAAGCCTGACAGGGCATAGCTGACAATAAGAATAGTGCGATCGCTCACCAACCCTTCTTGCCCGAGCTGGCCCAGCATTTGATAAGAAGGAATAGCTGTTTCAAACAGGCGTCGCCCAATCAAGACTGACGCAGTCCAGAGTTCTTGCCATTCGAGCGATACGCCTGTGAGTGCGGTGAAGGGCAAAAACAGCACGCCCATAATCACCTGGAGATTAATAAACGGAATGCTGTTGATTAGGTAGACAAACCCCAAAATCAGAATCAGCACCGCTGCAATGCCCACAGACATGCGAACCCCTTCTAAGGCTCCGGCGATCGCCGCATCAAGGGGGCTGACTTTCTCAATCGACTCGCCTGACACAGTTTGTTCAGGGCCGTCATCGTCTGACGAAGCATCATTGATCATTTCTGCCGGAATGCCCCCCGCAGTCAGCGGCACTTCGGTCTCAGGCACAAGAATTTTAGACAGCACAAAGCAGGCCGGAATCCCAATAATAGAGGCCGAAACGAGGTGAGCGAGAATGTTGGGAAAAACAGGACTCAAGAAACTGCCATAGATAGCCAGCACTGACGAAGCAGACGTGCCAAAACAGCACGACAAAATCGCGCACAGCTCACTGCGGGTCATTTTGGCTAAGAAGGGTTTGACCACAATGGCGGCTTCAATGCCGACAAAGATATTGGCTGCACCACTCAACGACTCCGCTCCGCTGAGGCGCATGGTGCTGTAAAACAGCTTGGCGAAAATGTTGGTAACTAGCTGAATCACGCCGATGTTGTAGAGCAGTGACATGAGACCGCTGAAGAAAATCACGGTGGGCAACGCCCGAAATGCAAAAATATAGCCCAGATCTACCGACGCAGGGCGACCTTCAGTGGGCACGATATTTGACCCAAAGACAAAATTGGCCCCAGAGTCAGCTGCCGCAAATAGAATATTTAATCCATCGCTAAAGACCTGTAGAACTTGGCGCGACCCTGGCACCCGAAACACCAGTGCCCCGATGATGAGCTGAAGAATAATGCCGCCAATCATGACGCGCCAGGGGAAATATTTGAAGCGTCGATTTTCTGAAAACAACCAGGCGATCGCACAAAGCCCAAAAATTCCCCCAAGTGAAATGAGGTTCAAGATAGATCCGTTAGCAAAAACGTTCATAACGCCCCTATAACCTTATTTCCTCTTGGGATAAGCCGCTAAAATAAGCTCAAGCAAAACAACGCACCCAAGCCAAATGTAGAGTCAGCACTCAACCATATCTCAATCCATATCAGATAAATAATGCATGAGATGCGTTTGAGTTTGATGAAGCTAGGCGGCTTGCAATCTTGGATGACTCATCAATGCGTCTACATCCTACCTCGTCAAGACTGTATCTTCGTTAAGGCGAGTGGGAAAAATACGTTATGTTGAGCCCTGTGGTCAGATGCTTTTTCACGATTCTTTAATCACGCCTCTTGACCCAAAACTCTAGCGAAAAATACGACGATGATCTGAGTGTTACTGGCGGTTTTCTCATACTGAAAACACCGGATAACATTCAGCACCCATAAGTAAGAGTAGTACCAACAAGTAATAAGATATGGATGCGTTTGCTCTCACCCCACCAACCTGGACAGAACCTGCGCTACATGCGGTTAAGTTTCAATGTCCAAAATGTGGCGAAACATCTCAAGGGGCTGAGGCGGTTTGGATGAATCGGCGATCGCCCGTCTTCACGCTCGACCACCGTCGCAAATGGCAAGAATTTTATAAGTGCGGCTGTGGCGCAGCCTGGTGGGCCTGGAGCAGCGATCGCCCCCCCAACGACTTTGAGTCGCCCGATTTTGATGATGACAACACTGATCTCGACGACGGCAGTGACGACGATTCCGGCCTATCGACTTGAGATTGTCGCTGCGAAGCAAATGGGTCTCGTCAACTAGCGGCGGTTCATTCTAAATTGAGCATTTAGTCTTAAGCGTTCTACAACGCTAAAGCTGGGCTTCATTCAGCTCTACGTCTGCTCTACGTCTGCTCGCTTGAGGTTGAGCGATCGCTGGAGTTCTGCAAGCTCATCGCGATGGCCTTTCACGAGAATGATGGTCTGAAGTGACTGGGGCAAAGCCGTCTTCTCTGAATCTGCAATATTGTCTCCAACATTATCTCCATCGGCTTCGGCATCAGAGGCATTCTCAATCGCGTCAACCCGCAGTGAAACCTGCTCAGGTCGAGCCGATCGCTTCCAGTAAAAAATGCCTGCGGCTGGAGCAAGGATGACGACCCCCAACAACGCTGGAGAAGCGCTGGGAAACAGAAACGTCAAAATCAAGCTGAGGCAGAGAAGACCAGTCGCCGCTAAAAACGAGAGAAAAATCGCCAGAAACACACTTGGGCGCACAAACCCTTCGAAGGTGACAATATCGCGTTCGGCGTCGGTATTAATGAGTCGATAGGCTCGTTCGGCAAAGTAGCGCTGGAGGCGTTCGAGCACCTGCTCTCGTTGCTGATGGGTGGTGAGGTGAGCCAGTTCGATACGGTCTTTTGTCGATGCCCGAATAAAGAACATGAGCCCAATCAGCATGAGCACTGTGAGAAAAAACGTAGAAGACAACACGGGAGTTTGCATCGATTTTAAATAAGATTCTCAACAGCTGAGCCGGAACTTTAGTGATCGAGCCAGGACTTTTACCGAAGTCTCTATGGCTAGGAAATATGAGTGATCTGGGCGATCGCTCTATTCACTCTCCCCTCAATTGTAACAGATTGTAACGTAAGCCCTAGGCTATACATTCAGAGAAACCCATGGACTTGTAGAGCCGTTTGCAGATGAGTAACTCTTGAGATGAAACTTAAGGGTTGGGTCTCCCGTCAAGGACACCGGAACGTGCAAAATTTCACCCGATCAGAAGAACAGGTTGGTGGGAGTGCGATCGCTTTTCTAAACCCTATACTTTTCTAAGCCCCATAATAATCGGGGCAATATTCCGGGGCAGTATTCAAGTCTAGACGTAAATGTGTGCGGACTCCGCAAGGCAATGGGGACTGAGGAATGGCAAATATAGACGGGACATTTTTTCGCGATGACATCGAAGGAACCTCTAGAGACGATGTCATCAACGGGCTGGGTGGCGATGACTCCATCGAAGGTCGCGGTGGCGATGACAGCATTTCTGGCGGGTCGGGCGACGATGAAATTGAAGGGGGTGACGGCGAAGATCTGATCATTGGCAGCAGCGGCGATGATGTGCTGGATGGTGATGATGATGACGACATTCTCGATGGCGGATCGGGGGATGACATTCTCGATGGCGGCGATGGTGACGATGAGTTAGATGGTGACGATGGTGAAGACTTCTTAGAAGGCGACGACGGCAACGATATCCTCGATGGTGGCGACGACGACGACATCCTCGAAGGAAATGATGGTGACGATGAGCTATTTGGTGACGATGGCGACGACGAGCTGTTTGGCGGCGACGGTCAAGACGAGCTGAGTGGCGGCGACGAAAACGACATCCTCGACGGTGGACGGGGAAATGACATTCTCAACGGGGATGAAGGCGACGATGAACTGAATGGTGGCCGCAACAATGATGAACTGAGCGGCGGAGATGGGGACGATATTCTCTTTGGTGAAGGCGGCCGCGACATTCTAGAGGGTGACGATGGCGACGACAAACTCGACGGTGGTGGCGGTGACGACGAACTGTTTGGCGGCGACGACGATGATGAACTCGTTGGCGGCGGCGGCAACGACGAACTGTTTGGCGAAGGCGGCAGCGACATCCTCGATGGCGGCAACGGCAACGACACACTCGACGGTGGTGGGCGCGCCGATGCCCTAGATGGCGGACGCGGTAGCGACACCCTCGATGGAGGCGACGGCAATGACTTGGTTCGCGGCGGTGCCGGGTCTGATGATCTGTTTGGTGGCCGAGGCCGAGACTTAGTCGATGGCGGTGGCGGTGGCGATCGCCTCAACGGGGGGCGCGGCTCAGACACGCTCACGGGTGGTGGCGGGCGCGACACGCTAGTTGGGATAGACGACACGAATCTCTTGAATGGCAGCTTCGGATTTCTCGTCGGTGTTAGAGAGAGAGATGAGCTAACCGGAGGACGCGGGCGCGATCGCTTTGTCTTGGGTGATGGAGGCCGAGTCTTTTACGATGATGGCGACGGTGACAGTGCAGGGCGTCGAGACTACGCTCTGATCAAAGACTTAGCTCGTCGCGATACCATTCAGCTGAGTGGAGTCGAGTCAGATTATGTCATTCGGCGATCGCCCATCGGCCAGGGCAGCCGCGACAGCGGCATTTTCCTCAAGGGTTCGCCAGGGGAGAAGCGAGAGCTGATCGCTGTTGTGCAGGGTATTAGTTCAGATGTTTTAGACTTCGATCGCTTTAACTTTGACTTCGTTTAGGTTAAATTCACGGAGTTTTCTCTAGAATCTGTGAATCTTTTGTGGGGGCATCGTGAGTCGGTGCCCCCATTTCTATTGGCAACTTTTACTCTGGTCACTGCTGGCTCAAGTCTTTCTGGCAAATAGGTCTTTGAGGCGCTGCTGAATCCACACCACAGGATTATTTTCATTCTCACCATTGAGAAGACCCATTTGTTTTAATTCGTGGTGATATCCGTCCAGCACTTCCTGCCGTCTGGCCAACTCTTGAGCAATGTCGTTGGCTAAATCAGGATGATCTCGCAGGAGTCGCTCAAAGCCTTCGGCATTAATCAAAAACAAAACTGTATTGGAAAGAGCTTTCATGGTGGTGGGGTAGGGAAGGCCCAACATCAGCGGCAGCTCGCCGAAATATTGTCCGGCTTCGAAGGTAAATAGCTGTTTCTCCTGGTGATTGCTTTCATGAAATGCACCGATTGCACCAGACAGCACAATACAAAACTCTCTCGCAAACTGCCCTTGATTGACGAAAACATCAGCGTGGTTCAAATGCTTTCGATACCCCATCTCAATTAATTTGCGGAGCTGGAGTTCATTGAAATGTTGAAAATAAGAAATTTGAGTCAGCCAGTCGCGAATTGTGTTGGGGTGAGCATGGTGATTGCGTGGAGAAGGAGTCGCAGCAGAAGGGGAAACTTCTCCACTTTTTTGAATTTCTTGGACAACCTCTTGGGTCTTGCTCTGGGAGGGAGACAACGGCAGCCCATGCGATCGCACCCATAAGTCCATTTGTGGAAACGGCACGGTAATGCCTTGCTGCCGCAGGTAATATTCGGTCGTAAAGGTGAGTTCGCTTCGAAGAATATCGCGGCGGTCAATATGAGCCGTCCATGCCCAGAGCTTAAAATTCAGCGCATGATCGCCAAACCCGTCAAAAATGACTTTGGGTGCAGGCTTCGATAAAATCTCGCCGAGGGCATAGGCGGCTTCCATCAGGGTTTCGGTGACCAAGACCGGGTCGCTGCCATAGGCGACTCCCACTGCGATTTCGATGCGTCCGGTAAAGTCTCGGTAACTCCAGTTGGTGATGCGCTCCTCGGCAAGTTGAGAGTTTGGGATCATCACCTCTCCTCCCGCTAAGGTGCGTATGACCGTTGATCGAATGGAGATCTCTTCGATATATCCTTCGATGTCATCGAACTCGACAAAATCGCCCACACGGAGTTTCCGCTCGATCAAAATCGTCAAACCACTCAGCAAGTTTTTTGCAATGTCTTGCAAGCCAAATCCAATCCCTACGCCCAACCCGCCAATGACGACCGCGAGAGATGCAAGGTTGATGCCAGTGGCCTGCAAAACAATGACATAGCCAAAGGCCCCCGCTCCGATGCTGATGAGTGAAGCGATCGCCTCTCGATTGCCCACATCGATCGCAAATTTAGGTAAGAGACGATGTTTAAGAAATTGCTTGATCAGTCGGGCAACAATGCTAACGACGAATAGAGCAAGCAGTAATTTGCTAATCCAGAGCAGGGAAATTGGCTGGCCACCCAACTCAAACAAAGGCGCTTCGAATAGCTGAATTGCACGCTCAAGCATAGGGTCGGTTGAAATGCTCTTGATGGGTTGAGCAGCTCTGTAAAGGGACAAAGAAGCTCCTAGCAGACCAAACTCGTTTGCTAGGAGCTTCTCTTAAATGCTCAAAATATCATGCAAAGGATCTCAGCTAGAGCTTAGCGTGAGCACCATCGCAAAATGGTGGATTGCCAGTATGTTTGCAATTACACAAGGCGACTTGCTTTTGTTCGGCAACTTCGAACTTAAGAGGTTGGAAATCGGTGCCCTGGTGAGAGCCATTGCAAAACGGCTGATTGTCAGACTGGCCACAACTGCACCAGAAATAAGTCCCAGGCTCAAGAGTCATCACAACGGGCTTGGTATCTGCAACAACGGGTTCAGACATTTATGTTTTTCCTAGATAGTGGGTTCAAACGAAGCTGAGTATCGCGATTTAGACCTGAATATTGCGATTGACAAGAACTGATTTCATTTTTAATTGATTTTCTTAAAAAAGACAATATAGAATTTAACCGACATATTGTCGCTCAAGAAGAGACAATCTATTGTGTTCTAAATAATATCTAGGCATTGCCAGAGGCTGGGTGCGATCGCCTGCTTTACGCTCTCTGTTGAGCCAGCCTTGCCCTCAAATGCCAGCCCTATTTCTTCAAAAGCTGAGCCAAAATATTGTCAGAAAGAAGTGGGTCAGTCGTTCAGGGACAAGGCTCAGCCAAATCATCCCGCCACAGGTGATGAGAGGCAGTAAGGCGATCGCCCAAATCAGCACACAGCCTAGTGATACATGGGCTAGTGATGCATGAGGACGATGGCGAGAACTCGTGGGCTCCATGACTTCAATCGTTGAGGTACGTCAAAATCATGCCCGAGATTAACGTGGGGCGATCGCCCCGTGGAGTGAATCTCTGTTGGGGTATGAATTGCCCTTAGTCATCAGAGGGGGAGCATCAGAAGGGGAGCATCAGAGGGGGAGCATCAGAGGGGGAGCATCAGAGGGGGAGATGATGTTGTGGAGTGGATTAACGTGGAGGCTTGTGTGGGGCTAATGGGTCAATTAACAGGATTTGAACGGCTCTTCTCTCTCAATCATCTGCTCTTTTTGTCTACCCTGATTAAGCAGCCAACTGTTTGGTGGGGCGTAGTCGGATTTTTTGGGCTGGTTGCCGCAATGGTGGCGATCGCCCAATGGACAGGTAGTCGAGAGCAGATCATTTTGCTTTGGCGCAAGTGCTTTACGTCTGCTAAGGCTGAGATCGCTGAAGCGCAGCAGCAACAGATCCGGCAGCAGCTGCTTGAGATCGTGAAAACTCTGGTGAGTCGTCGTTTAGATGACTCATTTCATCGCCGGGTTCAGAACAATATAGAAGGTGACGATCAGCATCAGCAGGCCGGGGGCTCTCAGTCAACATCAGAGTCTGAACGTGCCGCGCTATCTTATGGCGAAGGGTTAACGCATCGCTGGTGGCACGCCCTGCCCCAGCATCAGCCGCAGTCTGATCCCCTACCGTCTGACCCCTCTCAGCCCTCCAGGTCTCACCCCATTCCATCATCGGCACCGACTCTAGACTGGTTTGACCGCACCGATATTAGCGGCAGGCTTTTGATCGTAGGAGACTCAGGCTCTGGCAAAACCACCGAACTTCTGCGCCTTGCTCACGATTTACTCAACCGTGCCCAAGAGGCAAATCAGACGTTTATTCCGGTTATTTTTGAGCTGTCTGCCTGGAATGTGGAATCGACCCTAGAGCAACCCTTGAGCGGGTGGCTCTGTGATCAGCTTGAGCAACAGTATCAAGTTTCGCCAGAAACGACTCAACGATGGATCGAGACACAGCAGTTAGTGCCGTTATTTGATGGACTAGATAACCTCGACCGGGCTCAGCAGCAGCACTGTATGAAGGCGATCGCCCAGTGGTTAAGCACATACCCGGCGATGCAAGCGGTGGTGTGCTGCCAGAGCCGCGAAGATGCCCTAGAATCAATCGCGTCACACCCGTTTTATGGGGCGATTGAGCTACGACCGTTAACCCGTGAGCAGATAAAAGACTATGTAACCCATGTAAATCGCTCGCAGCTTTGGCTCAGTCTTGAGGCAACCCCTGAGCTAGAAGCGATCGCGCGATCGCCACTGGGGTTAACCCTGTTAGTGCTGACCCTGGCATCACCCCAAGATCAGGGGCAATCCATCCATCCAGCGCAAGAGGTAACAGTGCAAGATGTAGTGGATGCTTACATCGATCAGCAGTTGCATGATCCCAACAGCCAGGGTGCATATCCACCTCACAAGGCTCCGAGTCCTCGTCAAACTCAGCGCTATTTGGGCTGGCTTGCGACTCACATGCAATCTCACCATAACGTCGAGTTTTTGATTGAGCACCTTCAGCCTACAGCCCTCACCTCTCCCTTCCAAAAAATGACCTATCGACTCCTAGACGCCCTGAGTAACGGACTTATCTACGGGCTCATCAGTGGATTGATCTATGGAATGAATGGAGGGTGGATCTTTGGGCTGGGAATTGGTTTAGCGAGCGGGTTTATCGACAACCTCACGATTGGCCCAATTGGCTCAATCGTCAAATTTGAGACCGATCTGTGTCAGGCCAAGTTTCCCAATCAAGGCATTAGAGAATCTCTGCGAAGCGGACTAATCAGCGGACTGATTGGCGGGCTCATCGGCGGGTGGCTCGGCGGCCTCATCGGCGGATGGCTGGGTAGACTGCCGGATGGTCTGGTCGTTGGCAGTCTGATTGGCGGCCTAATGGGGGGAATCATTGGCGGAATCATCGGCGGACTCGGTGTTGCGATGAAACATTGTATTCTTCGGCTTGTGCTTTACCGTTCAGGCCATGCACCTTGGAACTATGCGCGATTTCTCGATCACGCCGTTCAGCATGGTTTTATGCAACGAGTGGGAGGTCGCTATCGGTTTATGCATGACCGTTTACGCAAGCAGTTTGCAACACGATATCGATCCTTGTGAGAAGTGGCCCTACTAGGCAGCCCTTTGAATAGCGATCGGTAGGATGGGCAAAGCAAAGCGTGCCCATCATTCGGAGATTTTTCGCGCCTAAATCGTGTGGCGTTGGTGGGCACAGGCTGTCGCCCTTTGCCCACCCTACAGTTGAGCAACCGCGCGATCGGTAGGATGGGCAAAGCAACGCGTGCCCATCATTCGGAGACTTTTCGCGTCTAAATCGTGTTGCGTTGGTGGGCACGGGCGTTGCCCTTTGCCCACCCTACAGTTGCGGAGACATTACGAAAACCCGAAGGCTATTGTCTTTTTCGCCTAAAACCTGTACCATCTGCCACTATGCGCTAAACATGCGTAGCGCTCCCCAGTCGTGTTGAGACCACGAGCCGGAGAGCTAACCCCCAAACTGGTACAAGCAGCTTGGAAGCTATGGGAATTGTACCCTCCTGTAGCCACCCCGCTTTGCCAACAGTTGCAACCCCTGAGCCTGAGCCCATAGCGATTTCCTTTGGAGATGGCTAAGTCGGCTTTCAGCTCAGTGGGCGTGGGGTGGCTGCGTGTTTTGGCCACATCAAAACAAAGGAGTTGACTTATGAATACCTCAGACCCAGCCTTGCGCTCATCTGCGGGGCAGGTAAGCTTGCCCTATGGCGATCGCCACGCCGAAAAGATCCAGGTGATTGCTGTCGGTAAGCCGATCGTGGTGGAACAGTTTATCCAGCGAATGCACCACGCCCGATTTGCCAAACCCTATGAATGGACAGCGCCCCTGCCGTCCTCCACCCATCCTGGCGAAATCATGCGCACCGTCATCAAACAGATTCCTATCCCTGAGTCTTAACGTCCTGCATTGCCCCTGATGTTTTAGGGGCGATCATCTCAGCGCCTCTACTAAACTTCTCCATGGGGTCATGTCTGTGAACTGCCTTTCAAGCCAGTAGCGCTGCCAATCAACAGCAATTCTCATGATGGTTACGCCTCAACACCCGCAAATAAATTGCGGGCTACAGACGATCAAGTCCCTTCGGGACTGATAGCCGACAGATCTTAGCCCCAACGGGGCTTTCACTCATTAGCCCGCAATTTATTCGCGGG
>JBARXP010000149.1:0-15621 GCA_049647405.1 Elainellaceae cyanobacterium | reverse complement strand
TGCGAGGCTTCGTCCACGGTCATTCCCACTCGAATAGGGCCAAGACCCCTCAAATCTAGGGGCGTCTCTTCAGTGAGAGCAATCGGTTGCTCTCGGTAGGGTTCACATTCTAGATCGAGAGCACTATCTTGCACCTCTGGAATGCGGCATGGCACGATGTAGTCTTCTCGCTCAAAACTGACTGTTCCATCGTCTTGATTTGTGCGATAGAAGAGAACAGATGATTTTTGATAGATATCGTCAAGTTCAGCGCCAAGTTCAGAGCCAAATTCAGAATTGTCTCTCCCCCCGAAATGGCTCAGTCGCACACTGGGGAATTCTGCTTGGATCTGAATCTGTTCACCGGGCGGAACATTAAGATTGGCGATCGCCGCAGACTGATCTTCATCTCCCATGTGGATAAAAAGGCTATCGATTAGCAATTCATCAACGCCATCTTGGTCCAGATCCACCACGGTTTGAATTGCATTATAGCCACTCGAATCAACCGTATAGACCAGCTCTTCGTTCTCAAAGATTGCTGCAACCATCGTTGACTGACCCGATGTCTGACAACCGTCTCCCAGGCTCACCCAGTAGACCGTTTCAGATTGATTGGGAGCACTAAAAGAGCCGCTTGCAGCATCTAACACTTGAGGGTTCGTAGAGTCAGAGCATGAAGCAACGGTGCCTTTTTCAAGAACCTGTGAAATGACACGCTCTTGAATGTCTTCTGGTAGAGATGACGGCTCATTTTGGGGTTCGCGATAGTCGATTAAGAGCGATCGGCTTTCTGCTCCCGATTCACTATTGTCAAGGGAAGTTGAGTCGCTTGGAGATCCAACCGCTGTGTTCTGTTCGTTGCGAGTTTGGTCAACGGAGTCCACATCAGCAGACTGATTAGAATGACACGAAGAGAGGGTGAGCAGACTCAGCAGACTCACTAACCCGAAGCCAAGCCCCTTATTCTTGCAGAGATTCCAGACAACCATTGTGTTTGTTCTTCGTTCGGATAATTCTTCGCTCGTATCAATAGACTGAGTTGGGATCACTCATTTGATATCAACTGAGGCGATCGCCAACCTAGACAGTGCTGGGGCGATCGGCATCATCCACACTATAGCGGCACGCCTCTGCCAAAATCAGGGAATCTTTTGGGGGCAAGCGCTGAGCCGTAGCTGCATCAATGTTGCTCAAGACGGTTGCTCAAGACGGTTGCTCAAGACGGTTGCTCAAGAAGAGTTAGATAATAGCGAGAGCTGTATCGCGTTGCGGGGTTCATCATCGGATTTGGCAGCACCGGACTTGGAAGCACCGGACTTGGCAGCAGATTTGGATCGATTCGAACGACTCTGCGGTTCAGATGACGGTTGTCGAGGCTTGATTTCGATATGGGCAGCTATCCTCCACGGTTTTGCTAGTCTCGGTGCAGAATGGCAAGACAGCTGAGCATAAGCTCAACTGGTGCCGGGGCAACTTTTGGATGACGTAATAAAGCGCGATCAAATATAGAGACAGGAATCACCTCTCCGCGTATTGCGGCTCGGTGGAGAGGGGCATGATCCGTTATTCTCAAATCTCGGCGAAACCAAACAATGGTGCGATTGATTGCATCTTTCTCGCGACTGATTCACCTCGCTCTTTTGCTCAATTAGACGTTCTCGGATGGAGGCGTCGCGTCACTATTCACCTTCGGCATCGTCTTCTGCTCCATCTTCTTCCGCATCGTCTATCTCTTCGACCTTTTTGATGCTACTGGCTGCTTCATTTACGGGAAATCGGTCTAACAGCATGATGGCTTGCCGTGCTGTGGTGTAAATGCTGGGCGGCAGATGGGGCACGTGAGGCAGTTGAGACAGGAAATCAAGGGTGCGCCGCAAAATCCGAACGATATCTCCCTCATCGAGGGACGTATGGCGACATAGAGTTGCCCATTCCTCACCCAAGGCCCACTGCTCTATTAGGCTAATCCACTCATATTCCAGCCAAATGGGAAACGCAATGTGGTAGCGGTGCTGGGTTTGAAACAGATGCCGCCGCATGGCGCGGATGCCATTGAGCGTCAGGTCAACGGCTGGAGAGGGCTCGTAGGATGTCCACAACTCTGGCCGAGAGACCTCGGTCACCATGGCAGCACAAGCCGCCGCAAACTGCTGCGGTTCTAACTCATCAAACTCCCCTGAGGCAATGGCGATCGCCAGCCACAGCTCGTTGTCGCCGCGAATGGCAGCGGCAATTCGTCCGAGTTTGGTCGGTTCGACTCCATCGAGGCACTGAAAATGCTGCAAGACGGTGATCAGGTTTAAAAACTCATGCCAATAGCGCTGAGATTTTTTCCCGAGTTTCGACCTGCGGTCTTCGAGCTGTAGCTCTAGCTTTTCAATTCGCCGCAGTCGCTTAAGCAGCTTTTTCGGATCGCCCCATTCTCGCGCCGGGTGCAGGCCCAACTTCTTCTCTGTGGCAGCAACTTTGGCCGCTTGCTCTTCGACTTCAGGGGGCGGCGGCGTCAGCGGCAGCTCTTTGGGAAGCTGATTGGCGATCGCCGCTGTCGTATCATCTCCGGCATAGATGTGTCCCGGCTTGGGTTTCGGTTCAGTCGGCACGGTCAGAGTCTCAACCGCCTCAAGCTGGGGCAGATCTGCATATAGCTCGGCCACATCGGCAGTTGTCACCACATACCAACGATTGTCTAATCCCAGGGCAACCAGGAGGGGCGCTTGACCAGGGCCAGGAATCTTGGCCACGAGCACGGCGGGGAGCGGAGGATTTCCTTTTCCTTGTTTGCCTTTGAGACTCAGCACCGTCCCCAACAGGGCAAAAGAAATCGCAAGGGCATTTTCACGATTTTGGGTTTCTCGGGCTTGCTGATGCAGCGTTTTTAAGAGACGGCGCTCTTCTTTCAATCGCCCCTTGAGTTTTTCAAAATTTGCCAACACCTCATAATCTTCGACGTGAGCCACCTGGGCCACTAAGTCTTCGATATCGGCTTCGATTTGGGCGATCGCCCGCTCTTGGGGCACCAAGTGTAACGTCGCTAGATATTGACCAAAGCTATGTTCGATCAGATCTCGTGCTTCCTCCAGCGTATGAATCTGCAAGAGGTTGAGCACCATGCCGTAGCTCGGCGTAAACTGACTAATTAAGGGGTCAGGCCCAGACACCGCCAAGTAGGCTGCTTCGGGGGCTCCTTCAAAGCGGGTTTGCACAGCCACAACATGGCCCATGTCATCCATGCCGCGTCGTCCGGCTCGTCCGGCCATCTGCAAAAACTCTGAGCCGTTGAGGAGCCGATGCCCTCGGTCAGTGCGCTTCGATAGACTCGAAATTACCGTGGTGCGGGCTGGCATGTTAATTCCAGCGGCCAACGTTTCGGTTGCAAAGACCACCTTGATCAAGCCCTGCTGAAATAGTTCTTCGACAAACGCTTTCCAGGCAGGCAAAATGCCCGCATGGTGAGCCGCGATGCCGCGATAGAGAGGCTCTACCTGATCTGTGCGCGCTGCTTCAGGGTTGTGCTCCAAAAACGCATCGATTTGCTGCTTCAGCGAGAGGGCTTCAGTGCGGCTCACAAGGGTCAGACTTCCGGCCTCTTCGACCGCGCGATCGCACCCCCGCCGACTAAAAATGAAGTAAATCGCAGGCAGCATGTCGCGCTTGCGCAACTGACTCAGCACGGTATGAATGCCAGCGGCTTTTTCTCGTCCTCGCTGCTGGCCTCGTCGCTTCAGCTTAGGATTGAGCGTCGTTTCTTTTTGGTTGAGCAGGGGATGCAGCCCTTCTGGGTTGCAAAAGTGAAACCGCAGGGGAACCGGGCGATAGTCAGAATAAATGAGGCGCGTGGGGCCATGCACGCTTTGAATCCAGTCGGTTAGCTGCTCACTGTTTGCCACCGTCGCAGACAGGGCCACCAGCTGAATCTCTGGCGGCGCATAAATGATCGACTCTTCCCAGACTGTTCCACGCTGTGAGTCGTTCATGTAATGACATTCGTCGAGCACCACGGCCTCGACCCGCTCTAGAGACGTGCCCACCTGGCCGATGCTCGTGCCGTAGAGCATATTGCGGAAAATCTCGGTGGTCATCACCAAAATCGGCGCATCTCGATTGACAGACAGATCGCCCGTCAGCAACCCCACGTTGTCTGCCCCAAACTGCTCTCGAAAGTCGCGCAATTTTTGGTTAGAAAGGGCTTTTAGCGGCGTTGTATAGAAGACGCGATTGCCTCGAATCAGCGCTCGATAAATGGCATATTCACCAACGAGGGTTTTGCCTGACCCCGTCGGCGCACACACCACAACGGATTGACCCGCATCTAGAGATGCGATCGCCTCTTTCTGAAAGTCATCAAGCTGAAAGGGAAAAATTCTTCGCAGAGCTTCTTCCATTTCTGGTGTCACAGAATGGACAGGAGCCGTCGCAGAAACAGAAACATCAGTTGTCGGTGAATTCACATGAAAACCATCGGGCTAAAGTATTCAAAGGCTTAATCGGGCAATTGAGCAGCGTATCTAGATTGATAAACCTCGCCAAGTTGACTTCAAAAGCACCGATTTTCTCAAACAGAATGAGTCAGCCTATATCTACTAGAGTACTAGACGTTTTAATGTTCTACATTCGTGCTCTATTTTAATGAGAATTCATCTGTCATGATGAGACGACGAATGCATCTGATATATCGCGTCTATATCGAGGTTGAACGTAGCCTAATTTTGAGGGAACAGAGCAACCTGCGGCACAGCAACCTGATCAGCAGCAGCGTTTTGGGAATAGGCATGGAGCAGGCTTAAAAACCTCTGAAAATCGAAGCTACGCGGGTCACGACGACTGCCAGAGCGATCGACCCTTTGATGGGTGGTAATGCGATTATCTGGCACTGGTAGTCGAGCGACAATCCAGGCGAGCGACTGATACTGAGCCGCCGTGTAGCCGCTATGTCTACTCTGATTGCCTCTGCCATCACCAGGCGATTCTAAAGACGTATGGTAGGCAAAATTGTTGACGGATGCCGGAAAATCTGGATGAGTCCGTACAGTTTCTGGCCCATTGGGGCCATCAAAGACCGAGTTTCCGGCTCCAAACGCCCGCATTTGGGGATGCACCAGATGCACGATGGTGCCATCGCGCTTAATCAGGCTGTGATAGCTGACCTGATCGGCATCGCGGGTGTGATTGCGCTGAAATAAGTTAATCGCGCTGCTGGCTGACCCTACCGTCTCGTGAATTACGACAATGGGAGCATTGTTGACTCCGTTGCCATAAATGTCGGTGATGTAGCGCGGCCCATAGTTGCTGGGATGAGCCGCTATCAATTCTTCACGAGGAGTATAGGCAGGTACGGAAGCATTGCTCACCTGCTGGCTGATCGCACCGCCGCCCACAGCAGGAGAACCCCCCTGAGCGCTATTCGACGCAACACCCTGAACGACCGACTCTTCTCCCAGTGGTGGAATCGGCTGGCCAAACGCAACGGGAGACAGAGATGTGAGCTGGGTCGCCGTCAAAGGATGCCGAATTGGATCAGTGGCGTTGGCTCGCTCCGCAGAGTTGAAGCTGAGGGCGATCGCCAATGCCACCATTCCTAGAGCCAGCAGTTGCCAGGTCACCGTCCAAAAGATGCGCTTTATTTTTTCCATAGTAGAAAATCTAGGATTGCTCACGTCTACGTCTTCAAATGCTACTTGGTTCAAGTATTAAGAGACACCCGATTCTAAGATTAAAAACTTGTTAAGAGGAGAAGCTTTCCATAATTTTGCCGATACTCTCTTAGTCAAGATACCTCCTAACTGCGTCTACAGCCCTGCCCAGATATCTCTCGCAACGAGAACGGTGGGTGGGGCTGCTATTTTTTGAGCGCTAATCTGTCCCATCCTGAATTGAAATAAGATTTCCCGGACGCTTTCTGAGAAGGCCAATCGAGTCGTCAGGTTTTCAATTCTTTTCAATTCGTAGATTTCAGTAACAAATCGCTTGCAGCCATTTTAATCAAAAATTTTAATCAAAAATTCTACTTATAAAAAAGGAGGGACTTCCCACATAGGAAAGTCCCTCCTTTTTATCGACTAATCATCAAGAGAGCATTGAAACAATTCCTACCCTTGAGATACTGTCATTGAAATCAATGGGCAGAATGGGTCAACTACGCCTCGATAGAGGGTGCAGTCAACGCAACTGGAGTCACGTCACCGCTAGCCAAGTCGAGGGGGAAGTTGTGAGCATTGCGCTCATGCATCACTTCCATGCCCAAGTTTGCGCGGTTGATAATGTCAGCCCAGGTGCTAATTACATGACCTTGGCTGTCAATTACAGACTGGTTAAAGTTAAACCCATTCAGGTTAAACGCCATGGTGCTGATGCCCAGCGCCGTGAACCAGATACCCACCACAGGCCATGCACCCAAGAAGAAGTGCAGAGCGCGGGAGTTGTTGAAGCTCGCGTATTGGAAGATCAAACGTCCAAAATAGCCGTGAGCGGCAACGATATTGTAGGTTTCTTCCTCTTGGCCAAACTTGTAGCCATAGTTTTGAGACTCGGTTTCAGTTGTCTCTCGAACCAAGGAGGAGGTCACCAATGAACCGTGCATCGCACTGAACAAGCTACCGCCGAAGACGCCAGCCACACCCAACATATGGAAGGGGTGCATCAAGATGTTGTGTTCGGCCTGGAACACAAACATAAAGTTGAAGGTTCCAGAGATACCCAAGGGCATCCCGTCAGAGAAAGAACCCTGACCAATGGGGTAGATCAAAAATACCGCAGTTGCAGAGGCCAAAGGAGCGCTGTAAGCAACGCAAATCCAAGGGCGCATCCCCAAGCGGTAAGACAGTTCCCACTGACGACCCATGTAAGCAAAAATGCCAATCAGGAAGTGGAATACGATGAGCTGGTAAGGGCCACCGTTGTATAGCCACTCATCAAGAGAAGCCGCTTCCCAGATGGGGTACAGGTGCAATCCAATCGCGTTGGAGGAAGGCACAATTGCACCAGAAATGATGTTGTTGCCGTACATCAATGAACCTGCAACAGGCTCACGGATGCCGTCAATGTCAACAGGAGGCGCTGCGACAAAAGCGATGATGAAGCAGATGGTTGCGGTGAGCAAGGTAGGAATCATCAGAACACCGAACCAACCTACATAGAGGCGGTTATCAGTACTGGTGACCCATGAGCAAAACCGCTCCCAAACACTTGCGCGATCGCGCTGTTGGAGAGTTGTAGTCATAGTTATGAAAACACCTAGTTACAGTCACAAAATGGATAAGTATCGCGTAGAGCTTAAAAATATAAAGCCTACACAATCAACATCCTATAAAAAAATCCGAAAAAGTTGACAAAATAGCACGCGATCGTAACTCTAATTTTTGAAGTTATGTAAATTCAGAGCTTTTCTTTTGGGGTATCTATGGATGCAATTGATGTTAGCAAGAACAAACATGCTTTAGGCATTCAAAGGCAGGATTTGGAGCTATTTGGAGCTATCTATGGAATTGCATCTATGGGATTGCGTTGATGTGTGCCTTATCGGTTTTGACAGCGATCGCACTGTCCACACTGCATCTGTTTGGCGTCCTGATGAAAGCCAAAGGCGGCTAGCAAAAATGCCCAGCGGCAGCGAGAAGTTCGGAGATAGCGTGCCATCTCTTTCGCGGCAGCATCTTGGGCAGATTCTTCAGGCCGAGATTGGGATGGAGCATGAGACACCAGACGATAGTGAAACGGGTCTGTCCATTCCAGATGTCCTAGCCGATGCAGCACGGCAAGGGCGATCGCCCCATCGGGAAACTGTCGCGTTAGAGTCTCTACATTCCCCTGTTTGGGAAGTTTTGAACTGAGCTGAAGTGCTTTTTTCTGCTGCGATCGCAGCTTGTTTTGAAAGAAAGCCTGTCGCTGCTGATCGTCGGGATCAAGCCATCCCGTAGGTTCGCTCACGAGCGAAAGGGCGAGAGCAGGTTTGCCATCTCGTCCGGCTCGACCCACCTCCTGCACATACTCGGCCAACAGCAGCGGCACATGATAATGAATCACCCATCGCACATGGGGATGATTGATCCCCATGCCAAAGGCAGACGTACACACGACGAACTGCATGGTGTTTCCCAGCCACTGACCTTCAATCTGACGCCGTTCTATGGGTGACAGTCCTGCATGGTAGGCCGCTGTGGTGTAGCCTTTTTGCCCCAGCCACTCCGCCAGCATTTCGCTGTCTCGGCGCGATCGCACGTAGACCAGTCCGGCCTGTTGCCCATGAGCTTGAATGGTTTTGAGCACCTGCTGTCGTCGGCCTCTAGGAGTCCACACGGTCTGAACTTTGAGCTGCAAGTTGGGTCGATAAGGATTGAGCAAAAATTTCTCAGGATTTCGCAGTTGCAGCACCGACTGAATCATCTGCTGAGCCTGGGGATCAGCCGTGGCGGTGAAAGCGGCGATCGCCATCTGGGTTCCGGCTGGCTTAGAGGCAAGCAGGGCGGCTCGAACTGCCCCCAACCGACGATAGGCTGGCCGAAAGGTATCGCCCCACTGCACCAAACAGTGAGCTTCATCCAAGATCAGTCCTCGAATTTTCAAGTTAGGCTGAATCAGCCGCTGCCAGACGGGAGGGCTGAGCAATGTTTCGGGCGAAAGATAGAGGAGCCGCAGCTGCTGTCGCTCTAGCTGTTGCAGGGTTCGCCGCCGCTCTTGAGCCGGACGCTCACTATGCAAAGAAGCCGCAGGGAGTCTGAGCTGGCGCAGTTCTTGAACCTGGTTTTCCATTAGCGCCACGAGGGGCGACACCACGAGGGTCAGGCCATCTTGCATCAGCGCCGGAAGCTGGAAGCAGACGGACTTGCCGCCTCCCGTGGGCATGACAATCAGGGCATCGCGCTGGCTCAGCAAACACTGAACGATTTCGCCCTGGGGCGATCGAAAGTCGTCGTACCCCCAGATTTTGCGAAACGTTGCCAGGACTCGATCCCATTCGGTTTGATGCGACTTGAGATGAACGGGAGATGGAACTGATGCGATGTTTTTTGGAGACGATGACTTGATCGGGCGATACGTGCTCCGCACAGGCAAACCAACGTCCGAAGTTTCCGAAGTTTCCGAAGTTTCCGAAGTTTCCGAAGTTTCTGAAGCTGATGAATGATGCATTCCTGATGGTTGGTGATGAAGGGTGAGAATTGTTGAAGCGAAACAAGCTCAATATTCCCAATCCGCTTGCTTCATCATCAGATATCCACAGGAATATCGAACCAGCCCGAATCGGTGCAGACTCCCTGCAAGCGCTGATCCCAAGCATCAGCAGGCAGCTTCTCAACATGAGATTCAGAAAACACGATGCCGATCGCCCGCTTATTTTTCCAGGCGGGTTCACTCAACATGCGGTCATAAAACCCACCACCGTAGCCCAGTCGGTAGCCTTGGCGATCGCACGCCACCGCTGGCACCAAAATCAGATCCACCTGCTCAGAATGCAGCACAGGCGAATCGGGATGGGGTTCTAAAATGTCGAACGCCCCAGGCTGGAGCGGTACTGAATCTTGCGGCGACCACCGATGCCATGACAACACCTTGCCGACACAGCGCGGAAATCCCCAGGTTTTTCCATCTAGCTCGAAGAGTGAACTCAAGTCCGGTTCTCGTCGAAAACTGCTGTAGGCCAACACCGTCTGCGCAGACTGAAACTGTTGCGATCGCCGCACATGATCACAGAGGCGATCGCTCTTTTGTCGCCAGAGATCCAAGGGCATGGACTGACGGGCTTGAAGGTGCGATCGCCGCAGGGTTTTCTTATCGGTCATACCGAGAAATGAGAGGGACAGATCAGAGCCGACCGTTCTAACAAGCTGAACTAAGTCGCGTGTTGACGATACCACTCAATCGTATTTTTCAGCCCTTCCCGGAACGGCACCTGAGCTTCAAAGCCAAACCGCTCCTTCGCTCGACTTGTATCCAAACAGCGGCGGGGCTGACCATTGGGCTTGTCTTTTTCCCAAACCAGTTCTCCCTCAAAGCCCATCAGATCGCAGATCAGTTCTATCAAATCTTTGATAGAAATCTCATAGCCTGTGCCGAGATTCACCGGATCTTCTTCGCTGTAGTGCTGAGTACCCATAACGATGCCCTGCGCCGCGTCTTCTGAATAGAGAAACTCCCGCGTCGGGCTGCCATCGCCCCACACCGGAATTGTCTTGTCGCCCCGCTGCTGAGCTTCGTAAACCTTGCGAATCAGCGCTGGAATCACATGGGAGCTGCGTGGATCGAAGTTGTCTTTGGGGCCGTAGAGATTCACTGGCAGCAGGTAAATGCCATCGAAGTCATACTGCTGTCGATAGGCTTGAAGCTGCACCAGCAGAGCCTTCTTCGCCACCCCATAGGGGGCATTGGTTTCTTCTGGATAGCCCTCCCACAGGTCATCTTCCTTAAACGGAACCGGGGTGAACTTGGGATAGGCGCAAATCGTGCCAACGCAGACAAACTTCTCCACACCTGCTTCATAGGCCGCATGGATTAGCTGTGTGCCCATCATCAAATTGTCGTAAAACAGCTCCGCAGGCTTTTCACGGTTGAGGCCAATGCCTCCCACGTGAGCCGCCAGGTGAATGATGATGTCTTGCTCGGCGGCAGCTCGCTGACACTGGGCCATGTCTCGCAAATCGCAGTCGCGCGATCGCGGCACGGTAATTTTTTCAGCGTTGGCTCCTGCTTTGAGCAGCTGGTTTATCACTTCTTGACCCAAAAAGCCTGCGCCCCCGGTGACGAGAATTCGCTTGTCGTTCAGTTCTAGAGCAGTCATAGCGTTATGGCGATACGGATTACTAGCGTGACAGATGAGGAAATGAAGAGGAAATGAATAAGTAAGTAGGTGGACAAAAATAAACGTGGGTATGTGTAGGTTGTGCTTGAGAGACGAAAGCTAACATCCGCATGGGTTACGCTGTACTAACTCATCCTACGCAAGGCTGTCGAAATTTAAGGCGATCTACATTAGTGGTCTCAAATTTCGTAGGGTGTGTCATCGCCTTGCGTGACGCACCAACTCTAGCTGACGGTGCGTTGGGCTCAAGCCACAACGCACCCTATGGCTTTTAGAAGCCGATGGATTTCAGATCACAGCCTTGACCTTACATCAAAGAGCTACCCGACACCCCTTGCCGAATCGTAGCCACTTCTCGATTGGCCTCATTCACACTGCCATTGACGGAGATTAATCCCAAGGATTTCAGATCGGCCTCAACCATGAGGGCAACCAGTTCTTCAAAAGTGACGGAGGGCTGCCAGCCTAGCTTTTCCTTTGTCTTAGTAGGGTCGCCAATCAGCAGCTCAACTTCTGCGGGGCGCAGATAGCGCTCATCAAACTTGACATACTCTTGCCAGTCGAGGTTGACATAACCAAAGGCAGCTTCTAAAAATTCTTTGACAGAATAGGTTTCGCCTGTCGCTACAACGTAGTCATCCGGCTCGTCTTGCTGAAGCATCAGCCACATGGCTTTAACGTAGTCTTTGGCATAGCCCCAATCTCGCTTGGAGTCGAGATTTCCCATATAGAGATCTTTTTGTTGTCCGGCGACGATTCGAGCAACGGCGCGAGTCACTTTACGGGTTACAAAGGTTTCGCCACGACGAGGAGACTCATGGTTAAACAAAATGCCGTTGCAGGCAAACAAGTCATAAGATTCGCGATAGTTAACCGTTTGCCAGTGGGCGTAGACCTTGGCACAGGCGTAGGGACTACGGGGATAAAAGGGAGTCGTTTCCTTTTGAGGCACTTCTTGTACCTTACCGAACATTTCTGACGAGCCAGCCTGGTAATATCGCACCTGAATGCCTGTGCGGTGCTGGTAGTCACGAATGGCTTCCAGTAGGCGGAGAGTTCCCATGCCGACAGAGTCTACGGTGTACTCTGGCGAATCAAAGCTCACCCGCACGTGAGACTGCGCCCCCAAGTTGTAAATTTCAACAGGCTGGACTTCTTCGAGAATACGGCGTAGGGTCGTGCCGTCGGTCAAGTCTCCGTAGTGGAGAAACAGGCGAGCCGCTTCATTGTGGGGATCAACGTAAATATGGTCGATGCGATCGGTGTTAAAGGTCGAGGTTCGCCGAATGATGCCGTGGACTTCGTAGCCTTTTTCGAGCAATAGTTCGCTGAGATAGGAGCCGTCTTGGCCCGTAATTCCGGTGATGAGTGCTCGTTTTTTTTGCGTCATTCGTAGCGTTCCTCGTACAAATCTAAAAAGGTGGTCAAAATCAGGAAAAAATCTAAAATTGGGCGGGCCAGATGCCTTCTCTTAGATAGACATTGAATGGAAAAAAGTTCCTGCTTTCAGTTATGTGAACTTGCCTACTTCTATGTGAACTTGCCTACTTTCGCAGATTGCTCTCGTATAGGTATAACCTTTGAATTCACGTTTGTGAGACGTTTGTGAGAATTGTGTGAGACGAGCCGCCTTGCGTGAGTTTTTCTCAAAGTACCGATATACTGCTGGAAAACCGCTGTGCTCATGCCAGCAAACATCCAGAGAACCACTACTATAAATAGTGGGTTTATCGATTCAAATCCGGATCATACTTGAATCTGAACCTTAATCGAAATTAAGAGTCAATCGCCGTGAGTCTAAACAGTTTCAGCGCCCGAACACATTTATCCGTTGCAGATCAGACCTATACCATTTACAGCTTGCCCGAAGCTGCTAAGACCCTCGGGGATATCAGTCGCCTCCCCTATAGCTTGAAGGTACTCCTCGAAAATATGCTGCGCTACGAAGATGGGCGCACGGTGACCGCCGATGATGCACGGGCGATCGCCAACTGGCTAGAGACTCGCTCCTCTACAAAAGAAATTGCCTATCGTCCAGCGCGGGTGCTGATGCAAGACTTCACGGGAGTTCCCGCTGTTGTCGATCTGGCCGCGATGCGTGATGCGATCGTATCCCTGGGCGGCGATCCTGAAAAAATTAACCCGCTGTCTCCGGTTGACTTGGTGATTGATCACTCGGTCATGGTCGATTCCTTCGGCAGTGCTGATTCCTTCACCGACAACGTCGATTATGAGTTTCAGCGCAACGGTGAGCGCTATGCCTTTCTCCGGTGGGGACAAAGCGCCTTTGATAATTTCCGTGTGGTGCCCCCCGGCACCGGAATCTGCCACCAGGTAAACCTAGAATATTTGGCTCAGACCGTTTGGACAAAAGAGGAAGAGGGCGAAACCATCGCCTACCCAGATACCCTAGTCGGCACCGACAGCCACACGACGATGATCAATGCCTTATCTGTACTGGGATGGGGCGTCGGCGGTATAGAGGCTGAGGCGGCCATGCTGGGTCAGCCCATTTCGATGCTGATCCCAGAAGTCATCGGCTTCAAGCTCACCGGAGAACTGCCAGAGGGCGCAACGGCAACCGATCTCGTCTTGACGGTGACCCAAACCCTGCGGCAGCGCGGCGTCGTCGGCAAGTTCGTTGAGTTTTATGGTGAAGGTCTCGCGCATTTGACCCTGGCCGATCGCGCCACCATGAGCAACATGGCTCCTGAATATGGCGCAACCTGTGGCTTCTTCCCGATTGATGAGGTGACGCTGGAATACCTGCGCTTTACCGGACGGGAGAGCGATCGCGTCGCCTTAGTCGAGGCGTATGCTAAAGCTCAGGGGCTGTGGCGCTATGCAGACACGCCCGATCCCATCTTCACCGATACGCTCAGCCTTGACCTGTCTATGGTCGAACCCTCTCTGGCTGGCCCCAAGCGCCCCCAAGACCGGGTGCTCCTCTCCAATGCGGCGACCCAGTTTAAAGACACTGACTTTCCCGGCTTTAGCCAACTCTCCTTTGATCACAAACGCTCTTCTCCTGTGGAGGGTCAGTCTTATGATCTCACCGATGGAGATGTCGTAATTGCAGCGATTACAAGCTGCACCAATACCTCTAACCCTTCCGTCATGATTGGGGCGGGGCTGGTGGCTCGCAAAGCTCGGGCTAAGGGACTGACAGTCAAGCCTTGGGTTAAGACCTCTTTGGCTCCTGGCAGTCAGGTCGTGTCTGACTATCTAGAACAGGCTAATCTGCAAGAAGATCTAGATGCCCTCGGCTTCAACCTAGTTGGCTATGGCTGCACCACCTGCATCGGCAACTCTGGCCCCCTCGCAGCACCCATTGCCCAGGCTATCGAAGAAAAGGATCTGGTCACCTGCGCTGTTCTATCGGGCAACCGTAACTTTGAAGGTCGCGTCAGCCCCCATACCAAGTGCAACTATCTAGCGTCGCCGCCTCTGGTTGTGGCCTATGCGATCGCCGGAAATTTTGCCATCGACCTAAAAACCGACCCCATCGGCACCGATACAGAGGGGAACCCGGTCTACCTAAAAGACATCTGGCCTTCTACCCAGGAAATTCAAGAGGTGATGAAGGCGGCTCTGACTCCAGAGATGTTCCGCAGTCGCTATGGCAATGTGTTTACGGGCAGCGAAGAATGGCAGGCGATCGCCACCCCCGACAGCAAAACCTACGACTGGCAGGGCAACAGCACCTACGTCCAAAATCCTCCTTTCTTTGAGGGCATGGGGGCTGAGGTCAACGGCCACAGCTTCTCCGACGTTACAGGCGCTCGTCCCCTGGCGGTGTTGGGCGATAGCATCACCACCGACCACATTTCTCCCGCAGGGGCAATCAAGAAAGACAGTCCCGCAGGTAGCTATCTGGTCGCTAACGAGGTGGTTCCGGCCAGCTTCAACTCCTATGGATCGCGCCGTGGTAATCACGAAGTGATGATGCGCGGCACCTTTGCCAACATTCGCCTGAAAAATGAAATGGTGCCCGGTTCTTCGGGCGGGGTAACTAAGTTCATGCCAGCCGGGGAGGAAATGTCGATCTACGACGCGGCGATGAAATATGTGGCCGAGGGCACGCCTCTCGTCGTGATTGCAGGCAAAGAATATGGCACGGGCTCCTCTCGCGACTGGGCGGCCAAGGGAACCCGGCTGCTGGGTGTGAAAGCAGTCGTAGCTGAAAGCTACGAGCGAATTCACCGCTCTAACCTCATCGGCATGGGCGTGTTGCCGCTCCAGTTTCAGGCGGGAACCAACCGCCAAACCCTAGGGCTCGACGGCAGCGAAACCTTTGACTTGACGGGTCTGAAGGGCGGCATTCAACCCGGCATGAGCGTCACGCTTAAGGTCAACCGTGCCGATGGCAGCAGCGCCAGCCTAGAGGTTCTGTGTCGCATCGACACCCTAGACGAGGTGGAGTACTACCGCAATGGCGGCATTCTTCACTACGTGTTGCGTCAGCTCTTGGCGGCTTAGGGTAGTCTTTCCAATTCAACAGGACTTACGCACGACTCACGTAAGCCTGAATAAATTCGTTGAAATGGTGGGCGCGCCGCGCCCACCATTTCAACAAAATGCGTAAGTCCTGTTCAACTCAAAGTGATGGCTGAAAGTGGCTAATTTCAAGAAACTTGCAGTATAGTTGCGGGAACGTTTGGGCGATCGCCTAAGCGTTTCCCTAACTGCTCTGGTTGAGCAGCTTGGGGGAATCGCGCCAATGGATGAACATGGAGAATGAGCTAACTACGGAGAACGCTATGACCTATCTGACCCTGATTTCTCGGCTTGCCCCCAGGGCGATCGCTCGTCAGCTCATGTCTTTGAGCCTTGCGGCGACGGGAGGACTG
>JBARXP010000148.1:0-45954 GCA_049647405.1 Elainellaceae cyanobacterium | reverse complement strand
AGCGCAACGGCGATCGCCGTTCCTGAGATTGCGTCTCCAATCTCAGGGCGAATTTTGGCATAGCTGCTGACGGCTCCAGCGACAATGGCAATGGAGAGATCGATGAGTGTCGGCTGGGTACGGGCTAACACTTCAGTGCCAAACTCAGGAATGCCCAGCAATATTCCTGCTAGCCAAGACATGGCAATGCCAACTAACGTCCCAATGCCAATGGCAGAGGCACTCACACGCAAAAGCTCGCGATCGCCCTCGATCGCCGCAAACGCAAACCCTCGCAATGGCTGCATCAGAGGAGCAATGAGCATGGCTCCGATAATGACGGCAGTGCTGTTAATAATCAGGCCAAAGGTCGCAATCAGACAAGATGAGGCGAGGAGAACCAAAAAGTTGAGGGAGACCTGTGAATCTTTGAAGAGGGAAGCCCGTAGTTTCAGGATGGGCACCTTGGCCAGCCATTCCTGAATCCGACTACCTACCTGCTGAATCGATCGCGTAAGCTGCATGGAGTGCCCCTATAGTGATGCCGAATAGTGATGCCGAAAATTAAACGTTTGCAATAAAGTGACGTTCAGAGAATAGTTGCTCTTGAGAAAGATGACTCTAGAGTAGCTAAATTAATCCTTTGAAGCCATTGAAATTTAGGGCTTTATCAAAACTTAGAAAGCACTTTGCAGCAGCCTCGACAACGTGAGGCCGGAAATAGGCAGGACTGCTTAGCCGTTCTCAAATCAATTGAGGCGATTTCTGAAAAAAATTACCGTTCGGCGGTGCGTTACGCTTCGCTTTAGCGTAGCCATGCCTGAAAGGCTACGCCACTAGATTGGTGCGCTGGCGGACAATCTAACTCAGGACTTACGCAGTTTGTTGAAAGGGTGGGCGCGTCGCGCCCACCCTTTCAACGAGTTTATTCAAGCTTAGGCGAGCTGTGCGTAAGTCCTGTAACTAAACGCCACAACCTGAACGCCACAACTCTGACATTCAGATCATTTCGTAAAATTATTGATGCCCATCCCTTATGCCCTCAACTGAGGCATTTCTGCTGGATTCAGCCATCGCAGAATATTGCTTCTGAGGTGCTTTAGATCTCGATATAGCTCCTGCTTCACCAGTTGCCCAACAGCATCTAGGGGCGAAAATGCCCTGCCCGACTTCCAGCTAATATCTTGACCTAACGGAGTCAGGTGATTGCCCCGCAGAATCTGGATAGCCGTCAAATCTGGAAACCGCTCTTGCAGCACCTCATGGAGTGAATAGGTCTGGTCAATATCATCACGGATGAACTTGATCAGCAGGTTGCGCCGCACTCGATAGCTTTCAGTCACAATGCGGTTTGTCTCCTCAGGAGATGGAGCAAACTCGACCGCCATATTGGAGGTGAGGGGCGCAATCTGTTCAAGAAACGGAAACGACTGGCGGGCTCCTTCAACGGCATTGGAAAGCTGTGAAAACTGCTCCAGCATCGGCACCGAACGCCGCGCCGGAAAGTTGTTAAAGGCGATGAAGATATTGCCTGCCCGCTCTTCTTCAAACAAGCTGCAAATCAGCAGATGAACTTTGCAGCCCATACTGTGCCCCAATCCATAAATGGGCAGGTTGCGTTGGGGCAACTGATGCTGGAGACAGTCTAGGGCTTGCTCAAAAGACACCAGCGCCTGACGGGCGATCGCCCCGTGATCGAAGGTATTCACAAAAGGCGTTGCGATAATAGCGTAACCCTGGAGTGCGAGGTTTTCGAGCAGCCAGCGATAGGTGATATGGGGTGCGGCTGCGATAAACGCTCCCCCGAGAAAATGAATAATCGCCTTGGGGCGTCGGGGAATGTAGACCCAATTGCCTGCAATCTCTTGCCAATCCATGCCGTTTAATATGAAGTCTTGTTGCGCTTACATCCTAATTGACTTGCACTTAAATGGGGCAAAAACTTAAGTAACTAAATCAATGCGTAAATAAGTATTAAAATTAAACGCATAAAACAATCTTTTCTGCATAGCCGCGTTGATCCTCGGACGGTGGTCGTCCATCAGGTGCAAGGAGCCAGTAACCTTACCACGGCTATATGCGCGATGGGGTCTGTTGTGCCTACCAGCCGCGATCGCACCTTGGGAACTACGTCATCGGCAAAACGACGTTGCTCTATATCGCCTATGGCGAAGTGCTAACGGGAGTTGGCCTCTTCCACTCCTTCCCCCTAACTTACATAATCGTCTATAATCATCGGGCTTCTGACAGGCGTGTGGAGATTTGCCCGTGTTCGATGGAACATCCATCCTAATCACCGGAGGAACAGGTTCATTTGGCAGAAAATGTGTCAAGACCCTGCTCGAACGGTATGAGCCTCGACGAGTCGTCATCTATTCACGAGACGAACTCAAGCAGTATGAGATGGCACAGGTCTTCAATGCTCCAGCCATGCGCTACTTTATTGGAGATGTGCGCGATCGCCAACGCCTCGATTTAGCGATGCGCGGCATTGACTACGTGATTCACGCTGCGGCTCTGAAACAAATTCCTGCGGCTGAATATAACCCGATGGAATGTATTAAAACCAATATCCACGGGGCCAATAATGTCATTGATGCTGCCCTTGAGCGAGGCGTCAAAAAAGTCATTGCCCTGTCTACTGATAAGGCTGCGAACCCTATTAATCTGTATGGAGCAACCAAGCTTGCGTCAGATAAGCTGTTCATCGCCGCTAATAATTTAACCGGAGTGGCAGAGACGCAATTTTCTGTGGTTCGCTACGGCAATGTAGTGGGTTCGCGGGGTTCGGTTGTGCCTTTCTTTCAAAAACTTGTGCGAGAGCAAGCCAGCGAAATTCCGATTACCGATCCCCGCATGACCCGGTTTTGGATTACGCTCCAGCAAGGCGTTGATTTTGTCCTCAAAAACTTTGCTCGGATGCAGGGGGGCGAGATTTTTGTGCCCAAGCTGCCGTCGATGAAAGTGAGCGATTTAGCAGAGGCGATCGCCCCTGGCATTCCCACTAAAGTCATTGGTATTCGCCCAGGTGAAAAGCTCCATGAGATTATGTGCCCATCTGACGAATATCACTTAACCATAGAGTTTCCCGATCATTTCATCATTCAGCCCACCATCAGCTTTGTTAAAAGTATTGATCACCGGAAGAACTTAATCGGAGAAACAGGCAAACCTGTGCCTGAAGGATTTCAGTATAGTTCTGATAATAATGATGTTTGGTTACACACAGATACTTTGCTGAATATGATTTAGTTTACGGTTTTTAACTCTCTCCTTTCTTCTGCAAAACGACCCATGTGTTTCCTTTAAATTTCCTTTGCAATCGTAATGAAAAAAGCTGATTGGAATCTATATTTGTCAGTTCAAAATCCCTGGACTTCTCGACTCATAGGGCTTGAACATTTCTCCAAAACCAGAGATATCAATCAGATTCAACGGGAATATGACACTGACAAATATGGCTCATTGCTTCACCTCAATAGTGTAGACGTTGAGGATTATAAAAAGCAGGAGTATCTACAATCTGGGCTAGATTTTCAGAGTCTAATTAAATTTTCCCTTGAAGAGGAGTTATTCGAAGCTCCAGTTAGTACCGTTCGTTCCATTTACTATGCTCTGGTTGAAGAAGTCATTCGTCCCTATCAACCCCGGCAAATTTGTGAATTAGGCTGCGGATATGGAGCGAATTTCCCACACCTTCAGTCTTTGACTTCAGACGTGTACGGAGGCGAGTTTTCCCATAATGCGGTTGAAATTGCGTCACGTTTTAACTTAAAAGTCTCTCCCTTTAACTATTATCATTTAGATGACTATCAGCTGATTCGAGAAAACAGCATCGTCTTTACCAGCCATAGCGTTGAGCAGCTCCCTGATGCCCAATGCTTTATTGATGGATTGGAAAAACATCGGGAAAAAATTGATCTTGTGGTCAATTTTGAACCGATGCAATTGAAGAGCCGCCAGACCCTCATCGGAGCATTGAGAAATAGATATATCGAGTTAAACGATTACAATCGCAACTTAATTGAACTTTTACAGAACCACCCTAATATCGAAGTCCTTGAATTTCGACCTGACTGTATTGGCATTAATCCTCTTAATCCAGCCTGTATTATTGTGTGGAGATTTCGAAAGTAACGGAGTAGTGCAGCGGTGACGTTTATTCCTTACGGACGGCAAGACATTTCTGAACAAGATATCGAAGCGGTGATCGAAGTTTTGCGGTCTGACTGGCTTACCCAGGGGCCAACGATCGCCCGCTTTGAGCAAGCCGTTGCTGAATACTGTGGGGCAAAATATGCTGTTGCAGTGTCAAGTGCCACAGCAGGGCTACACATTGCGTGTCTCGCTGCGGGATTAGGGGAAGGCGATCGCCTCTGGACTTCGCCTAACACATTTGTTGCCTCTGCCAACTGTGGGCTGTACTGCGGAGCGACGGTTGATTTTGTCGATATCAACCCTCAAACCTACAACCTTGATGTTGATGCGTTGGCAAAACGATTAGAACAGGCTCAGCAACAGGATGAACTGCCGCAGGTCGTCATTCCTGTGCATTTGGCAGGGCAGTCTTGCGAGATGTCGCGCATTGCCGAATTGGGCGATCGCTACGGATTTTGTGTGATCGAAGATGCCTCTCACGCCATTGGAGGACGCTATCGTTCCAAACCCATAGGAAGCTGTGAATTTTCAGATATGACCGTGTTTAGCTTCCACCCTGTAAAAATCATCACAACGGGAGAAGGCGGTATGGTGCTGACCAACCGAGAGGATTTGTATGACAGGCTCATTCGATTGAGAACTCACGGCATCACCCGCAATCCTAATCTCATGACCGAAGAGTCTCACGGCCCCTGGTACTATCAACAGCTAGAACTGGGATTAAACTACCGGATGACCGATATTCAAGCAGCTCTGGGCGAGAGCCAGATGAAGCGGCTGGATGAGTTTGTCGCCTGCCGCAGAGAACGAGCTGAACGCTATCATCAGCGTCTGGTCGGTTTGCCTCTAACCTTGCCCCGGCAGCATTCTGACACGGCATCTAGCTGGCACCTCTACGTGATTCGTCTGCAACTGGAGCAGCTTCAGACCACGCATCGTCAAGTCTTTGAGTCGCTACGATCTGCTCAGATTGGCGTGAACCTCCACTACATTCCGGTACACACGCATCCGTTTTATCAGAAACTCGGGTTCCGCTGGGGAGATTTTCCACAAGCAGAACAGTATTACCGCGAGGCAATTTCGATTCCGCTCTACTCTGGGTTAACCGAAGATGACCAAGATTATGTTGTGCAGGCACTCGGGGCTATTTTGAGATAAAGCATCAATATATAACTGAGTATATAACTGAGTTGAAGTCGTGATTACAGTCTCTATGTTAGCAATGTGAAATTGCCTTTGGAATATAGAAATTCATCGCTATGCTGAACCCATTACGTTTACATTTATGCGCTTTATCATCATTGTCCAAGCCCGCATGACCTCGACCCGTTTACCTGGTAAGGTACTTAAAAAAGTGTTGGGAAAGCCGTTATTAGAATTTCAATTAAAACGATTACAGAGAGTCAAAAATGCAGACAAAGTCGTCGTTGCGACTACTGTAAATGACACAGATCAGCCCATTCTGTCTTTATGTGATCAATTAGGCTTCGCATATTTTCAGGGCTCAGAAAATGATGTATTATCTCGCTATTATCAAGCTGCTTCTGCCCATGAAGCTGATGCTGTCGTGCGAGTAACCTCTGATTGTCCGTTAATTGATCCCGTTGTTATCGATAGAGCAATTCAACTATATCTGAGTAGTTTTGATACAGGGAACCATCCTTATGACTATGTTTCTAATGTTCTTGAGCGAACGTATCCACGGGGTATGGATACTGAAGTCATACCATTTCAGACTCTTGAAACTATATTTCGAGAAGCAACATCCCCATCTGATCGAGAACATGTAACACCACTGATTCATCGCCAATATCGTCGTTTCCGCATGGGTCACGAACATTACAGTAGCGACCAAAGTCAATTTCGATGGACGGTCGATACCCTTGAAGATTTTGAACTCATCAAGCGAATCTTAGAAAATCTATATCCAAGACTTGAGAAGTTCACTCTAGAAGATTGTCTGGAATTGATGAGGCATTATCCAGATTGGTCGCAATTGAACGCCCATATCGAACAGAAAAAATAAACATGTAATAGGTGAATATTAAAATCTGTGGTGAGCAATTTAAATGAGAAAAAAGAATAGAATGAAATTATTTAAGACTGAGCAAGAAGTATTTTGGGCTGGAGAATTTGGCAACGAATATGTCGATCGCAATCAAAGTGCTCAACACACTGCAAGTAATCTCACACTATTTTCAAGAATTCTACAAAAAACAACATGCATTAACTCAGTTATCGAACTCGGAGCAAATATTGGCCTAAATCTTCAAGCGATACGTCAACTACTTCCAAGTACCAAATTAGCTGCTGTTGAGATTAACCAATCTGCGGTAAAGCAGCTCAAAAGTCAGCATTATGATGAGGTATATCATCAGTCAATTTTAGAATTTAACCCTTCCCATTCATACAATTTATCGCTTGTGAAGGGCGTGTTGATTCACATCGCACCTGAATATCTAAATGCAGTTTATGATTTGCTCTATCATGCAAGCGATCGATATATCTGCATTGCTGAATACTATAGTCCGTCGCCAATAACTATTAGCTATCGAGGACATGAGAATAAACTTTTTAAGAGAGATTTTGCAGGCGAAATATTAGATCGATTTCAAGATGTAACCCTGTCTGATTATGGATTTGTTTATCATAGAGACAATAATTTTCCGCAAGATGATATTACCTGGTTTCTATTTGAGAAGACAGTGTTGAAACCATGAATATCTTAATTAGAGCAGATGCTTCGGTCTCTGTCGGAACAGGACATGTGATGAGATGTCTAGCATTAGCTCAAACATTCGTTGACCAAGGTATCCAAGTCAGGTTTGCAGCCAGCGAGATGACAGCGGCGCTAAAAAAACGCCTGGAGGCTGAAGGTCTATTGATTCTGATGATAGAGGCTGCTGTTGGGTCAAAAGAAGATGCGGAACACACCGTCCATATAGCTCAGCACTATCAAGCTGCATGGATAGTGGTGGACGGGTATCAGTTTGGTAGTGATTATCAAGAGACAATTAAGTCTCATGGTTTGAAGCTATTGTTTTTAGATGATTATTGTCACTGCGATCGCTACAGTGCAGATATCATTCTGAATCAAAATATTTACGCTTCTACCGATTTATACCCCTGTCGAGACAGCTCAAGTCTCTTTCTGCTAGGAACTCAGTATGTGTTGCTAAGGCGAGAGTTTCATGCATGGCTAGGCTGGCAGAGGGTAATTGAGAAAGTGCCGCAAAAGCTTCTAGTCACACTGGGAGGTTCTGATCCAAATAATCTGACTCAAGTGATTATTGAAGCAATTCAAGATACCGATTTTCAGCTAGAAGCAGTGATTGTTGTCGGAGGAAGCAACCCCTATCTGAGACAGCTTCAAGAAATAGCCGAAACCTCTTCTCATCTTATTCAACTGAAGCATAATGTGAAGAACATGTCGCAGCTCATGGAGTGGGCAGATGTTGCGATCGCCTCAGGTGGTTCAACATGCTGGGAGCTAGCTTTTATGGGTCTTCCAAGTCTTCTCATTACTCTTGCTGATAATCAGAGAAAGAACGTTCATGCTCTCGATTCCCTAGGAATTATGAAAGAAATTAGTCATAAAAAAGGGAGTCTACGAGAAGCGATTATTCAAGGATTAAAAAGTATTTTTTCAGAAGAAGTTCGATTGGATATGAGCACTAAAAGTCAGTCACTCGTGGATGGTCAAGGAGTCGCACGAGTACTCCGTCATCTTAATGAAAAAGAATCGATGTAAACCATTATGACTGAATGGTTTAACGCTGGGCAAATGTTGTCTCACCGTTCGACAACCGTCTCAGCTCCTCAATACCTCCTGGTTAACGACTATGATTTGGCTTAGACCTGCAACTGAAGAGGATTGTCAGATGCTTTGGGAATGGGCCAATGATGCAATTGTAAGAGCAGCTTCTTTTTCTTCTGATCCCATTCCCTGGGACAGCCATATTCGGTGGCTGAGTCAGAAACTAAATGAGCCTAATTGTCTCTTTTATATTGCCTCAGACGAAAATAATATTCCGATTGGGCAAGTCAGATTTGATGTTGATCCATCAGAACCAGATGTTGCAGAAATATCTATTAATCTTGCTCCCAATCAACGGGGATATGGCTATGGAAGCAAGCTCATTGATATTGCGATCGCCCACTTATTTCGTACAATATCGATTCAACGAGTCCGTGCATTAATCAAGCCTGATAATCGCGCTTCTATCGCTGCATTTGAGCGATCGCACTTTCAAAAAATTGCCCTGAGACAGGTTAGTGGTAATCTTGCTCTTCAGTATGAGCGTGTGAGGCCAACATGACCATTGATAAAATCCAAATCCAGAATGTTGCCATTGGCAAGCATCATCCCCCTTTTATCGTGGCTGAGATGTCAGGAAATCACAATCAGTCACTCGATCGCGCCCTCAAACTTGTTGAAGCGGCGGCACAAGCAGGAGTACAGGGTCTTAAACTCCAAACCTATACTGCCGACACCATAACCCTTGACGTTGAGAGCAACGATTTTGTAATCAGCGATCCACAAAGTCTGTGGCATGGAAAGTCGCTGCACCAGCTTTATCACGAGGCTCATACCCCTTGGGAATGGCATGAACCCATTTTTGAGCGTTGTCGTCAATTAGGACTAATCGGATTCAGCTCTCCATTTGATGAATCGGCGGTCGATTTTTTAGAAAATCTTAATGTCCCATGCTACAAGATTGCATCTTTTGAGAATTCACATTTGCCCTTGATCGAGAAGGTTGCCCGCACGGGTAAACCGATGATTATTTCAACCGGAACATCAACGTTATCAGAACTTGATGAAGCCGTTCACACGGCACAGAAAGCCGGATGTCAAGATTTAATCTTGCTGAAGTGTACAAGTACCTATCCAGCGAATCCTGAGAACTCTAATTTGCTGACGATTCCGCATCTGAGAGATTTGTTTAATGTTCAGGTGGGGCTTTCGGATCACACAATGGGCATTGGGGTGGCGATCGCGAGCACTGCGGTGGGAGCAACCTTTATTGAAAAGCACTTGACTTTACGTCGAGCCGAGGGTGGAGTAGATTCTGCGTTTTCAATGGAGCCCCATGAGCTGCAACAGTTGGTGATTGAAACTAAACGGGCTTGGCAAAGTTTGGGGCATATCCAGTATGGACTTGTTGCTGCTGAGGAAAAGTCAAGGATGTTTCGGCGCTCTCTATTCATTGCTCAAGATATGAAGGCTGGGGACATTTTCACACCCGAAAATTTGAGAGTGGTTCGACCTAGCACGGGTCTACATCCCAGATATTATGAAGAGCTGCTGGGGAAAGCAATCAATCAAGACGCGGCTAAAGGAACGCCTATGACATGGAGCATGATGAGCTGACGATCATTCGTGAGTATGCCCGATGTCATCTCAGCCAGATACCAACCGAGCGATGCTGTTGTTGGAGTAGCTCATGGCTCTTCAGCCCTATTTTTTGCAGAATCGTAAGTAAAGGCTTGTCCCTGGGGTCAGCAAACTTGTCCCGAACATTCTTGAGTTGCAGCGAGGTCTATGGCATGCTGAGAGGCGTTATTATAGTGAAGCTCTGCATGTCGGGAGATCCTACGCGGCGCTAAGCTAGAGGACTATGGCTCTCTATGTCGAAGCAATGAGTGAGGTAGGCTGTGTTGAAAATCCGGGAGAAGTCGGGCGATCGCCAAAGAATCTCATTGATTTTGTCAGTAATATTCCTCGACTACACCAGCTCGCTCAAATCGGCTGGCAATCTATAGATAGACGAGGAGCTGTTAAAGTCGCAACTGAGATATCAATCTTGATTCCTAAGAAAATACATTAGCCATAAATGACAATGCGATAAAAACTAGTAATGACTATAAAGCGTTTCATTATTGTTCAGGGGCCAACTCAGTTGCTTGCTGCAATTACTGTTCTAGAATTTCAAAAAGAACAGGAGAACTGTAGTGGCTGTGAGGACTATCTTATAGTTGGATATTCCTGTTTTCAATCGGATGTTATTAACCAGAAACTTACTAATGCTTGTTTAGATATCGCAAAAGCCTGGGACTTCAAAGAAACAGTTTATCTTTTCGAAATAGAGAAAAAATTAACTACAAAGGTAATTCGTTTTAATGAAGCTATTCATGAATTGTTGCGATTGACTAATTTCAATGAACCTGACATTATTTATGTTGCTCGAAATTGGCAAGCCGTAAATGAGCTGTGTCTATCTGCCTATCCTAAAGCTCAAAAGATATGTTACGGAGATGGAATTATTGGTTTTGTGAGTGTTAAGCCTCATCATAGTAAGCATACATTTAATTCAGATGGTTTACAGTCGATTGACGCAGCTTATTTAATCTCTCCAGGAATAGAATATGGAGAGAGAATTTTTGATTCTATACACACTCAGTTTATCGAACTTCAGTTCTTAAAATCAGTTATTGAAAAGATTGCAAGAACCATACCAGGACTTGAAGAATACTGCAAAAATATTAGTCTTAATGAAAAACCATTGTCTATAGTACTCTTAGCAAATGCAACGGAATCGAGAACCGCAAAAAACTTAGATGCTGAAATAGCCTTATACTTATCCTGTTTATTAAGAAATTCTAGTTATAGTGAAAAAATACTTGTTAAGGGACATCCTAGACAATCTCTAAATCAATCTACTTTAGTCTGCGAGAAACTTTCAGAATATAATTTTGAAGTTTCAGAGATCCTGGAATTTCAATACTTTCCTGTTGAACTATTTACTCCATTCATAAAGTTTAATAAGGCAGTAACATTACTTTCATCTAGTTGTATGAGCTTAGGGTATCTATGCCAGTGCCCAGTTACTATTGGGTTTGGAGATGAATTTGTTCATCGATATGTTTCTCCATTTCGACAACAGATATGCATTGATACGCAAAAAATTTATGCAGAAATAACAAGAAAAGCGTACACGTCAGAAGTTCCTCCTATCTCATTTGAAGAGTATCAAAGGCTAGCGGAAACGCCTCAAGATTCTACTTACCCAATAACAGTAACTCCTGATCAGAAAGATTGTTTAAGGACTCAGGCTGAGGTCAACCTAGATTGGGCTATATACAAAGTTGAACGTGACTATTTATTGCAAGAATTAGAAATTTCAGAGGAAGAGAGAATTAACCTTATTCAAGAGGTCGAAAAAACTAGAACATTATTAAAGGAAAAAGAATATGCCCTAGAGAACAGGAAACAAGATATTTCATCACTCCTAAAAAAAATAAAGGGAGCAGAAAGAGTTTTCTCTGAGCTTGGTGAAGAAAAGCAAGAGGAGAAGCATGTTATGTATCAGCCGTCTAAGAGAGTCAAAGATCAATCTAAGAAAATTCTGAGAATCAAGAATAGGAAAAAAGAATTAAAAGTTAAGCTTAGACAAGCTAGAGATAAAATACGACTATTAGAAATAGATCTCGCGCGATCAAGAAAAGGAATTGACCACAAAAGATCATTAAAGCACTTTCTATACTATTTCAAACGTAAGCTACTTTTGAGTAAAAATGATTAACGTATATCACTGTTGTGTTCAGAAAACTGGCAGTCAATGGTTTAGAAAATTATTTTCTGATTCGCGAGTCCAAGAAATTTCTGGCCTTACACCCTATAACTATGAAGAGCATTTACCAGCCAAAATTGATCCTCGTAACTTAAATGACCGTTTCTATGACGAAGCTTTTCCAGAGAATACGATCGTTACTCCCTTTTATGTCTCATATTCAGGGTTTTGCTCTTTGCCAAAGCCTATTGAATACAAAGCATTCTTCATTAAGCGAGATCCGAGAGATATTGTTGTCTCCTGGTATTTTTCAATGAAATATTCGCACGGACTTACAGGACCTGTAGCATGGATACGAGAACTGCTAGAACAGCTTCCATTACAAGAAGGATTAATCACTGCCATTGGGATTTTAAAGCTATATGGTGCCTTTGACAGCATGACCTCATGGCATGAAGCTAGTGGTACAAATAAAAACATAAGACTTTATAAGTTCGAAGATTTAACGTCCTCTAATAATTTTGATACTGTTAAATCTTTGTTTGATTACTGTGGAATATTTCTGACAGATGCTCTAATTCTTCAGCTTCTTGATGACTATAGTTTTGAAAAACTTTCAAAGCGAAAACAGGGCGATGAAAATATTAGATCACATTATCGTAAAGGCATCGAAGGAGATTGGGTACATTATTTTAACGACACAATTTCTCACGTCTTTAATGAAACTGTAGGAAATTTATCGCAACAGTTAGGATATAAGTCGTGGCAAGAAACAGTTAGTTCTGAATTATATCAATCCCAACAAAAAGTTAGTGAGCTTTCAAAGAAAAATTTTCAGATAGAAGAGAAGCTACTTTCTAAATCTCAAAAATTAGAAGTCATCCAGTCTAAAATTACTGAAGTCGAGGGAAAAATTAGTGATTTAAAGTCCAGCACTTCTTATTTGACAGAAGAGGGTGCAACTTTTACGTCACAAGTTGAATCCCAAGTCAATAATTTGAATTATGCATTAGAGATTCTAAAAGGCGAAGTTAAATCTTCAACCTCTGAACATAGGCAAAAGAAAAATTTACAGAGAATTCAACGGCTTCGACAAAAAGTTAGCAATTCTGCGAAGAGACAAAAGAAACTAGAGTCGCGGTTAAATAATTTAGAGAATCAGATAGAGACTCTTACATTATCCCCTTCGTCTAATCTAAAGGGTCGATGGCTAAATTTTAAGGCAAAACTTAAAGATTTTTTTTTGGAGAAAGACTTTAATTCCACTTTTGGGCATTCCAAGAATTCTGAGCCATTAAACTCAGAGAACCTTATCTTTAGCCCTCTGACTGAAAGCAATCGCATCTCACTTGTAAGAGTGATGTCGGTAAAAAAAATAGTATCTGCTTGGCTAAACTCACGCCAGATTGATGTGAGTCATGAACTTAAAAAACACAACGACATTTATCTTTTTGAGTGTCGAGATAGCCAATTGCGATTTTTTATGCCGCTTGATATAGCTGGCTCTGAATCCTTTTATAGGGAACTAGAAAAGATTGATTGGTATTATATGCCTAGGAAATGGGAGCATGATGTAGCCTTAACAGACTTAAAGGAAGCTAAAACTGTTTTAGAAGTTGGAGCAGGTCGTGGTGATTTTGTAAAACGACTTCGTCAGGACTTTGGAATTGATGCGATTGGGATTGAGTTAAATGAATCTGCGGTTCAATTAGGCAACGAAAACGGGATCCCATTACTTAGAATTGATATCGAGAAATTTGCAGAAGAAAAAGCAGATTTTTTTGATGCAGTTTGTACTTTTCAGGTTCTAGAGCATGTTCCTAATCCGAAAGTTTTTTTGAGTTCACTTATCAAGGTTTTGAAACCTGGAGGAAAGCTGATTGTTGCTGTTCCAAACGCTGATTCATTTCAAAAATATTCGGAAATGAATCTTTTTGATCAGCCTCCTCATCATATGACGCAGTGGAGATCTTCGACTTTTCGGTATCTGGAGAAACTATATCCTCTCCGACTGAAGAGGATACGATTTGAACCCCTGGCAGATTATCATGTCGATTGGTATACAGCCATTCAAGCCAAAAGATTTTCTAAAGAGCTTTTACTTGGTGGGTTTAAGTCTAAAGTTTTGCATCATCAAATAAATCCATTGCTCAAAAAATATCCACTTGTAAGGCGTATATTCAAAGGGCATACGCTCTATGTTTGCTTTGAAAAAGTTGATGCTAGACCCTTGGTTTAGTATTTTGGTGAAGTGTTTTCAGTAATAGATAATCGTAAAAGTATAAGATGGCGATCGCCCATTCCCCAAACGGCATAGAACAGCACGTTAGTAAAACAGCATGAACATCGTACTCGTCAGTACAAGAGACATTAGCGGTGGTGCAGCTAGAGCCAGCTATCGACTCCACAAAGGGTTCCAGCATATCGGGCAATCATCAACCCTGATTGCCCAGCAAAAAGACTCCTCTGATAACTCGGTGCTTCAAGTCATCTCTCATCCTCAAACTGAAGGCGATCGCCCCAAGGCTTCAGGACTGGATGCAATTCAAAATTATATCCACCGCAATCGGAGCGAACTTTCTAATACGCTGTTTAGCTTTCCGTATCCAGGTGTTGATCTAAGCCACATTCCCGATGTGCAAACTGCTGATGTGATTAACCTCCATTGGGTTGCCCAGTTTCAATCGCCTTCTACTCTTGAACAATTACTCAACCTCGGCAAACCTGTGGTCTGGACGCTGCATGATATGGCGGCGTTTACTGGGGGCTGTCACTACGGGGCAGGCTGTCTCAAATACCAGAGTGATTGTTCTGGCTGCCCTCAACTAGCTCAAGATCCGTATCGTCTAGCGGCAGCGACCCTAGAGGATAAGCTTCAGCGATTTGCCGACAAGCCAAACCTGACGATCGTGACCCCAAGCCGCTGGCTTGCCGACTGTGCGCAGAGCAGTCGGCTACTTCGCAATCGGCGCATCGAAGTTATTCCATATTCGCTAGAAACCGATGTGTTTGTGCCCTTAAACAAATCTGAGGCCAAAGCCCATCTCAACATCGCACCTCACGTCACAACCCTTCTATTTGGGGCGGTGTCAGCCAAAGAAGATCGAAAGGGATTTTTCGAGTTGGTTCAGGCGCTATGGCGCTGTTTGGATGAGCCACAATTTCGTCAAAAAGTCGAAGCTCAGCATATCGAGATTTTGTGTTTCGGAACGCCTAGTGAGTGGCTAGAAGGATTAGATATTCCGGTGCGATCGCTCGGAAAAGTAGAATCTGATGCTGAATTGAGCCGCATTTATTCAGCCGCTGATGTTTTTGTGCTGCCGTCTCTACAAGATAACTTTCCCAACACCATGCTCGAAGCGATGAGCTGTGGCACTCCGGTCATCGGGTTTGACTCAGGCGGCATTTCTGATGTCGTGATAGAGGGTGAAACGGGTTATCTGGTGCCGTTGCGAGATGTTGCTAAGCTAGCGGAGGCGTTGATGAGCTGCATTTTCAACCCCGACTCTCGCATTCAAATGGGGCGCACCTGTCGCCAGCGCATCGAATCAGACTATCATTTGCCCATTCAGGCTCAAGCTTACGTTCACCTGTTTCAAGACTTGCAGGGAGTCGAGGCTCAACTCACACCCTCATATCCCGATGTTCACCCCGACGTTCAATCTAGCGATATGTCAGACTTTTCTTCTTCAAATCCTGAGTCTTCAGCGGATCAGTCTTCGCCCTCGCCTGTGGCAGATGCGCCTATCGATTTGACCGTAGGGCAGTCATTATCGCCCGTCGTAGATGAGCTTTCATTTAGAGCGATCGCCACCTCCCTCCATCAAACGAAGGACGATTTGCAACGGCTGCGGCTAAGCTACCAACAGCAGCGAGACGTTGCAGAGCAAAGACAGTCTGAGCGAGATCAGTCACGAGACCAACTGCGGCACACTCAAAAACAATTGCAAGACACCCAGGCCAAGCTGAAGCATGTGAGTATCTTGCTCCGCAATACAGAAGAGACTCTAGAACAGAGTAAGATTCAGGTTGAAAAGGTGAAGCTGCGCCATGACCAGACCTTAGCTCAGTTGCAGTTAACCCAGCAGCAACTCCGAGACTATCAAGCAAAGCTGATGCAGCAAGAGAAACCAGCTCGAAAGCAACCCCGGTAGCTTCAACAGAAGAAGAGTCGGGTGACCTAAAGGGACAGCAGTTTGGCAAGAATGATGATTGTTCCAAAAAAAGGGGGAGGTGCGATCGCACGTGAGACGATCGCGTTCTGATAAACTTGGGAGCAGTTTTGCTGAGTCAAGCTATTCTGAGCTGAACTATAACAGTCAATGTGTTGCACAAACAGCGCCAGAGCTAATTCATTTTGAGGTAAGGATTCCATCCTGATGACATCTTCATTCAGAAATCCTGAAAATTTAAGTGTTGTCCTCAGCTTTTGCTCGTCCAATCAAGCATCGGTGCAGACTCTCTTAGTGCTTTTGGCTTCCTTATATGAGGGAATTCCAGTTCAATATCATCTCTACTACACCGATCCAGAAGCAACGCTGACGATTCAGGCGGGTTTGGATGCGTTTAGTCAAGTCAGGGCAGTGGAGGTTTTTATTGGCACAGCTTGGGTGCAGGAAAAGTCGGGTGCAGAGAGTACTTCTAGATCTCTGCGATCGCACCCTTCAGATGAGCCTTATTCATCGGAGCCCGAAAACGGCGATATCGCAAGAGATAATCATCTGCTGCTGCACTGTATTCAAACCTACGATCAGTTTCTCTGGCTTGATCCGAGCTGTGTCATCCTCAAACAGGCATGGCTACGAGATTTGTATCATGCGTTTATTCGCCGCAAGCATCCCTTTATCGGCCATCTAAAAACCGACAGATTTGGCACCCAGTCTTTTCCCACTCACCTCAGCAGTTACGCACTCTATGATGGGGCAGCGTTGCGATCGCTCCATCTCCAAACCTGCTTCGAGCTGACATACACCAATCCCTGGAAGGCACTTTATCCGTCGAGTCAGTCCCAGATAGCAGGCTCTACATCCCAATCATCTCCGCTATCCAAAGACACTTGGACGATTGATGATACTCCTTTAGGGTATTTGCTAGTCGCTCGTTATTTTGAAAAGCTAACCCTCTCTTCCGATCCTCAAGACTGGCCGCTAAGTCGCTTAGACAGTCACGAAGAGTTGATTCATTCCGGCATTCCTGATGCGGCGATCGCCACCGAGGCTGATCCGGCCTTTACCGTCGAAGCATTTGTAGCCCGTCACTACAAGTCGCAGCCTATTATCCAGGGCATTCGCAACAACGCCGTGCGACAACACCTGGCTCATCGGGTGCGATCGCGCGATGCCGCCTACTATCCGCTGTATCCCGTGGGCGGGTCGTTTTCGCTGCCGCCTCTCGACCTGACAGAATCGATTGACGCCAGTCCTCCCCTGCTCACCGCTCAAGACGGAATCCGAGCAGATCTTTCGACTCCGCTAACGCTACCTGATTTGAAAAATCGGTTTGAAGGCAAACGCTGCTTCATTGTGGGCAATGGCCCCAGCCTCAACCAAACGGATCTCACGCGCCTTCGCCACGAATTTACGATCGGACTCAACCGCATTTATCTCAACTATCCCAACATGGGGTTTGAGCCAACTTTCTATTGCTGCGTCAATCCCAACGTCATTGACCAGTTTGCCCACGAGATTGACCAGCTCAACTCCATAAAATTTGTCACCGATCGCGCCAAGACAAAGCTGAAAGGCCGCCACAACACATTTTTCATGAAATCGGTGCCTCGCTTTGGCTTCAATGAAGACCTGAGCAACTCAGAGTGGCACGAAGGCTGGACAGTGACCTATTGCGCGATGCAGGTCGCTTTCTTTTTGGGATTTACCGAAGTGGTTTTGGTCGGGGTCGATCACAATTTCAAAGACGCAGGCACGCCCGACGCCACAGTGACAGCGACGGGTTCTGATGTGAACCATTTTCACCCCAATTATTTTGGTTCTGGCGTCGTATGGCAGTACCCAAACTTAGAGCAATCTGAGATGGCCTACCAAACGGCGAAAGAAATGTATGAAAGACACAATCGCCGCATCGTTGACGCCACGATCGGAGGGCAATTGCAGGTCTTTCCTAAGGTAAAGTATGAGGCGATCGCCCTGCCGCCTCCTTCTCCCTCACCCACTGCAATGCCAACTGATGATCTCCAGCTTCAGCATCTCGAACAAGCGCTGATTAAGCGTCATCCTTTTTACAACAATCCGCTATTTTTGCCAACGAGCAAAATTCCCCTCCAGCAGCGCGTAGAAGGGCTGTCTCGCACCCTCGACATTTACGATCATCACTTTCACTCTCGCTATTTGCCGCGTCTGAGAGCGTTGCGCGATCGCATGAGAGGCAATCGTCGCGCCTTCATTATTGGCAATGGCCCCAGCCTCAACGATACCAATCTAGATCTGCTCAAAAACGAAGTCACCTTTGGCGTCAACGGCATTTTCCTGAAGTCTGAAGAATCGGGATTTAAGCCGACATTTTATGTCGTCGAAGACCATTTGGTGGCCGAAGATCGCCAAGAGGCTATCAATCAGTTTGATGGGGTGATCAAGCTATTCCCGATCTATCTGGCCTACTGTCTCAAAGAAGCAGACGACACGGTGTTTTTTAATCATCGCTCTCGCCGTCGCTACCCCCATGGTTTTGACTTCTCAACCGATGCCAGCATCTGCACCTACACAGGCTGCACCGTCACGTTTAACTGCATTCAGTTGGCCTACTATCTGGGCTTTCGAGAAATTTATTTAATTGGGGTCGATTGTAGCTACGACATTCCTGAAGATGTAGAAGAAACCCAGGAATATAGTGTCGCGACTCTCGACATGAAGAGTGACGACGTTAATCACTTTGACCCCAACTATTTTGGCAAGGGCTATCGCTGGCACGACCCTCAAGTCAACAAAATGATGGAAGCCTATGAAGAGGCTCATCGGGTTTGTCAGGCAAATGGGGTGACGGTGTATAACGCCACCATCGGCGGCAAGCTGGAGGCGTTTCCACGGGTTGACTATGATTCGCTGTTTTCTGAAACGCCATCCCCAGATTCGCAATCAGATTTACCATCAGATTCACAGCCCCCAGATTTGCAATTAGATTCACAGCCCCCAGATTCGCAATCGCAAAAATCAACTTCGATCGATTCTCTGGTCAGGTCGCGATCGCCCTATCCGCGCATTTTGCTGATCGACATGACCCGCATGGGCGAAAAGTCTGCCACGGGACAGGTGAAGCAGGTTTGGTTTGGAGAATGGCCCCAGCCTGCGCTGCTTCAGGTGTTTGTCGCAGCCCCCAACGTCTTCGGCATCCAGACAAAAGTAGGGGCAGCCATCTTAGGCACGGGAGAACGACGGTTGACCCGTGCTGACGAGGTGCTGGAGGTGTGCGATCGCTTTCAACCCGATGTCATCTACTATCGACCTGTTGCGGAGCAGCCTTTTCTCCACGACTTTGCCTGTCGGGTTATTCAGCGGCTCAACGTTCCGGTTGTGGCTCATATTGTCGATGATTGGCCAGAGCGGCTGCGACAGCAAAACCCCGAGCGCTATGCCGAGCTAGATGTCTCTTTGCGGTGGCTGTTTCACCGTGCCACCACCTGCCTCAGCATTTGTGATGCTATGTCGGAGGCGTTTGCAGAACGCTATGGCCGCGAATTTGTGGCGATCGCCAACTGTGTGGAGCCAGCCGATTGGTTGGCGGCAGACGCAGCCGTTCGCTCAGCTTCCCATGAGAATACCGCTAGGAATGCAGCAGAGGATGGCGATCGCCCCTTTACTATTCGCCCTTTTACGATTCGCTATGTGGGCAGTCTGGCCGAAGACATGACCCTCGACAGCATCAAAGACGTGGCCCAGGCCATGGCTGACCTTCAGGGCGAGCGTTCTGTTCAGCTTGAGATTTACACCCGTCAGCTTTGGAAAGAAAAAGTAGACGATATTTTTGCACATATTCCAGGCGTCAAGGTCTTTCTTTCGGGTGTGTCTCAAGCAGACTATCGGGCGTTGCTCGTAGGAGCCGATGCCCTGCTGATTGGCTACAATTTCGATCTCCGCAGCATTTCCTACGTACGCTATTCGATGGCCAACAAGCTACCCGAATGCCTTGCTTCGGCGACTCCGGTTTTGGCCTATGGCCCCCCAGAAGTCGCGACAATCGCCTACGCCCAGGCGATCGGCTGCACCCAAGTGGTGACCCAGCGCGACGCAACAGCTCTAAAATCTGCTATCTGTGAACTGATCGATCATCCCGAACGATGTCAAAGTATAGGCCAAGCCGCCCGCGAATATGTTTTCCGCGTCCACTCAGTGCAGCAGGTGCGCACTCAATTTCATGATTTACTGCGAGCAGCGGCGGCAACACCCCCGGCTCAATCTATCCCTTCTGTCCCTGAACTTCAGCAACTGCTCATGGAATCGCCTACTCTTCCCCCCCGCCCGGTTCGGGCCACTGATGTCGCTCCGTCTGATGGCACCACCGACCCGGTCTTGCTTGGTGAGTTTCGCCGCAAGATTCACGCCCATTTCGACGAAACATACCTGATCGCAGAATATACCGCTGCGATGCCGATTCACTCGGTCATGGTTGATGTGGGAGCCCATTATGGCGGAGCGCTCAAGCGGTTTGCCCAGCGAGGCTGGCAGGTTTACGCGTTTGAGCCTGACCCCGACAATCGGGAAAATTTGTTGAAAACCCTTGGCAAGCTACCCGATGCATCAAGGGTCAAGGTTGACGATCGCGCTGTGAGCGATCGCCCCGGTCAGATTTTGCCCTTCTACAGCTCCGACGAAAGCACAGGTATCAGCGCCCTATCTCCATTTCGAGACACCCACCAACAGCGCTGCGAAGTCACCACAACCACGGTGGCCGACATCTGTGACCAGCATCAGCTCGACCACATCGATTTTCTCAAAATCGACACCGAAGGCTACGACCTGATGGTGCTCAAGGGCGTCCCGTGGGATCGTATTAGCCCTCACATCATCGAGTGCGAGTTTGAAGATCGCAAGACCGTGCCTTTGGGGTATACCTTTGATGATTTGGCGAAGTACCTGACTAGCCGAGGCTACACCGTCGTCGTCAGCGAGTGGCATCCCGTCATTCGCTACGGCATTAAGCATGACTGGCGACGACTGGTCACCTATCCCTGTGAGCTGTCGAGTCCCGACGCTTGGGGCAATATTTTGGCATTCAAAGACACGCCCGACCTGCCGCATCTGGCGGCGATCGCCCAACAGCTTCTCAAAACTGCTCCCGACCCAGACCCGGCACAACCCAAGGCTTCAGGCGCGGCTCAAACCCAGTCCGCCCAAAAAACTCCTGCATCAAAGTCTGTGAAGTCAAACGCTGTCCCACAACCTCAGTCTCAGCCCCCTGAACCAGCCGCCGCTCCGATATCCAACTCGCCCGATCCGATACCTGCTTCCAAGCTGGCTCGACTCAAGCGCTTTCTGCGCTACTACAAGCGGTGGCCGCTGCTTGTGGCTCTGCTGGCGGTAGGTCTTCAAAGTGCCGCCATGCTTGATGTTCCGTTTCGGTGGGCTCTCAATGCAGCAGGCTCAGGCTTAATTTTGTTTCTCATTGGTCATGTCTTTTCAAAAACCGAAACCTCGATAGAAACAGCAGAACGAAGCCAAGAATCAGCCGCGATCGCACGCGATGCCGTTGCAGGAATCGATCAAAGGGTTGGCAATTCGCTGAAACGCAGCACTCGTGCCATAGAAAAGTCGAAAGTCGCTTTGGGCGAAGCTCGAAGAGCGGCAGAATCAGCGGAGTCGGCCATGAAAATCGTTGAGCGCTCGGCCAAAAACTCGGAGTCAGCTTTGGATATGGTGTACGGAGTCGGACGCACAGCCCGTGAGGCTCTGGAAACGGCGAGTCAGATTCAAGGCACGGCAGAGATGGCTCTCGAAATCGCGAACAAGGCATCCGCCAAGGCAAAAGAGGCGATCGCCGCGATTCAAGCCACCGCGATCGCCCCTAAAGAGCCTCCTTCAGCAGATTCCTCGACCCCTCCTGACTAGCAGACATCAACTCGATTTAGCGCCCCTTCATGATCAATGATTTTCTCTCTCGCTTGCCTAATATTAAGCAGGACTTCATTTACGACCTTTTGTCGTATCAAGACTTGAAGCTGTGCCTAGACGTAGGTGCAGCAGCAGGTGCTATTACTCAGCGAATCAAAAAAGCTGGCTCCGATGATACGCGGGTCATTGGATTTGAGCCGTTTGAGGGAAATCATGCTTACTTTGAGCAAACCACTCGATCGCTGAGCCATGTCGAACTGATCAAAAAGGCTGCTCATTCAGAAACCAAATCGAATCTGACGTTTCGAGTTCTTTCGACCGTAAAAGGAAGCGAGACAGGCTGGGAAAAGCGAGTAGGCTACTCGTCAACAGGGTTTTTAACCGAAGGCAATGCCTGCGAAGCCTTCCAATCCAATCGTCCTGGAACTCAAGACTTTACCGTTGATACGATCGCCATCGACGACTTGATCGATGAGCACGTTGATTTTATGAAAATTGACGTGCAGGGAGGCGAATATGAAGTACTTAAAGGCTGTCAAAAAACTATTACTCATCACGGTATCGACATCATCTACATTGAGTTTGATGGCGATCGCCGCATTCTAGAATATCTCACGACTCTGGGCTACACCATTTTTGACTCTGACTATCTTCTCATTCTAAAAGACGATGACATCGCTCCATTACAGCAAATTGGCTTCTATGATTTTGAAGTCCTTAATCTCTCTGTAGGACGCAAAGCCTATCGCTCGAAGCTACAGCTATGTGACGAAGATTATTGTGAATTTCTAGAGGCATTTAGACAAAATATTGGCTATTTTATCTACACTGATCTGATCTGTGTGAGTTCATCATTTCTAAGTCCATTTCTTCAGAATTTAGCTCAATATCTAGGCAGTCAACCCGTTAGCACGGCTAATCACAATAGTTCCTGGACAGCATTAGAAAATAACGCTTCTACAAAGCGGTTAACTCAGCAGATCCCCAGTCAGATCCCCAAGGCAGAGTATGCATCGGTAACAGAGAACTTATCACAGCCAAATATACCAGAATCAGTAATACCAGAATCGGTAGAGGCGATCGCCCCTAATCCCAAACGAAAACGCCAAAATCGACAGAGAAAAAAATCTAAGAATCCAAACAAAACTCTATACAAAAATAGAGAAGCTCGTCGCTCTCGTGCAGCTCAGAAACCATCTGTTGCTCAGTTAAGTCCTGCCTCCCCAGATTTAAACCAGGAGTCAAAATCTGAGCGATTCGCTGCATTGTTACAAAGAATGACCCAATATTACAGTCGTTGGCCTTTAGGGCTCGCACTCTTGGCGATCGCCTCGAATCTTGCGGCTTGCCTAGACTCGCCATTCCGTTGGGAATTCGTAGTGTTAGGGACAGGAGTGCTGCTATTCTTGATTGGTCATGCGGCATCAAAGTCTGACCGCATGTTGAGCGATATCGAAATTCTCAAAGAGCAACAAATTAAACTCGATAAAAGAATTAGAAATAAGCAAAATAGGCGAAAAATCAACACAAGACCAAACAAATAAGTTTGAGTTTCATGCCACAATTTTAATTGAAATGAAAGATTTTATTAACTCGATTGAAGCAGCGTTTTATTATTCTGAGGAGCGATCGCCATGTTAGATGTTGTCACCAAGAGCGAATACTTTAGCTGGCTCGATCAGCGAATTGCCAATCGCAATAATCACACGCTCAAAGGCATCCAAGATGCGTGGGTTTTATCACTCCTTTGGAACAAAGAATCTCTTAAAATAGCTGAAATTGGCGGCGGTCAATCTCGTCTTTTAGAACAGCTCAGTCAAACGAACGAGTGTTGGAATATCGACAAATTTGAAGGCTATGGTGCTGGCCCCACCGACATTCCTCAGATTCCTGGCGTCAAAATTTTGCGATCTTATTTGGGAGAGTTTAATCCCGAAATTCCTGATCAATACTTTGACGTTGTGTTTTCTATCTCCGTCATTGAGCATGTTCCTAAACCCAATCTCAATGACTTTTTTGCCGACTGCCACCGCATCTTAAAGCCCGGTGGCATTATTCTTCATGCGATTGATCTCTACATTTTTGATGATCCCGCCGAGGGGCCTCGCACCATTGATGCGTATCGCGAAGCCGTGGAAGCTCAGGGATTTATCTGGTTAGCCTCTCCAAAAATTGACGGAAGCGCGACTTTTAAGTGTGATTACGCCACCAATTCTGACCTCACACTTAATGTTTGGAATCGAATTGCTCCATCGCTTAAATCTGTACGCGAAGTGGCTCAAAGTATCACTATCAAGCTAGTCGCATTTAAGGCTCCAGAAGAGGGGACAGACCTCAATCATGACTTTTTCGTTGTCCCACCCATGCCTATTTCTGACAACATTACCGCTTCCCAAACTAAACCAGATGGGCCTCGCCCCGAACAAATTACGCTAAGCCCACGAGGTTCTACTTCGCTACAACAAACGGCCTCCACTCCAAAGGTCGAACCCCAATCTCCGCCTCAAGAGCAACCCAAACCTGTACCTATACCTGCACCCCAATCTTCAGAAACGCCATCAGCTCGCCCATCAGAGAAACAAAAGCGAAAACATCAAAACCAGAAAAAGAACGCGAAAGCGAAAGCCGCAAGAGTTGCTACAACATCTTCAACGGCTCTACCTGAGCCGCCGTCTTCTTCAGTAGAGTTGGCTGCATCCTTAGTTGGGCGAATTATTAACTATTACAGCCGTTGGCCTGTGGCGATCGCCGTCTTAGCTATTGCCCTCAATACCACAGCATTTTTGCTAGATGAACCGTTGCAGTGGATCTTTATCGCTAGTGGTACGACTTTGCTGCTCTTTTTAGTCGGTCATGCTGCGTCTAAAGCTGATTACGTCCTCGACGAAGTTGAGAAGATTAGGAACACAAATAATTTTTAGCCCCAAGTCTATCACTGTTAGCTGTTGCACAACCTAGTTTTGAGGAATTATAGGGAATGCCTGTTCTAATTCAGTCGGCACTAACGACATCTAGAAGTTTCATCGAAAATCGCTCATTTCAAAGGAAATTACCGATCCTGTTTGGAATTTTGGCGATCGCACTGAATAACTTCGCAGTGATAGCTGGCGACCTGAACTGGATCTTTAGCACAACAGGCACGATTTTTTTGTTATTGGCAGCTAAAACCTATACGGCCAATAGAGCAAATGACCTGTCTGAAATCACGCAGAACAATACAGAATCTCTAGATAAATTGCGGCAACAAATTGCCACTCTCCAACAAAAAACAACGCGAAAATTTAAGCGCAGGATAAGGAGCGATCGTCAACTCAAAAAAAGAGTACGGCGAGTTTCATCTAGAGTGAGAAAGACCTCAGAAATTGCAAAGCAAGCTGAGTTTCAGAGAAAAGGTATTCAGGATAAGCTCGTCAGAGTGCAAGACAGCTTAGAGATAATCCGATCGCAATCTCAAAAAAACCTTGATCAGCCAAGTCAGGGAATTCAAGTCGCTAATCTAGCCTTGGCGAAGGTACACAGTGCCGAGGCTAAAATCAAAGAATCCACATCAATGCTTCAGGCCCTGAAACACTCATTAGGATACGCTCATTGGTGCTACTACCTCTGCATATCTTTATTGTGGCAAGACACTTATCAAATTCCTCAGCCTAACTCTACGGATGGCGATCGTCCTTCCAAGTTACTTCCTCAAGTCTCCTCAAGCAACGTCAAGAGTCTTCTACTCGCTCATGACCAGATGACAGGCAAACCTTTCTATCGATCCCTCGATGATGAAAAGGAATTAATCCTTGTCCATCAGATGGGAAAAGTTGGCTCAACTTCTATTTACGACTCGCTCAAAGCACGGAGCGAATTTTCATCTCGCGTTTTCCATACTCATGTTCTAAATCCAGCTGGTGTGCCAAGAGGGTTGTCCCATCTGATTAAGCCTGAACGAATTCAACTCCACAAAAATCACTTCTTGGATTCACTTTATCTTTGGAATATCCTAAGCAACCCCGACCGTTCATCAAAATCGTCTGAAAAAAGATGGAAAATCATCACTCTAGTCCGAGAGCCAATCGCTAGAAATATATCAGCATATTTCCAAAATATAAGACTTGAAATAGCTTTTCCAAAATCCATTGAGCAAGGTGAAATCGACGAAAAAGAGTTAGATCAGGCCATCGAAGATTTCAAAGCGTTGGAAAACCATAAATCCTCACTATTGTGGATGGACAGACAAGTTAAAGAAGTTTTTGGAATTGATGTATATCAGGAAGATTTTGACCATCATAGAGGCTATAATCTGATTCGGAAAGACAACGTTAACCTTCTAGTTATAAAATTAGAAGAACTCAAAAATAACTATAAACAAGCTTTTCGCGACTTACTAGGTTTTGAAGACTTCCAGCTAAAAACTTCTAACGTGTCCGACAGTAAGGAATATGCCTCGATATATGAAGCATTTAAAGATCGAATTGTCTTTTCACAGGAATATATCGAGCTGATCTACACTTCTAAACTAGCCACGCATTTCTATACTCCTCAAGAGATAGAAAAATTTATTGCTAAGTGGACAAAAAATACGCTGTAGTAGGTGAAGATTTTCACTGCTTAGATATCATTGTCCAGAGTCTGACTCTAAATATTCGAAGGTGACATTGAGCAGGGCGATTTCAATATTTTGGCGATTATCGCTACTAAATTGCAGCTTAATTCCTGTATGGGGATGAGAGTATTTCTTCCGAATCTTGAAGGGAATGACCCCTGATTCACAAGTCATGACTTTCTTCTTGCCTTCATGAGGCGACTCATCATCATTGTGGAGAGCAATCATGAGTTCACAAGGTTGATTCAGCCTGATTTCTCCGCTAACACGAACAAAGTCGCCTGGAATGATGTGGGTTGAATAGCGGAATGCCACAAAGCTTTCTCCAGCCCCATATCCGATGATGAAGCCGTCTGATGTTGGCCGCGTGCGTCCGCGCAGATAGGTTCTCACAAAGTGAAACCCGCGATCGGGTTCGGCCTCAACTGAATTTTGCTTGTCTGTAAACGACAGCAGCTTTTTAACAAAGCCAAAGCGTTCGGGTTTGGCTTCAGTAGGAGTCGCGCGATCCGACTGTTGCTTTGTGGCAGATACAGATGTTAATTCTGGTAGAGTTTCTATCTCCAACTCAGAGGATAAGAGGCGATCGCACACCAAATCACGCACAGCTCGATTATGGAGGATGTAAGCATCAGAAAAGGTTTCACGAACCTCATTCACCAAATGCTCAGTTGCTGTTTTGAGGTCGCTACGTCCACCGTAGTTGAGGATGTAGTGAGAATATCGAATGGCAGGAGCCGTGTGCTGAAAAAGCCGCCATCCTTCAGAGCTGGGATCGAGTTCCTGGGAAGGTAACGAAGGATTGGGAGCAAACTCTAGGGAAAAATATCTCTCCAATGCACAGTCATAGGCCATGCTGCGATCGAATCTTTCTGTAATGGTTGAGAGAATGGTTTTCCATTGCTCAGCAAAGGTTCTGAACGCAGGATTGCCAACAGCATAAATGGCATTACCGTTAATATGGCGAGCTAGATTACGATCGATTGAATCTTGTCCCCGATAGGCGCTGCCCATGATCCAAAATTCAGGCACAGTCTTGATGGTATCAGCCAGATAACCGAGCCAATCAGGGCGAATGGGTACACAGTCTGTTTCCATAAAAAAGGCATATTCGCCTACGTCTTTGAGAGCAAAAATGGCCTCAAAAAACTGCTGATTGGGGCCACTCTTAAACCCCTTCTGACTGACTGGCCCTGCATAGTTACTCTGATAAATATCTTCGTCTTGAGCCAGTTCAAAAAATAGGCAGGTTACCTTTGAAAAACACTGATTTAAGATAGGGCTATCGTCAAAAACTTGGTGAATCGCTTGCTGAAGTTCGTCATGGATCTCGCCTGTGAAGGTGAAGATAAGCTGTGGTTTTTCTCGCCCCTGAAAATGCAGAAATGGAGCATAGGCTGGGATATTCCAAAGCTTGAGATTTTGGAGAATGCGATCGCCCTCACTCACCTGGGTCGGCACTACCAACGCGCCTAAGGCAGGCTGATTCAAAAATTTGCGAAGGGATTGATAAGGAAAAACGCCACGGCTATGAAGCACCGATTTGAGATTGCAGTTGACTATTTCTACATTCAGATTCTGTAGCAGCAGGTCGTCTCGCAGGGCTTCGAAAGAGACAGGATGCAGGTCAAAATTATGCACATCAGGGTTGGGAACTTGAAAAGTGTCGCCCTTCTGCTGATAGTCATCGAAGAAGTAATTGGGATTGTGGGTTGGTGTTTTTGTCATCACCAGTTGAATTCCTTCAGGGTTTTCTGCCTCAGGAATTCGCTCTACATATTTTAGGTCAATGCCAATCAGCCCGATGTGCTGATAGCCGAGGTGAATGCCGTATCGAGCGGCGTAGGCTCCGGTGGTGACCTTGGTGGGCTGAGAGCTTTTGAATGCTGGGGTTGTGATGAACTCTAGCCCATAGTGGCTGCCCCGCTGTTTGTGCCAGTGAGACGAGAACTGATCATAAAAAACGTAGCGAGAATCTTGGGCAGACTCTGGACAAAGTTCTAAAAACAGTCCGTTGAGAAAGGCGGTTTTGACGTGACCTTCATCTACGAGCCGCTTGATAGCGGTGTGGTGAGTTTTAATCAGCTCAGGGTCAAGGCAACAGTAGTGGGTGGGGTACCAGCCCTCTCGATCCCAAAATCGGTAGGCGGCATTCATGCCCAACGTATCGGCTCCCTTCAACGTTGTGAAGTCAAACCCTCGGAGGCTAGGGCCGTTTCCAATCACGATAAGGGTGGAGTTCATGATTTTCCTAGAGTTTTGCGAAACAGGGTGATAGATAGGGATTCGGACGGATTCAGAGTAAGAATGAGATGAAGTCTGCGATCGCCCAATCTCTCTGCATCAGCATCGCAAACGATTCTCTAGCTACACTACCCCAGCGATCGCATTTATCAAAGGAGGCTGCCGACAGAAGCCCGGTCACGTATAGTAGGTAATCATCGCGCTGAATACAAAATTGGCATCAATATTGAAATCAATTTGGGTTCACGCGTGATGAAATTGAGTCGATGCAATCGAGTCTGTGATAGAAAAGCTGTGGTGACGTAGGGAGTGTGAGGATTCGATGGTTCAGCCAAGGTGCTCCATTATTATCCGGTGTTACAACGAAGAGCAGCACATTGGCCGTCTGCTGAGTGGCCTGATGCAGCAGACCGAGCGAGATGTGGAAATTATCGTTGTGGATTCGGGATCAACTGATGCCACGGTGGCGATCGCCAGCCGTTACCCGATCAAGCTGGTCTCCATTCGCCCCGAAGACTTCTCTTTTGGGCGATCGCTCAACCTGGGCTGTCGCCATGCCACGGGCGAATTTTTGGTGATGGCTAGTGCCCACGTTTACCCGGTCTACACCGACTGGCTCGAACATCTGCTGAAGCCCTTCGACGACCCCAGCGTTGGCCTCAGCTACGGCAAACAGCGGGGCAACACTGTGACGCAGTATTCTGAACATCAGATTTTCGCGACCTGGTTTACTGAAGAGTCGGTCAACTATCAGTCGCACCCTTTCTGCAACAATGCCAATGCGGCTGTGCGTCGAGATCTCTGGGAAAAGCTGCCCTACGACGAAACGCTGACGGGTCTAGAAGACTTGGACTGGGCCAAACGCGCCATGAAATTGGGACACCGCATTGCCTACAGTGCCGAAGCCGAGATCATCCACGTCCACGACGAACCCGCCCATCGCGTGTTTAACCGCTACCGACGAGAGGCGATCGCCCTCAAACACATCTTTCCGCAAGAGCACTTCAACCTGTGGGATTTTGTCCGGCTGTTTACCTCTAACACCGTCAGCGACTACTACCATGCCCTCCACGATGGCGCACTAAAGGATAATTTCTTCTCGATTCCGGTCTTTCGGTTTATGCAGTTTTGGGGCACCTATCGAGGCTTCTCGCGGCGGGGGGTGCTGACCAGTCAGCTGAAGCAAACTTTCTACTATCCCAGAGGATTACGGCGATCGCAGCCAGAAACCCCAGCCCCTGCGGGTGTTCATCGAGCGGCGATCGACTACACTCAAAGCGAATCGCAAGCATCGGAACGGTCACCCTCGCAGCCCGCATCGTTAGAACAGGTACGCTAGATCCTAGGTTTAGCCTAGGTTGGCGTTGGGCGATCGCACCCCCCAACCTTCAGCCAAACTGCTTTATCCCTGACTCTTCATCTGCCAATTTTTGTGACCTCGCCGTTATGACCTCTCCCATCTCCGACACTGCATCCCTAGATTCGACCCTGAGCTTAGAACTCTCCCCGTTACTGGCGTCGAGAAATGTCATCGATATTTCCGTCCCCGTCTCCACAGAACTCCCCATCTGGCCGGGTTCTCCCGCCATTGAATTTGAGCGCACCCTAGACCTAGAACAGGGTGATATCGCCACGGACACGACTCTACATTTCAGCGTCCACACAGGCACCCATGTAGACGCGCCGATGCATTTTGTCCAGGGGCGGCATGGGGTCGATCAGATGCCGCTAGAGGTGTTGATGGGGCAGGCCATCGTCGTGCATCTACCCGATGTCGATGTGGTGACGCCCGAGATTCTAGAGTCTCTCAATTTGCCCGAAGGCACCCAACGGCTGCTGATTCGCACCCGCAATTCTCAACTGTGGGAAAATCGCGTGCGCGAGTTTCAGCCCGATTTTGTGGCGTTGTCTGCTGAAGCAGCGCAGTGGGTGGTCGATCGGGGCATTCGCCTCGTCGGCGTCGATTACTTATCGGTGCAGCGGTTTTACGACGGGCCAGAAACCCACCAGATTTTGCTGGGCGCTGAGGTGATCGTTATCGAAGGGTTGAACCTGACTGCGGTTGATCCCGGCAGCTACACGCTGATTTGCCTGCCCGTGAAGCTAAAAGATGTCGAAGGGGCTCCGGCTCGTGCCGTTCTCGTTCGTGGATAAGGGGACTGGGAGGGCGGAGTTAGAGACGCTAGTCGAACTGGGGCGATCGCACGATCAGCTCATTCTCGTTCACCAAATGGGCAAAGTCGGCTCTCGCACGGTGATCCAGTCTCTGCGTCGCCATTTTCGTCGCAGTCAGAAGGATATCCCCATCTTTCACAGCCATTTTCTCAATGGCGATCGCCTCCAGCATCAGCTCAAGCGTTACGAAACATCAGACATGCCGTTAAAAGCCCATCTGGTTCACGCCCAGGCGCTCCGCTGCTTAATCGATCAGCATCAAGCCCTCGAAACAAAAACCTGGAAGCTCATTACCCTGGTACGCGATCCTATCGCCCGCAACGTGTCTGGATTTTTTCAGAATATTCGCAGCTTCTTTCCCCAGGCGCTTTATGCAGAAACGGAACCGTCTTACACTCAAAAAGAAATCGAAGAGGTATTTCTCAACCGTTACGGCCATAGCCTACCGCTGACTTGGCTCGATGAAGAAATCACGTCGGTGTTTGGCATCGATCCCTACGGCTCCCCATTTCCGTGGCAGCAGGGCTACCAGATTTATCGTGAAAATCGAGTCGAACTACTGCTAATCCGGCTCGAAAATTTGACACCGGATACGGCACAGCAAGCATTTAAGGAATTGTTAGGGCTAGAGGGTCTTGAATTGAAGCAGAAGAATGTGGGCGATCGCAAACATTACAGTGACGCCTACAAACGGTTTCAGGCTCAAGTCCAGCTTCCCCAAAGCTATCTCGACCGCATGTATGATTCTCGCTATGCCCAGCAGTTTTACAGTCCGGCTGAGCGGCAACAGTTTCGCCAGCGCTGGAACATCACGGCCTCTTGATTAAAAACTGATATAAAGCCGTATTCCTGAGTCTGAGTCTGACTTGCAACGCTTTAAAGCAGGAGTGGGGTTCACATATTCTATCCCTTATCCGAAGGTAGAAAATTGTTGAAGTTGCCGGAGCACGCCTAAAGCTTTCTCATACCCTTCCCGTTTGCCTTGGGTATAGAAATGATAAGCTGCCTGCTTCATGCTGGCGATCGCCCCATCAATGTACCCCATGTCGTAACGCAGCATACCCAAGTTGAAATAGGTTTCAGCGTGGGTCGGACTCATCGCCAGAACGCGATGAAAATCTTCTAAGGCAGCGATTTCATCTCTAGCGCGATGATGAGCACACCCCCGATTAAAATAGGCACGAGTGTCTGAATCTTCGTAGGCGATCGCTTGAGAAAAATTTGTAATGGCTTGGTTATAGTCGTCGAGCAGGAGGTAAGCGGCTCCCCGGTCGTCGTAGATATCTGCCATGCGTACAGAAATCAGGTCTGGACTAAGCTGAATGGACTGATCATAGCTGGCGATCGCCTCACCATATTGCTCTAGAGCAAACTGTGCTAATCCCCGGTTGTAAAAAGCGCGATAGTCGTTAGGATCCGAGTCAAGCAGGTGATCATAGTCAGCGATCGCTGCAACATAGTCGCCCACTCGATAATAGGCTAGCCCTCGATTGAGATAAAATTCGAGATTATCAGAGTCGAGATTAATGCCTTTGGTGCAGTCGGCGATCGCCTGCTCATGATCAGCCTGCTGAAGCTCGATCAAGCATCGATTTCCATAGGCAGCAGCTCGAATCTGAGCACTTGCATCTTCCTGGTCTGTCACTTGCTTAAACGCGTCAATAGCCTGCTGATTGTCATGATGCTGATAGGCATCAATCCCTTTATTGAATAGGTCTAAAGAAAAGGATGATGCCGCCCAAGAGGGCTGAGCACCGAGGGCGATCGCCAGAACCATTGCCAGGGCAGTTGCTCTCATCAACAATGCAACTCGTCGAGATAATTCGTGCATAAAATCAACAGTCAAGATATCTAAAATAAAAGGGAGAACATGGTTTGAGTCCCCCCCTTTTCAACTCAGAATCAGCTATTTCTAAGTTCTTAATCTGATTGACTGACACAAGTGATGAGGCTGGCGGTTAAAACCGCGCCTCATCACACAAAAGCGGCGTGCGCCGATGATTCCTAGTCCGTGGCGGCAGATTTTGTTTGCATCGCAGCATTTTTTGACTGCCACTACACAGTGTTTTGTCAGCCAATCAAACTTTTACTTACCACCCTTTTTCAGCCTGATCTAAAACATAGGCCGCTACATTTTCGATTTGAGATTCATCCAGTCGCCCTTTGAATGTTGGCATCGCTGCCTTACCATTTGTCACCTGATATTTGATGGCCTCAAGAGAGGCCATATCATATTTCTCTAAATCGCTTTTCTTGAGGGTTTTGGAAGCATTAACTAAGTTTCCGCCTCCCATATGACACGCAGCACAGTTTGCTGAAAAAATCTTGGCACCCTGACTCAAATCCGCAGCCAATGCAGAGGGAATAAGCACAAATAGAGCTAGAGTAACTGCTGCAACCGCTGACATAAATGCTTTCAAAACATACTCCTCCAACATACGAAAGTCGCTTCCTAAGCATGGGCAAAAAAAGAGCACGGGTCAAAAGACAATCGGTCAAACATTACGGAGTATGAAGTAATCGGCTGCTGGTAATTTTTTAGCTACTACCTCTTGTCTGCTCATAACAAATGAGGTAAAAAAACTTAATCTCCCATGTTTGCTTGAGCCCTGATTAGGGTTTAGATAAGAGCCGTCACTCTCTTTTCTGATAGGCTCTTCTGATAAAGTTGGTGGGGTGTATTGTGACTTTGGGAGTTTGAGCTGAACCTATGGCGATCGCAGCATTTGTTCCGATGCGGCACTCTAGCGAGCGAGTGCCAGGGAAAAACTATCGTTCCTTTGCGGGCAAGCCGCTTTACCATCACATTGTTGAAACGCTGCTGGCCTGTCCGGCCATTGATCAGGTCTGCATCGACACCGACAGCCCCACGATCATGGAGGAAGCGGCTGAAAAGTTTCCCTCAGTCAAGGTGTTGATGCGGCCTCAGCATTTGCGAGATGGGGCGATCGCCATGAACGATGTGCTGCTCAACTCCATTGCCCAAGTCCCGGCTGACTATTATCTGCAAACCCACAGCACCAATCCTTTGCTGCAGCCAGAGACGGTGTCTCGCGCCATCGACCTGTTTCTTAACCAGTCTGAGCACGACAGCTTATTTGGGGTGACGCGCCTGCAAACCCGTCTATATGATGCCGATGGCAAGGCGATGAACCACGACCCCCGCGTGCTGCTGCGCACCCAAGATTTGCCCCCGGTGTATGAAGAAAACTCGAACCTGTACCTGTTTACGGAGTCGATTCTCAAAGAGCGGAAAAACCGGATTGGCTATAAGCCACTGATGTTTGAGATCGATGCAGAAGAAGCGTGGGATATTGACGAAGAAATCGATTTTCGAGTCGCAGAATTTCTCTATACTCAGCGTCACAGTTCCTAAGGTCGAAATCTCGAATTGAAGGTTAGGGTAGGACTGTTCCTGCACGTGGCTGTGTGAAAACAAGCCTCATTTCCCTCACGTCATGATTCGACTCAAAGGCTTTAAACCCCTATTTTTGCTGTTTGGACTGCTGGCGATCGCCGGAGCCGCGACCTGGGCCGGGTTCGCTCTACGAGAACAGTGGGTAGAACAAAAGCGCGATCGCCAGCGATTGGCCGCCCAGCAGCAGCAAATTTTGCAGGCTCAAGCCCAGCAGCGTCAAGCGATCTTGCAAAATTATGGAACCCAGCTCGAAATGGCGCTGAATGCAGGCTCCAATGGGGAAATTCCGCCTGAGCAATTTAGCCTGATCCAGGCTCTGACGTTTCAGACGCTCAACCAGCTTGATGGCTCAGGCCGAGGAGAAGTGATTCGATTTCTCTACCGAAAGCGGCTGATCGGCTACTGCCCCCAGGCCGAATCTGAGGCAGAAGAAGCCCTCGTCTGCGAAGAGGGTTATATTCCGCCTGTGTTGCCGTTGGTCGGGGCTGACTTGCGGCGGGCGACGTTGCGCGCTGTGCCTCTCAGTGGGGTTGACTTGCGCGGCACCGATTTGCGCGGAGCCGACCTCCGCAATGCCCAACTCAACCGGGCGAATTTGAATCGGGCAAATCTCAGCGGAGCCGATTTGAGCAATGCAAATTTGCAGCAAGCTGAGCTTGATGCGGCCTATTTACGGGTCGCTCGTCTCAACTATGCCATTCTTGAAGGAGCCGTATTGACTGCTGCAGATTTGCAGGAGGCACAGCTCACGGCAGCAAACCTGAAAGACGCTCTGCTCGAAGGCACCAATTTTCAAGGAGCCTTGCTCTCAGAGGCAGATTTGGCAGGGGCTGACCTGACTCGCGCCAACTTTTCTAATGCAGATTTATCGACAGCGAATTTCAGCTCATTTGTGCAACGAGGTGGAAGCTGTAGCGATTTTGACCGTTGGATTTCTCATATCGCTTCAGTCGAGCAAACTGATTTTAGCAACGCCAACTTGAGCAACGCAAATTTGGTGGGCTTGATGACGACCCCAGACACCCTCAACGGAGCTGTCATGACTGGAGCTAATTTGACCGATGCAAAAATCGGGCCTGGGCCTTCGTGGGATGATTGTTAGGGCGATCGCCTTTGTCTTGATGTTCCTCATCATGCTGTTCGGAATACTGTTCTGGAGCTTTTTCATATGCTCTCAAAATCTCCGTCATTATCGACTAGTTATGGATAGGTTTGAACGTCTTGTCTTGAAAATTCTTCCAGCAAAATTTCGGAAAAATTCGCCAGGTTAAGCCTCAAAGATGAATCGTTTAATTCGCGTTTAAGGATAGCTGATGAAGTCATATTATTCTCTTGTCCGGGAATGTAGAATGCCCGACAAAGTTTACAGACTGAGCCTTTTGACATGATAGCCCTTGATTAGGATATAGGATATCTCTACCTATTGGCCTCTGTCTTAAACGTGATGCGCCCAGCATAACCTTCAACTAATATGACATCAGGTACTCTTATGTTGCGATCGCCTTATTCTTAGAGAATTAACACCCCTCATAGACGCGTTTGCAACGAAGAGTTCAGTTGCAAAAAAAAAGGCTCAAAACATGGAAGATCGCAAAGACTACAAACAAAAGCCGGATGCCAACCCTGATCCAATTACGGGACAGAAAGGCGCACATCCTTTAGGAACAGGTGCGGGGGCAGCAGGCGTTGGCGCAGTCAGCACAGCTGTTGGCGCAGCAATTGGTGGGCCAATCGGTGCCGTTGTTGGTGCCGTTGTGGGTTCTGTGGCAGGTGGTTTGATCGGCACGAGTGTCGCAGAACAAATCGACCCTACCATTGAAGACTCTTACTGGAGAGATCACCATCGTTCGCGTTCTTACACCAAGTCCGATTACGACTATGACAACGACTACTCCTCTGCATATCGCACTGGATATGAAGGATATTCGCAATATTCTAACGAAGGAATGACCTACGCGGATGCAGAACCCCGCCTGAAGAGCGACTACGAAAAGCGCAAAGGCAACAGTCGTTTAGACTGGAATAACGCGAAGGATGCCACTCGGGATGCATGGAATCGAGCCGATCGTTCTGTTTGCGATCGCCACGAGAACGACAAGTACTGGAGACAAAGCTACAAGTCTCGTCCCTACGTAGAAGACGGCCAAGACTATGATCTCTACGCACCAGCCTATGGAGTTGGCTACATCACCTATGCGGCTTACGGGCGCGATCGCCATATGTCTTACGAAGAAGCCGAACCCAATATCCGCAAGACTTATGAGCAACAGCATGGCAATGATGGCCTAAGCTGGGACAAGGCAAAGCATGCGATCAAGGATACTTGGAATCGACTCACTGATTCCGACCGCGATCGCCACGAAAATGACGAATATTGGAGCAGAAACTACAGCTCTCGCCCTTATTTCGACTCTGATGAAGAGTATGACCGATATGCTCCTGCCTATCGATTAGGGTACGACAGCTTCAACAGCTACGGGCGCAAAGATGGCATGACCTACGCGGAAGCCGAGCCTCACATTCGTGATGAATACCAACGCCAACATCACGACGATGGTCTCAGTTGGGAAAAAGGAAAGCACGCCATCAAAGACGTTTGGAATCGGTTGTCAAACATGGTCTCCGACAACGAACGTCATCAGGACAGGTCTGCCTACTCCGGTCGTCGATAAAATCTGCTCCCGCAGACGGCGATGCTGGAATAATCGCAAGGTCTTGCCAAAGCGTGCAGCGCAATAACCCAGTTTCTTTTTGACCTATCCCAGTAGAAGCAGCGCATACTGCCTCGGCTGGGATTTTTTGCGCGATTGAAACTACCAGACCTGCTCAATATGAGCCCAGATCGCTGCAATATCTGCCATGGGGTTGGCAGCCACCGACCGCAGCCATTTCTCATCTTGCAACACACAAGTAGAGAGCATCCCTGCGGGCAAAGCGGCTAGGAGACGGTCGGCATTGTGTTCCTCCGATCGAAATACGGTAATTCCTGTTTTGGGCATCGCCCAAAGGGTGAGGCGCGCTTCGGTATTGATGTTTTCGGCCAATTGAGTCGCCATAGTCATGGTGCGGTCAATGCGATCGACCAGGCCGACTTTGCCCCAGGCCATGAGCGTCGCCAACAACGGAATTGCCGCTGCTCCCCGTGACCCCTGCACCCCAATATTGGGGCTGACCAAGTAGCTTCCGCCGAAGCTGATGGCAGCATTAGCCTCTGCCACATCTCGAAATAAGACGACAGCAGATTCTTTCGGTTGAAACAACCATTTATGCCCTGAAATCGCCACTGAATCGGCCTGTTCGATCCCGTCTAGGAGATGAGCATGGGTAGGGCTAAAGCGCAGCGGGCCAGCCCATGCCGCATCGACATGAGTCCACGCGGCTTGCCCCGCTAACGCTAGGGAGTCAATTACACCCGTGGCTGTGGTGCCTGCTGTGAGCACCAGACAGGCATCGGTGAGGTCGCCCAACTGGTCAGGGTCAAGTTGCCCCAACGGCGTCACAGGGACGGCGATAAACTCTAACCCCAGAAGTCGTGCTGCTTTTTCAATGCTCAAATGGGCGACCTCTGAGGCCACAACTTTTGTGACCCCTCTGGCATCACGCGCGGCCCAGATCGCCGTCAAATTTGCCAGGGTTGACCCCGAGCACAGATGGCCTCCACCCATCCCAAAAAAGGGAATCAGCCAATCGATCACTTGCCGCTCTGCCTCCGTTGCAAACGGGGATGTGGCCTGATGCAACATATTTTGGTTGAGGCTTGCGTTCCAGAGAGCCATGGCCCACGTAATCCAGGGCGTGGGAGGATCCATATGGGCGATCGCCATAGGCGAGTCTAAGTGAGCCGCTTTGCCGAAGACATGGGGAGCCAGTTTTTCAAGGGTTACCCTCTCACCCAATCCGGTTTCTGGCAAAGCCTGGGGTAAGTCGGCCAATTCAACAGGATGTTGACGCAAGAGGGCGATCGCCTGTTCTAGCCCAGCGTCGGGCAAAAAGCTACTATCTGTCGTTGTCATAGGGTTCAGTCGAGACCGTTTACCTTACTTTACTTCGGCGTGCTGAGTCGTCTGTGAGTGAGCTTCTAAAAAAACATATAGCGATCCTAAATGATGTGAGAGAGGTGGGGCAGGCACTGCCTCTCACCATCCATAGCGGCTTCGATCTGGCTTATGCGAGAAGACACACCAAGAGGCCATGCGGGTGTACTCACAATTTCCTCAAAGTCTTCTTTTAGAATCTAAATCCTGAATTGATGTTTTCTCTTTTTTAAGTGCAACCGAGTTCGTCAGGGTATTTGTATGCCTCAGTCTATATTGCCAACACTGACTGAGGCAGAAATGCTTCCGTTAGCCCCAGACCAGGGGGATATCACGATTCAGATTCGAAAACTGTACAAGCACTATGGCAAAACTAGCGCGATTCGCGGGATTGACCTGAATATTTTTCGAGGCGAGTTGTTTGGATTTATTGGCCCCGATGGCGCGGGAAAAACCAGTACTTTCAATATTTTAGGGGGGGTGATGGAAGCGACCGCCGGGGAGGTACAGATCCTGAACCTGCCTGCCAGAGCCGCCCGTAACCATATCGGATATCTTACCCAACAGTTTTCGCTGTATCCCGATCTCAGTGTTGAAGAAAATATTACTTACAGTGCAGGGTTGCGGCTGGTGCCCGAAGGTCAGCTGGCGATGCGCCGAGATAAGTACCTGACGCTGATGCAGTTAGATCGCTTTCAAGATCGCTTAGCAGGTAAGCTTTCCGGGGGGATGCGTCAGAAGTTGGCGCTCTGCTGCGCGCTGATTTCTGAACCGCAAGTGCTATTGCTAGACGAACCCACCACAGGCGTAGATACCATTGCGCGGCGGGAGTTTTGGGATATTTTGGCGAGCTTGACGGAGCAAGGGATTACGGTGGTGGTGGCGACTCCAGATTTGGATGAAGCCGAACGATGCGATCGCGTTGCCCTGATTTACGATGGGCAGATTCAGCAAGTAGATACCCCGACGGCGCTAAAAGCAGATTTGGGTCTACAGCGTTTGGTGATTCGTACGCCTGAGTTAGTTGAAACAGAACAAGCCTTGTTGCCCTTGGTGGAAGCTGGCGAGATTGCCGATGTTTCAACATTGGGCGATCGCATTGAAGTGTTGGTGAAAGCTGCGCCGCAAGGGGAAAAACGAATCCGCGATCGCCTAGCCAGCTCCGACAATCGAACGACCGAATCTGCTTCAGCCCAAGCCGTTTCGATTCAGGTGGAAGGCCCCACCCTAGAAAATGTTTTTACAACGCTTCTCCGGCGGAAGGGTGCAGTTCCTCAGTCCATTCCGTTTCCCAGATCGAATCTCCAAAAACAGCCCTTAACCGTTCAAAAGCGCGAAAAAGAGCGCGAACCGTCTCAACCGTTGCCGCCTCAAAGACAACAGGCTGATATTGCGATTTCTGCACATCATCTGGAGCGAACGTTTGGCAGCTTTCGGGCGGTCGCCGATCTCAATCTAGAAATTCGCTATGGCGAAGTCTACGGGCTGCTGGGCGCTAATGGAGCGGGCAAAACGACGACGATTAAAATGCTCTGTGGTCTGTTGCCCATTAGTTCGGGTGAGATTGCGATCGCAGGAGAAACCGACAATCTGCGCCGCCCTGCCATCCGCCAGCGAATTGGCTACATGAGCCAAAAATTCACGCTCTATAACGACCTAACCATTTTAGAAAATCTCAAGTTTTACAGTGGCGTCTATGGCATTCCGCCGCGACAGCAGCAGGAAAAAATCCGCTGGGTGCTTGCAACTTGTGGACTAGAAGGGCAAGAGCATTTGTTGACCGGGCAGCTCCCCGGCGGCTGGAAGCAACGAGTGGCCTTTGGGGCTTCGGTGATGCACGAACCGGAGATTTTATTTTTAGATGAGCCGACCTCTGGGGTTGATGTGCTGGCTCGGCAACAGTTTTGGCAGTTGATTAATGACTTTGCTCGCCAGGGCACGGCCATCTTGGTCACCACTCACTATATGAACGAAGCCGAGCAATGTAACCGCATGTGCTTTATGGTGTCTGGTCGCAAGGTGGCAGAGGGATCGGCGAGTGAGATTAAATCGGCGCAGCCCGGACAACTGTTTGAATGGCAGGTGGGACAGCTGCAAGCCAGTTACGATCGCCTCCGTCAACATTTGGAACCCTGGCGGGTGTCTATTTTTGGCGATCGCCTACATGTTGTTCTCGAACATCCCGATCAGGAATTAGCCCAGGTTCAGCAACTCTTAGCAGAGGTTCAGTCTTCCCAACAGCAAACTGCAACCGTCTTGTCTTTTGACCCGCAGCCGATTCCCTTTTCTCTAGAAGACGCTTTCATTGGCGAAGTGCAGCGGGCTGGAGGCGCGCCGCTATGACAATACGACGCATTCGCAATCAGGTTTTTAAAGAACTACAGCAATTTCAGCGCGATCGCCTTGGGGTGGCCTTGGCGTTTATTTTACCGGTCGTGGCGCTGCTGATTATCGGCTTTGCGATTCGGCTAGAAGCCAAAAATATTCCCCTAGTGGTGCGCGATTTCGATCAAACTAGCCTCAGCCGCAGCTATGTTGAACAGCTCTATGCCACCAATCTCTTTGTCTCAGTGCCGTGGCAGGGGGCGCACTTTCCCGATGCGCTTGATCGCGGCATCGCCCAAGCTCAGGTGATGATCCCAGCCGGATTTGCAGCGGATGTCGCGGCAGGTCGAACGGGCGAAGTGCAGGCCGTCATTGATGGCAGCGATGTGATCAACGCCCGTGTGATTAAGCTGGCCATTCAAGGCGTGACTCTATCGATGGCGCAAGCGCAGTTAGAGAACCTGGCGGCGAGTTTAGGAGCCGAGAGCCTGGGTGTGGTTGCTCAGGTTCGCCTGTGGTTTAACCCTGGACGACAGGAATCTCTTTTCATCGTACCGGGAAGCTATGGGGTCATTCTCGCGATTTTTCCACCGCTGCTGATTGCGATCGCCCTCGTCCGAGAAAAAGAACAGGGCACCATCTTACAGCTCTATGCCTCTAGCCTGAGCGCTTTTGAGCTTTTAGTCGGTAAATCACTGGCATACATGGTCGTAGGCATTGGCGAAGCGCTGATTCTGTTTATCGTCGGCTTTGTGTTGTTTGGGGTTGGTTTTGTCGGCAACCCCTGGCCCTTGATCATCGGTACGCCTATTTTTATGCTGACGGGCGTGCAGTTAGGGCTGATTATTGGCATTTTTACGACCACGCAAAGCGCGGCAGTGCAGGCCATTGGCACGATTAAACTACTCACGGCCTTTCTCTTAGCAGGATTTCTCTTTCCGCTTAACAGCGTTCCTTTTCCGTTTTCACTCGCCTCTTACCTGGTGCCCGTGCGGTACTACATTGAGCTGTGCCGGGATGTTTTTGTGCGAGGGGCCGGGTGGTTTAGTAGCTGGCATCTGATCGTTGCCATGTTGCTTTTAGGCGCTGTTGAGTTTGGCTTGGCCTGGTGGGGAATGCGCCGTATGCAGCTGTCGAGTTAATCAGCGAGCTAGGTTTAGGCCATTGATTTTTCAGCGGCGGGACTTTGGATAAATACTTTGAATAAATATTTGAATACAGCGTTCTCCACGCTGATGAAGTGCGAAAAGGTTTTCCCGCCTCCGGCGGGAAAACCTTTTACCCAACCTCACTAGACTGAAAAACGCTGTAAATACTTGAATTAAATATGTTTAACCGTCGTCTTTTAGCACTCCTGATCAAAGAAAGTACCGAACTGTTGCGTAATCGACAGCTGGTGATTTTTCTGACGATTGCACCGATTGTTTCCATGATCATTTTTGGGTATGTGCTCAACTCCAGCGTCAGCAATTTACGGCTCGGCATTCTCGACCAAAATCAGGTCGCCATCAGCCGCGAACTCGTCGATGCGTTTACGACCAATCAGGTCTTTTTAGACAATAGCTATCTGCCTAGCCAACAGGCGTTAACCCAGCAGGTAGAACGGGGTCAGGTTGATGCTGGTCTCATGATTCCCTCTACCTTTAGCCGCGACCTTTTGCAAACGGGCACTTCGGAAGTTGGCGTAGTGGTGGACGGCATTAACGCCTATAGTTCTGGACTGGTTAAAGGCTACATAGCAGAAATGATCACTCAGTTTAACCTGAACCTGCTGAAGCACAATCAACCCATCTCAACAGCTCTAGACATTCCTATTCTGGCTAAAACGACCTTTCGCTATAACCCAGGGACGCTCGATAGCTGGTTTTTTGTCCCTGGCGTGATTGGCAGCATTTTGACCCTCAGCACCATTTTGGCCGCCGCCGTAGAGGCCGTTCGCGAAAAAGACCAAGGCACCCTGGAGCAGCTATTAATGACGCCTGTTGTTTCTAGCGCCATCCTCATTTCCAAAATTTTACCCATTTCAGGGCTGCTGAGCGGGACGATGTTGCTGTGTTTTGCAACGGCCTACTGGGTATTTCATCTGCCCTTTCGAGGAAATCCTCTGTGGTTTTTGTTGTTCTCAGTGCTTTACATCCAAATTGGGGTTGCCATCGGGTTAGCGATCTCGGCATTCTCTCAAAATAAACTCCAAACTATTCTCGTTGGCATCTTCTTAAATATTCCGATCATTCTGTTAGGCGGTGCGGTGACTTCAGTGAACAGTATGCCGCTGTTATTTCGCTGGGTAGCTCAGGTTAATCCGCTCTACCATTATTTGGTGATTTTACGGGGCATCTTGCTCAAGGGCACGGGGCTAGCGGTGTGGTGGGTTCATGCGATCGCACTGATTACTTTTGCGATCGCCACTTTATTGGTGAGTGCCCATCGCTATCGCCAACAGCTCAGCTAAGAAAGAATGCATCGGCTTAACTGACAGATTTCTATTCTCAACGTCTTATTCTCAATATCTTATTTTCAGCGTCTTATTCTCAGTGTCTTATTCTCAAGTACAAGGGTGAATTCTCATGACTCAAATAACAGACTCTTCTCAAAACGCGATCTCTCCTAACGGTCTTAAACCCACCACAGCAGTGCCGGACTCAAATGCAGTGCCGGACTCAAATAAAGATACTCAAACGACTGAGGAAACCTCAGCGCCCCCGCCCAAATCTAAGTCTCGTCGTTGGACTTGGCTGATTGCGGGAACTGTGGCGATCGCCGCCATCGGAGCTAGTTCTTATTGGCTACTACGACCTCAAAACAGTGATGTAATCGCCTTCAGTGGGCGCATTGAAGGCTACGAAACCGATGTCAGCACCCAGGGCAGCGGCAAGGTCGAAGCCGTCACGGTGCGAGAAGGAGCCAATGTCAAAAAAGGCGAGCTATTGGTACGCCTAGATGATGATGAACTTCAATCAGAATTAATTGCCGCCACCGGGCAGGTCGATGCAGCCAAACAAAGAGAAGCCGCCGCCCGCCTCCAAATTTCGGTGCTGGAAAGTCAGCTTCAGAATGCTCAGCTCACCTTACAACAATCTGAAGGCGATACCTCCGGCCAAGTAGCAGAAGCGCAAGCCTTAGTGGGCACCGCTCAAGCCATGCTGAGCCAAGAGCACGCACGGGTACAAGAAGCACTGGCTCTGGAAGCAGAGGCGCAAGTGGATGGCGATCGCTTTGCGCGCCTAGCGAGCTTGGGCGCAGAGACTCAGCAGCGCGATGACCTGGCTCAAGCTGCCTTGAAGACAGCTCAGGCCGTGGTGCAAAGCCGAGAAGCCGCCGTCGTCGCCGCCCAGCATACCGTTGAAATCGCCCGAGGCAGGCTAACCCAAGCCCAAACAACCACACTCAACCCAGCCAAACAGTCCACCAGTATTAATGGCTTGCAAACCCAGCTAGACCAAACCAAAGTTGCCCTTTTGGGCGCACAGGCAGAGGTCAAAACAGCCCTCGCCCAAAAACAACAGATCCAGGACAAATTAGATCAGCTGACCGTCAACAGCCCGATTGATGGCGTAGTCACCACTCGCAGCGTAGAACCCGGTACGGTAGTGCTTCCTAGCCGTCCGCTGATGCGCATTATCAATCTCGATCAGGTTTATATGCGAGGCTTTATCCCCGGCGATCAGATTGCGAATATTCGCATAGGTCAACCCGCGCAGATCTATCTTGACAATGATCCACAGCATCAAAATCCGCTTAGTGCCACGGTGGCTTCGGTAGATTCCACCGCCTCGTTCACCCCAGAAAATGTTTATTTTCAACAGGATCGTGTAGAGCAAGTGTTTGGCATAAAACTCAGTATTGATGAACCCGCAGGCTTTGGCAAACCGGGGATGCCTGCGGATGCCGAAATTTTGTTGCAGCTATCAGGGGACTCTGATAAGCAACCCACAGCAATAAGTGGTCGTTGAAATTGACTTGAGGAACTATTTGAGGGGGTCGCCATCCACTGATTGCAGGGCAACAGCTATTTCTGCATTAGGTAGGCAGACAAAAATAAACGTGAGTATGCGTAGGTTGTGGTTGAGGGACGAAACCCAATGTCAGCAAGGGTTACGCTCCGCTAACGCATCCTACAAATAATTAGGACTGATGATAGCTTAACGACGGTGTAACTCGCTATCGTTGAGCAACTCGGCGATCGCCCCTTCTATCCGTGCGATATCTTCAGGATTGCGGCCAGGGCCGCCAGCGCAGTGCCCCCAAACCGTAGGAATAACCCGCAACTCTGCATTGGGCATATGTTCGACTTCAAAGGCGCTGTCTTCTGGAGTGAAGTAGAGATCAGTGGCGGCAGGCATGACAATAGCGCGGGCTTTAATGCGACCCAGAGCCGCTCGAAAATCGCCTTGATACTGCTCGTTGGCGCTAATGTCGGCCTGTTGCCAGCTCCACAGCATGGCAAGCAAATCATTGGCATCCCAGGTTAGGTGATCGCGCTCCCAGTCTAAGAGCAGCGCCTCGGCAGAATCAAAGCCCAGCCGCGTATACAGCCGTTCTCGGAAAAATGTTTGCGAATAGGCCCAGCCTGCATACACTCGCCCAAAGGCTTTTAACCCTCGTTTAGGAGGGTGGGTGTAAAACCCGTTTTGCCAGGTGGCATCGGCGGTGAGTGCAGCGTTTACCCCTTCTAGAAAAACGCCATTATGGATAGAGGTTTTGGCCGACCCGCACCACGGCACAATATTTTTGACTTGATCGGGATATAGGGCTGCCCAGTGGAAGGTTTGCTGCGCTCCCATTGACCAGCCTGCGACTAGAGCCAGGGTGTCAATGCCAAACTGTTCGGTGATTAGTCGATGCTGACATTTCACATTGTCGTAGAGGGTGATGTGAGGAAAATGACCGCCGTTGTGGGGGGGCAGAGCGTTGCTCGGAGACGATGAAACCCCGTTTCCAAACATATTGATAATGATAATGAAATAGAGATCGGGATCGAGAGCCCGTCCTGGGCCGATCATCGGCAGGTAGCTGTTGTGGGTTCCTGTATAGTAGGTCAGCAGCAGAATGGCGTTATCTTTGCGAGAGTTGAGGGTGCCAAACGTGGCATAGGCTAACTGGGCATTGGATAAGGTTTTGCCTGACTGCAAAATAATATCGCCTAAGCAATAGAGGCTGTAATCGCAAGACATAGAAAAGAAGACCTGTTGGGGATATCGAGGATCATAAACAACCCTGAGCTAAGTAGGCAGCCCTAAATAAATGATGCCGTAGGGTGCTGTTAGGCGTAGCCGTAACGCACCACTCTGTAAAGCTTCGATGCGTTACACTGTCGCTAACCCATCCTAGTGGTACGACACAGCTAAAATAGTGCGATAGGTTTGACTATGCCGCCTCTTCAAACAGCGGATAAAGATGCTTCAATTTGATTCTGGCATCATCCGTTGTGAAGGTCCAAATCACTTTGGCCGCACTT
>JBARXP010000147.1:0-14902 GCA_049647405.1 Elainellaceae cyanobacterium | reverse complement strand
GAAACCAGAACTCAGTCGCCTGACTACCCCGCAAATGTGTGTGCAATTCGAGGCAGCCACGGTTTACCATGAACCGTTAGCCCCCCGACTGGTTACGTCAGTCGCGGTGGGTTAGCCATCTGTGGGTGTGTCCAGCACTCGCAGATGGTGCCAAGGTCTTGAGTTCTGAGCAAGCTATCTAGACAAAACAGCTTAACGATAAAGGATACGCATACAGTCATCCTAAGTCAACCGTAGGAGGCAAGGCAGCAGCAATTCTCATTATGGCTGCGCCTCAACACCCGCAAATAAATTGCGCGCTACAGACGATCAAGTCCCTTCGGGACTGATAGCCGACAGATCTTAGCCCCAACGGGGCTTTCACCCATTAGCCCGCAATTTATTCGCGGGCGAGTCGGAAGCGTAGTCAGATCGCCAATTCGCCAAACTGAGAATTGCTGGGGAAGGCAGAGGTCAGAATGCAGCATTTTGTTGTGGTGCGTCACGGCTGCGCCTACCGACACCCTACGCGAGGTTGTGCTGGGTCACGAGCTTCATGAAGTTGCGCTTGCATTTGTATGTGTTGATGAGGTGCGATCGCACGAGCCACAGTTCAAAGACGCTAGTTCAAAGACGCTTTGGCTCTAGTTTTCTTAATCTGAGGCACTAAAACAAGCCGCTGATAGGTTGCCCTTACGACTCCAGATTTATCGAGCAAATCAGAGCAAATCTACTACTTCAAGCCGCGATGCAGGCGTTTAGAGATAGCTTTGTTCATCTTTGTTCGTCGATTTTTGAGACTTGCCTTAGGATTTGCTTTAGGAAGAGGAATCTTGTATTCTCCTGATCTAGTATCTGCGACTGGGGATGGAGAGTGTAGAGCGAGGAATCGTCTCTCCAGATTGAAGGAACTTGAGATACTATTTAAGACTGTTAGTTATACGAATCTTGAATATCTTGCAACCTAAGGTTTCAAAATTCGCTGACTATCTTGTTGAGAGTTGCCAATTGATGTGCAGAATTATTCTGCGAGCGCCTTATGCACAATCCATCGCTACACGAATATCCTCGAAAGCAGCCTGCACGAGTCATTCCCAATTTGAGGGGAGAGTCTGTTTTAGAATGGCTTGAATCGTCTGGGCGCATGATGCCACGAGAAAAAGACGAGAAAGAGCTGACTCGCGACGAAGAAGCCGAAATCAACGCCCTGATGGCGGGTGACGATGGCTTCGAAGACGACGACGATGACGACGATCTTGAAGTTGAAGATTAGTGAATGGGTCGATTTTTTGACGGCAATCGCCGTTATTAAACAACGACCTGATAGCTAAGTGTGGTTCAAATGTTGTGGTGTGAAATGTGGAGTGACTTGTGGGTGCCAAAGTGTTTTATGGAGAGGGTCTAAAGCTCTCTGGACAAGCGCTCTTTTGGAGCCTGAGCCTATTGTTGGCGATCGCCGCCTACGTAATTGAGGTAACGCTAGACGCAACAGCAACCGGGATGACGTTAGTTTTCCCCCTGGTCTTGACCTGTTTTTGCGTAGCGGCTGTCGGCTATTGGGCTGTGCCGCTGCTGCGAGCACTCAAGGCAGGGCAGTTTATCCGTGAAGATGGGCCTCAGGCTCACTTGGCAAAAGCAGGAACCCCGACCATGGGGGGTCTGTTTTTTGTGCCTGTCGCGGTTGTGATTGGGCTTGTTTGTTCAGGCTTTTCATGGAACACGGTTGCGGTGTCTTTGCTGACTCTTGCCTACGGATTTATTGGCTGGCTTGATGATTGGCAGGTGATTCGTCGGCGTTCTAACAAGGGCATCTCCCCCCGCACCAAACTCCTGCTTCAGATTGTGGTTGCAGGGCTTTTTACGCTGTGGCTGTGGTGGATGGCTCCTGATGGCATCACAACGGTGCAGTTGCCGCTGGGCTGGTCGCTATCGCTAGGGTTACTGTTTTGGCCGCTGGCAGGGTTTGTGCCTGTGGCTCAGAGCAACGCAACGAATTTAACAGACGGCATTGACGGACTGGCAGCAGGAACTGGGGCGATCGCCTTTTTAGGTCTTGCGGCTCTGACACTCCCTAGCGAGCCAGGTTTAGCGATTTTCTGCGCTTCTATGGCGGGTGGCTGCCTGGGCTTTCTGTCGCACAACCGCAACCCGGCCCGAGTGTTTATGGGCGATACGGGTTCTCTAGCTCTGGGTGGCTCTATGGCGGCGATCGCCCTACTGAGCCAAAATTTGTTTGGGCTTCTGGTCATTGGTGGCGTGTTCTTAATCGAAACGCTCTCCGTGATGGCTCAGGTTAGCTATTACAAAGCGACGAAAGATGAAAATGGAATAGGACGACGACTGTTTAAGATGGCTCCATTTCATCATCATCTAGAGCTTTGCGGATGGAGCGAAACTCAGGTCGTGGTGATGTTTTATCTGTTAGGAGCCGTGCTTGCAACTACTGTCACGTTCACGGTGTAGGGCTGAAGCCTGATTTTTGCCGTGGTTTTGTGATGAAGCCTTAGATGAAAAGCGGCCTCAGCTCCAATCGCATCAGGAGCGTGAGTAGCCAGGGCGTGAATATTAAGGGCTTGAATATCAAGGGCGTAGTAGACTAGTACTCAATGCAAAGATTCTATACAAACGGTTGAGAGTTGATCGATTGTGCCCATTGAGTAGTATTCTTGCATTGGATACGGCAGTTTAACCTACAAGGTTGCTTTAATTTGTACCGTCCCTTGTCGTCTTTGAGGGAGGGTAACTGGTTTAAGCTCATTTGCGGAGCCAGCTATCAACACCTCCCTGCTGTACGAAATCTTGCGTTAGCCTACTCATTAGCGGGTGCCGATTGCGTTGATATTGCAGCCGACCCTGCGGTTGTTTCGTCTGTCTGCGAAGCTTTTCAGGTCGCAGATCAGGTGAGCCAGTCGCTTGACGATCCAAGTTTTTTCTATGCGGGTCGCCCTTGGCTGATGGTCAGCCTGAATGATGGCGACGATCCTCACTTTCGAAAAGCATTTTTTGATCCTCAGCATTGCCCATCTGACTGTTCGCGCCCCTGTGAGCGCATTTGCCCTGCGGCGGCGATCGCCATGTCCCCAGAGCACCAGTTAGAAGCAGAGTCTGGGCAGGAGCCGCCCAGGGGCGTAATCGAAGCTCGATGCTATGGCTGCGGTCGCTGTGTGCCTGTGTGCCCGATTGAGGCGATCGAAACTCGATCCCATCAGATCGCACCCCATGAGATTGCAGCGTCGGTGTTGCCTCAGGTTGATGCCATTGAAATTCACACCTGTGTGGGGCATGGGAGCCAGTTTCAGGCGCTTTGGCAGGCGATCGCCCCCTATATCTCTTCGCTTAAACTTGTGGCTGTTAGCTGCCCAGACGGGCCTGACCTGGTTGAATATTTGCGATCGCTCCACCAGATGATGGTGCCTCACCCGGCTGCGTTGGTCTGGCAAACCGATGGTCGTCCGATGAGTGGCGATATTGGCAGAGGCACGACCCATGCCTCGATTCACCTGGCGCAAAAGGTTTTAGCAGCCAAGCTCCCAGGCTATGTGCAACTGGCTGGCGGAACGAATGCATACACCGTGCCCAAGCTGCGATCGCTCCAGCTGCTCCATCCCTATACCGAGCTGGCAGGGGTTGCCTATGGCAGCTATGCTCGGGCGCTATTACAACCCGTGTTAGAAGAATTGGAGGCGCGATCGCACTTAGATGCATCGGTGGGCGATCGTTTAGAAACGCAGCCTGATTTGTTGCAAAAAGCGGTTGATGTGGGGCGATCGCTCGTCCAACCGTTGAAACCTTTGCCGTGTGGGCCAGAGCAAATTCAGTTAGACTCCGATACGCTTCATCTTCGAAGTCTTAATATGCCAAGTTTCAGCAGTCAGGGTAGTCAGGGTTTTATGGTACTTAACCCGATAAATGACACGTCGTTCATGGAGGCCAATCATGGTTTTAGTTCGCTTTAACCTCTCTCGCGGAATTCCCCATCCGTCTACACGGTGGGGATGGATAGCGGGGCTGTATAGGGAAGCGGAGCAGCCAAACTAGCCGAGAAATGACACGAAATCTTTACTTACTAATACCTGCATTTTGTAGTCAAATATAGGGATGAAGCACGCAGTCAAGGTACGAATTTATCCAACCGATGAGCAGCAGGTCTCGCTATCGAAAGCGTTTGGCTGTGCTCGTTGGTTTTGGAATAATTCATTGGCTATGACCAATCAGCTTTATAAAGAAACGGGTAAAGGTTTGTCCCAACAGGGAATGAACGACCGTTTACCTGCCCTCAAGAAAGAGTTTGAATGGTTGTCTGAGCCTTACAGCCAAGTACTGCAATCGGTGTCGTTGAATCTGTCTAGGGCGTTTATCAACTTCTTTGAAGGACGGGCATTGTTCCCTAAATTCAAGTCAAAGAATGGTAAGCAGTCTATTCAGTATCCTCAAAACGTCAACATTACTGACGAGGGTCTGAAGCTTCCTAAGCTAGGAGTGATTCGAGCTAAGATCCATCGGGTTTTGGATGGCAAGCTCAAAACTGTTACCGTTTCTCTCACTCCATCGGGACAATATTTTGCCTCATTGTTGTTTGATGATGGACAGCCGGAAGTAGAGCAATCTACGGAAGGCAAGGCGGTCGGAATCGACCTTGGGCTGACTCACTTTGTCATCACTTCTGATGGCTCAAAATTTGACAATCCTAGAATCCTAAAGAAACGGGCTAAAAACCTGAAGCGGAAGCAGCAAAAGCTCTCCCGTAAAGTCAAAGGGTCTAACACTCGCAGCAAGGCACGAAGGATTGTGGCACGGGTGCATGAAAAGATTGTCAACACCCGTAAAGATTTCCTGCATAAGCTATCGCGCAACATGGTGAACGAGAATCAAGTCATCTGCGTTGAGAACTTGGCCGTGAAAAACATGGTGAAAAATCACAACTTAGCAAAAGCGATTAGCGACGCAAGTTGGAGCGAGTTCACCGAAATGCTGAAATATAAAGCAAGAGAAGATGGAAAGTGCTATGTCGAAGTAGATCGATTCTTTCCATCTTCAAAGACTTGCTCAGTCTGTCTCAATCGAACAGGTGGCTTACCTTTAGATGTCCGGTCATGGCAGTGCAATCACTGCGGTACAACGCATGACAGAGACATCAATGCAGCCATCAATATTCGAGATGAAGGACTCAGAATATTAGCGTTAGGGACTAGCGCTATTGCCAAAGGAGGGAGTGTAAGACCAAGGGTTGGAAGGCGTCAGTCATCCGTATCTAAGGCAACTCCCAACGAATTTGGAAGCCCCATCCTCCTATGAGGTGGGGTAGTTCACTCCGTAGAGCATGAAACGCTAAAGAATTCCTGGGGATCCTACCATGACAACGGTCAGCACACAGTCACTTGCTTCGCATCACACTGGTTCGCATCAGACTTTGCAGAATATTCGGCAGCATAACCGATCGCACGCTAGTCGTGCCGATACTGAGCTTCGTCGGTTTCAGGATGTCGAGGCGGGGTTTTGGCAGCAAATAGATGGCGATCGCCCCTCTTCAAATCGCCCTGCTTCGACTCAGTTCTCTTTGATCAATGCTGAGTCAGTTTTGGTGGTGCTTGATGAGCATGTGGATGAGGCTGACTGGTTGGCCGATCAAGTGACTCCAGGAATGCGGGTGTTGCGGCTGCGATCGCAGGCATCTCCTGCCGAGTCTCCATCCTTCGAGTTGCAAGGAGGGGCGATCGCCCAGATCACAACTGCGTTGCGGGAAAATCCTGATATTTGTCATCTGGTGTTGGTGGCTCACGGTGCGGCGGGTTCTTTGACCCTAGCGGGAGGGTTGTTTGACCGCGAGGCGCTGCTTTGCTGTGATGCTGATGCAGGTGCTGATTGGCAGCTTTGGCGCAGTCGTCTCAGCACGATCGCTCTCTATAGCTGCGGCGTGGCAGCAGGAACTCTAGGCCGCGATTTTCTCCAGGCGCTCCATCACAAAACGGGAGTGGCGATCGCCGCTGCGACGGGCTATATCGGCCACGCCAGCCGGGGCGGCACCTGGGACTTAGATGTATGGGTGGGCGATCGCGCCGAAGTCGAGAATTTGCCGCAGCCGTTTAGCACAGAGGTTCAAAACACTTATCCCGGATTGTTGGCAACGCTGGTCGTCAATAGTGCGGCGGATACCTCAGTGGCTGGAGATGGCCTGTTGACGTTAAGGGAGGCGATCGCCGCTGCCAATAGCAACACCGGATCGGGGGCAGACACGATCGTATTTGACTCATCTCTGATGGGCAGCACCATCAGCCTGACCCAGGGGGAGCTAGCCATCACCAGTGATGTGACGATCGACGCGTCAGCGGCTGCCAATCTAATCATTAGCGGCAACAATGCCAGTCGAGTCTTCAATATCACCAGCGGCACGACAACCTTAGTGGCGCTGACCGTGGCAGATGGCAGTGCGGCCAATGGGGCGGGAATTCGGGTCGCTGATGCAGCGCTGAATTTGGAGCGCAGTCTGGTCACCGCCAACGCCGACTCCAGTTCGGGCGGCGGCATCTATGCAACCAATGCGGTTCTGTCCCTGCTAAACTCTACGATTTCAGGAAATTCTTCGGCAGAATTTGGCGCAGGCATGACGCTGGATGGTGGAACCAGCGCCACAATCACTTTCTCAACCATTGTGGCAAACCAGGGCAGCGGCATCGACTTGATCAACGGCTCCACCCTCAGCATTGGCCACACCTTGCTGGCCGACAACACTCGCGGCAATATTCCCCTCAGCTTTGCGAATACCACATCTCTGGGCTACAACATCACCGACGACATCACCATTGGGCTTAATCAACCCACCGACAAACGGGCGCAGTCAGACGAGGTGATTAATCTGGCTCCCCTGGGCGACTATGGTGGCCCCACCCATACTCACGCTTTGCTGCCTGGAAGTATCGCCATTGATGGGGGCAACCCGACTAGCGCCGTGAATGTAGATCAGCGAGGGGTGCTGCGTCCGGTGCAAGAGCGGCTGGCAAATCGGGTCGATGTGGGAGCCTTTGAGGCAGCGCGACCCGTTGTGACCGTAGATGCCCTGGCTACCGATGACAATACGCCCGAGCTGACAGGAACGGTGCTGCTGCCCGGAAACCTGGTCGATCCCAATCTGACGATTACGGTTGCAGTTAACGGAACAAACTATACGGCTATCAATAACGGGGATGGCACCTGGACGGTGACGGATGGGGCGATCGCCCCTCTCGCTGACGGCACCTATGATGTCGTAGCCTCGGCCACAAATATCAGCGGCACCCGAACCGATGCCACAAATGGCGAGCTGATTGTGGACGCGACCGCTCCCATAATCACGGTAGACACCCTGTTCACCAATGACGGCACGCCACAACTCACCGGAACCGTTGACGATGCGAATGCCTCCATTACTGTCATCGTCAACGGAGTGTCTTATACGGCTATCAATACGGGTAGCGGCACCTGGGTTTTAGAAGATGGCAGCATCACAACGCCTCTGACTGACGGAACTTACAATGTGCAGGTCACAGCGACAGATGCGATCGGCAATATTGGCACCGATGCGACCAATAGCGAACTGACGGTTGATACGGTTGCGCCAACGGTAACGGTGAACCCTAAAAGTACGGGTGACAGCACGCCTAGCCTATCGGGCACGGTGAATGATGCCGCTGCGACGGTGCAGGTGCAGGTCAATGGGGTGACATATGCCGCGACGAATAACAGCAACGGCACCTGGGCTCTGGCCGATGGCACGATTACCCCGGCACTCATCGATGGCGTTTACGATGTTCAAGTCTCTGCTATCGATCTAGCGGGCAATGTGGGAGCAGACGAAACCCTGAATGAGCTGCAAATCGACACGATCGCTCCTGAGATTACCGTCACTCCCCTGACGACCCGAGACACGACCCCGCAGATCACAGGCACGGTCAACGAACCTGGCGCAAACATCACGGTGCAGCTCAACGGAACTGTCTACGGTGCTACCAATAACGGAGACGGCACCTGGAGCCTCAACAACGTTATCGTTGCCCTTGCTGATGGCACCTATGATGTTGCCGCAACAGCAACTGACGCCACGGGCAACGTGGCCACAGACACGACGGTCGATGAGCTAGTCATTGACACGGCTCCGCCGGGAGTTACCGTAGACACCCTCGTCACCAACGACTCGACCCCAGCCATCACAGGCACGGTAGACGACAACACCGCTACTCTTGTTGTCGTCGTCAACGGAGTCACCTACAACGCCACCAATAACGGCGATGGCACCTGGACTCTGGCCGATAACACCATTACCCCCGCCCTGGCAGATGGCACCTACGGCGTGCAGGTCACCGCTACAGATACACAGGGCAATGCAGGCATTGATGGAACTGTGGCTGAGCTGACCATCGATACGGTTGCTCCGACAGTCACCGTTGCAGCCCAAAGCACGAGCGACAATACTCCGGCGTTTTCCGGTGCTGTGAATGACACCAGTGCGATCGTAGAAGTGACGGTGAATGGAGTCACCTATGATGCCTTAAACAATGGCGATGGCACCTGGACATTGGCCGATGATGTGGTGGAGACGCTTGCCGATGGTGTCTATGAGGTGGAAGTCACGGCTACTGATCTGGCCGGAAATATCGGGACAGACGCCACCACCAACGAACTGCTTATCGACACGACGGAGCCTGTCATTACCGTTGATTCTACGACCACCAATGATCGGACTCCTGTGATCACAGGAACGATCAGCGAAGCAGATGCGAGTATCCAGGTTTTAATCAACGGCACCCCATACAGCGTCACAAATAGTGGCGACGGCTTCTGGGCACTGCCAGATAACACCATCACACCAGCGCTGGCCGATGGCACCTACGACATTGTGGCCACGGCCACTGACCTAGCAGGCAATATTGGCACTGACAATACCGCCGATGAGCTGGTGATTGATGCGATCGCCCCCATCATCACGATCGATAATCTCAGCACCAACAATCCTTCGCCAGCCTTGGCAGGAACGCTGGATGACCCCGATGCGGTGGTGCAAGTCACGGTAAATCGAGACAGCTTTATTGCGACCAACAATGGCAATGGCACCTGGAGCTTACCTGCGGGCAGCTTCACCCTAGTAGACGGTAGCTACGAAATTGAAGTCGCTGCCATCGACGCAGCTGGAAACATTGGGTCTGATACAGGCACCCTGGTGCTTGACTCTACAGCGCCTGTGGTGACGGTTGATCCGCTGGCGACTAATGATGCGACACCAGCGCTGACAGGAGCCGTCGATGATCCCACCGCTACCGTCACCGTTACCGTAGACGGCAGTGACTATACCGCCACCAATAACGCAGACGGCACCTGGACTCTGGCCGATGACCTAATCACTCCAGCACTCGATGACGGAACGTTTGACATCAGCGTCGCCGCCGAAGATGCCGCAGGCAACGTTGGCATAGACGACACAATAGATGAGCTGTTGGTCGATACCGTTGTACCTGTGGTGTCGGTGGATATTTTCGCGACCAATGACACCAGCCCCCCACTAACCGGACTCGTCGATGATCCGAGTGCGATCGTTGAGGTCACCGTTGTTGGCAGTACCTACGAGGCCACCAACAACGGTGACGGCACCTGGACTCTGGCCGATAACACCATCACCCCTGAGCTAGCAGATGGGTTCTATGATGTGGCCGTTGTGGCAACCGATAGCGTGGGCAATATCGGCCAAGACGCAACAAATAATGAGCTGCTAATTGACGCGACCGCTCCCGTGGTCACGGTCGATTCTCTGCTGACGACCGCCACGACACCCACCCTCACGGGAACCGTTGACGATGATGAGGCGGCGATCGCAGTTACGCTCAACGGCATCATCTACACTGCGGCCAACAATGCCGACGGCACCTGGAGCCTAGACGGGAGCCTGATTAACCCGCCTCTGCTCGATGGGGTCTACGATGTGGAGGTCAGCGCCACCGATGCGGTGGGCAATATTGGCACTGACGCCACCGCCGATGAGCTAACCATTGACACGATCGCCCCTGTCGTGGCAGTCAACCCGCTCAGCACCAATGACGACACTCCCACCCTCACCGGAACCATCGACGATGCGATCGCCAGTCTCGTAGTGACCGTTAATGGCACCGACTACGACGCCACCAACAATGGCGATGGCACCTGGCAGCTGACGATTCCCACGCCCTTGGCAGATGACACCTACGACGTGTCAGTCACGGCGACAGATTTGGTCGGCAATGTCGGCACCGATGCGACAACCAACGAGCTGCTAGTCGATACCGTCGCCCCCGTGGTGACGGTGAACTCTCTCATCACTAACGATTCGCGACCTGCCCTAACGGGCACGGTTGATGATCCAGAGGCCACCGTACGCATCCGGGTCGGTGGCACAACCTACACGGCCAACAACAACGGCAATGGCACCTGGACTCTGCCAGACAACGTGATTTTTCCGGCACTGGGAGACAATACCTTTAACGTTGCGGCGATCGCCACTGATGCGGTGGGCAACGTGGGTCGCGACCAAACCGTAAACGAGCTGCAAATTGACGCCACCGCGCCCCAGGTCGATATTGTTGATGTCACTCCCGACCCGCGCGGCCCTGTCGATGCCATTACGATTCAGTTTGATAGCGTCGTGTTTGGCTTTACCCGATTCGATTTGACCCTAGAGCGAGATGGAGAGGCCGTGTCGTTATCGGGAGCCACCCTAGAAACGAGCGATCGCATGAGCTGGACGCTCAACAACCTCACAGCTGAGACAACCCTCACAGGCCGCTATACTCTGACGCTAGCCGCAGCAGGCTCTAATATCATCGATGGGGTCGGCAACCTGCTCCAAATCAGCGCTGCCGATACATGGCAGGTGAATAACTTTACGGTCAGCGGCTTACCCGCACCCCGCAGCGTCGGCGGACGCACCGGAACCCCCTTTCCTGCAATCGACTTTAGGGGAGGACGGCGAGGCATTCGCGAAGTCGGCACCAATAAACGCGATGTGATTCGTGGAACAGGACGGCGCGATCGCCTCATCGGGCGGCGCGGGGGCGATCGCCTCAGCGGGCGCGGCGGCAACGATCGCCTTTTTGGTGACGGCGGCACCGATACCTTGCGAGGGGGCGGAGGCAACGATCGGCTAGAGGGGGGCGGTCGTCGCGATCGGCTCGAAGGTCAGCGTGGGCGCGATCGCCTCAACGGTGGGCGCGGCATCGATACGCTCCTGGGGGGCGGCGGCAACGATGAGCTGATTGGTGGCGGTGGCAACGACTTTCTCACGGGTGGCAATGGCAACGATGTATTTGTCTTCGACAGCCTCACAAATGGAGTCGATACGATTACCGACTTCAGCCCCACCAGAGATCAAATTGATCTGCGCGGTATCCTCAGTGGGTCTCAGTTTGCGGCGGCGAGTTCGTTTGCCAAACTCAATCAATTTGTGCGGCTCCAACAGATTGGCACCACCACGGTGGTTAGCCTCGACGCCGATGGCAACGGCAGTGGCGAAGCCCTTCGACCGATTGTCTTGCTCGAAAACGTCGATGCTGACACGGTGGTGTCTACGAATTTCGTAGTCTGATGCGGGGTGGAGCGTTCCATTTAGACGGCGATCGCCCTGACCCTCATTTTTCCGCAACTTGCTAGCACAGGAATTTGGTCGTATTGGTAGGGGGTGTGCCAGTTTTGAGGAGAAACAACCGAACCCCAACAGTGCAATATCTCCACTATCGAGCTTCACAAATTCCTGGCACTATGAGATTACTGCTTCATAGACACAAGAGAGCTTGCCCATGAAATATACACAACTGATTCAGGGATTTTACAACTGGTATCGCCGCACGCTTCGCAATGCCAAATATCGCTGGTTAATTATTTTAGCTACCCTCGGATATCTGCTGCTTCCCTTTGACATTGCTCCAGATTTCATCCCTGTAATCGGCTGGATTGACGACGGCATTGTGGTGACGCTGTTGGTCACAGAAGTATCGCAAATGTTGATGGAGCAGTTGAACAAGCGCCGCGTGACTCGTGCTTCTCAAACCGCAACGGGAGATGTTCCGCCAATTGAGGTGAATGCAGAAGAAGCTGCGGGCTAGTTTGGAAAGACTTTTTTGGCAAGCTTATCTAGACTTCGCCATCACGAATTGAAGAAACAACGACATGGGGAGAGAACTTTGATTCTCTCCTTTTTTTTGTGAGGTTGGGGTTAGTGATAGTGGCGATCGCCATACTGCCCAATCAACTCATCAACATTGAATAGGGTGGGATTTGTTTGCATCATTTTGATCCCTTGACCTTATGAATCTTGAAGGATAGTCATCAGTGTGGTTCTTCTTATTCGTAGTTTGAAATTTAGAGAGAATTGACGATCGTCCCCTCCTCTCCTCAATCAACGACGGATCATCCCTACCTTACTCAATCCAGCGACGACAACTCATTCTCTTGAGTAATGAGCCCCAATATAATACATTCTTTATCCCAGATAGGATTCATCCTCGCCCTTCTAACTTCTTTTGCAAAACGCTCGCCAGAGGCACGCCAGCACCCACTAGATGATAAACAAGATCAGAATATCGCTTTAGACTTTCGGCATCTTTTCGAATTTGTAGCTCAAATCTGCTCCAAATACGATTTAATAATTCTGCCGTCTTTCTACCATTTCCACGTTCTTCATTCCACAGATCGTGAGTAGCATTGCTTGTACATCGACTGAGCCATTTGAGAGTTGGTTCTGGTGAGAGCTGCCAGCCAATTCCATTGAGCATAATCAAAAGATGGCTATAAGCATAAGGATTATGACCAGCTACATCAATCCACTTATCAAAGACATCAACAAAAAGGTGAGCATGTTGCCAATCATCCTTAATGCGAGAACTCCCATATTGGGTAAAAATGATTAGTTGTAAAATTTCTCCGGTTTCATTATCAAGATAGTCACGGCTAACTTTCCTGGCAATTTCCGGGCTGTCCAGTACCCAGAAGCAAATCTCTTTCCAAATTCCTAAAGCTTTTTCAGAAGGCTCTTCAATATAAGCGATTTGATGACTTATATATCCGTCTAGCAGGTCAGCAGTCAAATCTGGAGCCTGAACCCAATTATTTTGTAGTGGTGTCAGAATACGATGTCGAATTTCCTCTACGGTTAATGACTTGGCTAAATACGCTGCCCGATCGAAGAAAAAAGGATTCCACGTATGGGGACGATCAGGTTGTGAGAATCTTTTGCCTTCTACTGGCAAATTATCTGCAATAGTTCGAGCTATTAAATCATCACAGAGCTGAAGAAATTTATTTTTTGTGTCAGAGTCTTGACACAGTTCAGCAAGTGGCAAAGCATAAAGACCATACATAACCTGCTCATATACAACAACAATATTCCTTTCTATGGGGACTCTGGGGAGGTCAGGGATTTCATTTTTTTCTAGATAGTCCAAGTAACTCTGAATAACATTATCTTTCCAGGTTTCTAGCTCTTCGTAAGAAGTTCCGAATTCTTCAACACGAATTCCGTTGTAGATTTTCCTGGGGATTACAGATAAGGAGAGACAAAGACCTAGTGCGTTCCAGCACAGTACTGGATCAATTCCCCAAGCTGTCTGTAAACCGAGGAACAATACCTTAAGAACCTCATCATCAGAATAATCAAATCGTTTCAATGATTTGCCAGCAATTAGAAGAATCTGTTGGCGCACTTCTAAATTGGCTATCTCCTGTGCAGCAAGAACTGCTAATCCACGTGTAGCAGATACATCAAATTTACAAAGTGGTTGAGCATAAATAGAAGGTTGAGCAGCATGAGCCGCTAACATCAAAATGTCTTTGCTCCATTGAAGAAGATTTTGAGTCTGCATCCATTCAAAATCTATGACAAGAGCTGCGGCGGCAACACCAGCGATTGCTCCTAAGCGTGAATTGTGGTGGAGATTTTCCAGCTCTTCACTAATAAAGTCATTGGTCTGTTGAAATTCTTTAGCCCATTTGACCATCTCTTCCAAGGCATCTCTGTCTTCTAAGTTATTTTCTTCTATTACTTTACGGGACCACAGTTCCATGTGGAGCCATTGTTGATATTCAGAGCTAAGAGTAAGTTGTTTCTCATTTCTTATCTTTATATGCTTAGGCTGCTGAAACTGAGCATACAAGCCATTACTATCTTTAAAGAACTGATAATTTTCTTTGTTACCAAAAGCTTGATAATTTTCCATTTGCTCATAAATAGCAGAAATAATTGCAGAGTCTTTTTGTTCTCTTTGATATCTAAATGGTAGATTTTCTGTAAATTGACTCACAGCCTGTTCGAATGACTTGCGAAGAAATCCATCATTAGAAAATAGATAGTGTAGTGCTATTGAGCGGATATCCAATTTTCGGTGAGGCTTTTGATCATGCTTTTCAAGTAGCTTATATATCCAATCATTTCTCTCAGACGGAAGTCTGAAGCGGCTACTCATGTCACCAACTAAGCGATCAACAATGTCCATGCTCCAGATTGCAGGAGAACTAGCAATGGGTAATGCTGCTCTGAGGCACTTTTGAGGATGAGCGAGAGTGAGGCTCATGCAAACTCCCAATACGGCAACACTGTTACTCTCCTTGAGAACTCTCTCAAAAAGTTCTTCTGCATCTCTACCATTCTCGATCTGCTTTTCCATCCAGATTTCAAGAGCCATAAGAGCGCACATAACCGCCATAGGACCGTTGTAGGTCATTCCTCCTCGGTACCAACAGTAGACTTGCGCATCTCCCCAGAAATCCTGCTCTCCAAAAGGCAAATTCAGTTTTACTGGCAAGGGTCTTAGAAGGTGTTTGAGAAGTCTTAGGCCAGCCTCCTAATCATGAGATTGACCATGGCTGCGTACAACATCATCTCACTAGTCGTGGGTAAATATTCGTAATCTTTGCTCAAGCGTCGGTAGCGACC
>JBARXP010000146.1:0-7307 GCA_049647405.1 Elainellaceae cyanobacterium | reverse complement strand
CGCCCTCACCCTAAATCCCTCTCCCAGCGGAGAGGGACTTTGAACCTCTTGCTCCCCTTCTCCCAGTTGGGAGAAGGGGCTGGGGGATGAGGGGATTTCGAGATAGTTGCAAACCTGACATGCTCCCACCCATTGAAATGGGTTAGTGTCGGGGTGCCTCAGGGGTTGAAGCCTCTAGTCCACTTCAAGTGGACTTGACCGACTAGCCCGCAGTTTACTTGCGGGGCGGGTGTTCGGAGCGATCTGTCGTGGGTTTCCGCGAAACCCCTACGAGATTAGCTCCCATCGGGAGAGGGGAGCCGATCAAAATTCTGGTTCTCTTTCTACCCCAGAGAGAAGGGGTTAGGCGATGAGGGTAAACGTGCAAAACAGAGATGCACCCCGTCAAATCTCTTGCTCCCCTTCTTTCAGCAATGAAGACGAGGCTGGGGGATGAAGAGCAACGTGCAAAAGGGCGGCGGCGGTGCAACGGTTGGGTGACTTGAAAGAACGGATAACAGATACGAGACTGAATCTTGAAGAAAAAATACAGTCAGATCATCCTATATGGGGATTTAGAGGAGTCGTTTTATAATTAAGCTATAAAATGTAGTGGATATTACGGTTTTATTTTGACAAGCTACTCCTCGCTGTCATCATTGCCGAGTTTAATGGCTTCACGTTCACCCCGGTGTGGTGCCGCTGTCGTGCCGCAGGCTCTCCCTCACTCTTGACAACCCCTGTTTCACTCACAGCTCTGGTTCACCTACAAATCTGGTTCACCTACAAGTCTGGTTCACCTACAAGTCTGGTTCACCTACAAATCGGGTTCACTCACACACCTGATCACCACATCTAAGCACCACGCCTAAGCAGATGTAGATTCACTCTTCACAGAGACTCATCTTCTTTGGCCGCGAGCTTCTTTTAGGTCAATCTTTAACAAGCCAACTCTCTCGTTTCCGTCACAGCTCTGCGAGTAGCACGTTCACTCTCTTAACAATTGTTGTGTTTCGTAAAAGGGAGCCTAGATTAGGCTTCGGAGGTTTTGTATGTTTAAGCGAATTTTGGCCGCTGTTGATAAAACACCCGTTAGCAAAGCTGCTTATGAACGGGCGATCGCCCTTGCGAAGCTTGTCAATGCTCAGCTGATGATATTTCATGTGCTCAACGAACATGAACCCGGAAGTCCGGCGCTTCCTCCATTAGATATGCCGCCCTATGTCAACGATTTGAGCACGACTCTGCGTGACAACTATCGGCGGGCATGGCACTCTTACGAGACAGAATACACCGACTACCTTCAGTGGCTTGTGACTGAGGCCCGAAGTGAGGGGTTAGATGTTGAGTTTGCGCAAGAGTTGGGCGACCCAGGCCGGAGCGTTTGTGACTTTGCTCGCGAGTGGCATGCCGATCTCATCGTCACAGGCAGTCAGGGCCGTACCGGATTGAGCGAACTGTTTTTGGGCAGTGTGAGTAACCATGTGACCCATCATGCCTCTTGCAGTGTCTTAGTGGTGCATCAAGACGATAGTGAAGCATCCGCGCGATCGCCCCACCACCACCAAAATGCCGTAGTGGCTCAGTCTTAACCCCACCCGTCTTAGCCCCACCCGTTTTAGCCCTACCAGTCTTTTCTTTATTTTTTTGATGTGTCAATAGAAGCCAGAGGCAATCGTATGTTTGATCGAATTTTAGTCGCTGTAGACCACACAGAGGCAAGCAACAGTCTTGTCGAGCGGGCTATCACCCTTGCTGCCGCAACAAAAGCACAGGTGCTATTGCTGCATGTTTTATCTCCCGATGAAGAGGGCAGCCCTGGAATGCCCATCTATCCTAATTTGTCTTACTCTCCGTCGTTAGATGAAGCGGTCTTAGAAGCCTATCGCAAGCGTTGGGAGACGTTTCAGCAGAAAAATTTGAGTCAGTTGGAGGCTTATGTTTGTCGAGCCCAAGAACATGATGTCAAAGCAGAGCATGTTCAACGTCCAGGCTCTCCCGGAAAGATCATTTGCGATGTCGCAAGCAGTTGGAATGCAGATTTGATTTTGATGGGAAGTCATGGGCGATCGGGGTTAAGTCAATTGCTGCTGGGTAGCGTCAGCAACTATGTCACCCATCATGCGCCTTGTTCGGTGATGTTGGCTAGAGGGAACAAGGTTGCCTCCGAAGATACTCACGCCTGGTACGAAACGATGATCGCTCAGTAATGGCGATCGCTGCTGCTCGGTGTTGCTGATTGGTGTTGATAAACCACGCCGCAGCAATTCTCCGCGTGGCTGTGCCGCTCGCCCGTTTCGTCGCGGGCGAGCAGCCTCCCTTGCTCTATGACTGCTCCTTGCAGCCACTCAACCGAATTGAGTTCATGGCCTCAACTCGATAAAGGCAGGGCAGCACATTCACACCGCCCTGCATAAGAAGACTCCACACAACGCATCGCAGGGGCTCTAGATCAGAGAGCCAATGCGTGCTCTTTCCATAACCCTGTAGCAGCCACCTCTCTGGCATAGTCAGCAAAGTCCTTGGGGGGTCGTCCCAACGCACGCTGAATCCCATCGGTGATGTAGGCGTTGCGACCATCGAGCACGGTGGAGAAAAGGTAGTCCATGATCCAAACCATCTCTCTGGGCGCACCCGCTCTTTCGGCACCCGCGACAAAGTCCTCATGTGGAATTTGAATATAAGCAATCTCACGTCCAGTCGCGTTTGACAGCTCAGTTGCAATGTCAGCGAAGGTCATCAGCCGTGGCCCCGTGACTTCGTAGATTTCTCCAGCATGTCGAGGCTCTGTTAGGGCAGCAACGGCGACTTCGGCAATATCGTCAACATCGACAAATGGCTCTGGAATGTCGCCTGCCGGAAGTGTGATCTGACCCGCCATAACCATATCGAGAAACGCGCCCTCCGAGAAGTTTTGGTCGAACCAGCTTGCACGGACAATCGTCCACTCGATGCCGCTTTCCTGCACGATTCGCTCGCAGGCTTGTGCTTCCGCTTCGCCACGGCCAGACAAGAGCACCAAGCGCTCAACGCCATAGTGTTTGGCACGGTCTACAAAAGCATGAATGGTATCGGGCGCACCGGGTACGGCAAGATCTGGAGCATAGTTGATATAAACCGCTTTAACATCTTTGAGGCAGGCGTCCCAACTGGCTTCGTGGTGCCAATCAAACGCTGGAGAGGCCGAGCGCGACCCCATGCGAATCGGGACACTTTTCGACTCCAGTGCAGCGGCGACCCGACACCCGGTCTTGCCTGTAGCCCCAAGGACGAGGGTCAGACCTGTTGAGTTTCGGGTTTGATTTTGCATCGTATTCATAGCTTGCTTGCCTCTATGGGTGGACTGTATACGGGTGGACTGTATACGGGTGAATTGCAAGCCAACTATAAAAGGTCTGAACAAGACATTTCTTGACAGCTACTGCCGAAATTTTGACATCACGCGCCAATCTCAGCTCAACGGGATGTGGAATGGAAATGGATGCGGAACGATCGAGGTGTTTCTCCTGCCCAGCGCTTAAAGGCTCGCGTGAAGGCACTTTGCTCAGAGAATCCTGTCAGAAAAGCAACGTCGGCTAGTGAGTAGTCAGTCTGAGTGAGGAGACGCTCGGCTAACCGACGCCGCGACTCATCGACTAACTCTTGGTATGAGTAGCCCAGCTCTGACAGCCTCCGCTGCAACGTTCGGCCACTCATGCCAAACTGTTTTGCCACGTCGGAGATCATGGGAACGCCCTCGCTTAAGGATCGAGACACGTGGCTTCGAATCTGTTGTTCGATCGAATCATGATCCTCTAGTTTGGAAAGTTCGGCTTCGAGATGAGTGTCAAAAAACGCTGAGATACTTTCGTCACCCAAATGGTTTGGTGCTTGCAACAATTCACTCGAAACCAGCAGTGCATCTCTGTCTGCGCTGAAATGAACCGGACAGCCAAAATGGGCTGCATGACCTTCAACGCATTTTGGGGCTGGATGCTTGAAATAAACGGCCAGCGGTTTGAATTCCTTTGTGGAAACCTGTTGGCTAATGGAGACGATGCTTGCAATCGTGGCCTCGTTGGAAAGCCGCATCCCAAGACGGCGATCGCCCATTCGATGCAAGTGCATAAACGCTTCCGTTCCTGCGCTCTCAAGTTCGTAGGTTGCGACACTGGTGAGCACCCGTGCATAGCGTTCTGCACGCTCATAAGATCCTCGAAGGTTGGTCGCCGACTTCCAAGCCAGACCGAAAGCGCCGTAATCGTCACAGCGCATCGCTGCCCCTGCTCTTAATGGCAAGGTTGTGACATTTCTGTCGATTGCCGCGATCCTTTCCAGCAGAGCATAGTATTCGGTTGCAGACACCATCTGTGATGGATCGTTCGGGCTGTCTGGCTCAATTTCTACCGATCGCAACAAAGCGTCTTTATCGATGTCATCATCGACTTCTGCAATCACTTTTCTAACGAACAGAGAGGTGATTTGTCCCATTCAACCCAAGCATCTTTGTCGCCGTGACACATTAGCGCTAGAAAAAGCGGGCTGCTTTTTAATAACTCAGCCTTTTTTGGATTTCAGCTTTGACGGTGTCTGAGTCAGCGGGTAAGTGAACAGCGGGGTTGGCATATTGGCTCATCACCCCGTCTAGCATCGATTCGTGATATTTGACTTTGAAGTCAGTGAACTTGAGACCGTGGGCCGTACTAATTACCACCGTCCTGTCGCTTGACTTGATCAGGCCACGGGCGATTAGTTTTTTCAGCACCGCCAGGGCAACACCCGTATGGGGGCAGGTAAACATCCCGGTCAAATCGGCCTCCGCAGAGGCGGCAGCTAGCTCGTTTTCAGTGGCCTGTTCGACAATGCCGTCTGTTTCGGCGATCGCCTTCGTTGCTTTCGCATAGCTAACCGGATCACCGATCCTGATTGCGCTAGCCAACGTGTCTCCTGCCGTCTTGCTGACTTTTTCTTTGAATCCAGTTTTGAATGACTCATAAAAAGGGTTGGCCTGAGCCGCCTGCGCCGCGACTAGCCTCGGCATCCGCGAGATCAACCCCAGATCCATCATGAGCTTAAAGCCTTTGTGGAGAGCACTAATATTGCCCAGGTTGCCAACCGGGATGATGATCCAGTCAGGCACGTCCCAATCAAACTGCCGCACAATTTCAATGCCAACCGTCTTTTGGCCTTCGATGCGAAGACTGTTCATCGAATTTGCGAGGTAGATCGAATTGTCTTGGGTGACTTCTTTGACAATTTTCATGCAGCCGTCGAAGTCGGTATCGAGCGCCAGCACATGGGCTCCATTGGCTACGGGCTGAATCAGCTGCGCCGTGCTGACTTTACCCGCAGGTAAGAAAATCACCGCTGGAATGCCCGCGTAAGCTGCATAAGCCGCCAGCGCTGCACTGGTATCTCCCGTGCTGGCGCAGGCAACCGCCTTAACAGGGCTACCTTGAGCCATCATTTGTTTCACGACACTGACCAGCACCGTCATGCCCAAATCTTTGAAGCTGCCCGTGTGACTGTTGCCGCAGAGCTTGATCCACAAGTCAGGAACGCCGAGCTGCTTGCCTAATCGGTCGGCCCAAAACAGGTTGGTATTGCCTTCAAACATGCTGACCACGTTCTCGTCAGCCAATCCAGGAATAACCCATTCCCGCAGCCCCCACACTCCGCTACCGTGAGGCCATGCCGTGGTGCTGATGCGCGATTCAAATAGGTGTTTCCATTGATCGGCGCTGCGTTCTTTAAGCGGCTCCCGTTCATGGTGAACCTCTAAGAGGCTGCCACAAGACGGACAGCTATAAATCACATCAAAGATCGAGTGCTTGGCAGAACAGCCCGCAATACAGCGAAAATAAACCGTCTGGTTATCTCTTTCGAGTTTGGACGCAACAGTTGACGACATCATGGTGGGTACTTAGTGGAATGGTCATCAGTAGCCATTATGTTAGGTAACGAGCACATGATGCTAGGGGTACCCAGGACTTACGCAGTTTGTTGCAAGGGTGGGCGCGTCGCGCCCACCCTTGCAACGAGTTTATTGAGGCTTAGGCAAGTTGTGCGTAAGCCTTGCCTCAATAAGCCTTGCCTCAATAAGTCTTGCCTCAAATATTTAGACGAGAGTAGATGTGATCTAAGTTTTTGAGATGCTGCTGTGGGTCAAAACAGGTTGCAATCTCTTCTGGAGAAAGGCGCTGAGTCACTTCGGCATGGGCTGAAACAAGTGCCCGAAAGTCGCCTTCAGGCTTATTCCAGGCTTCGTGAGCGCAAGTCTGCACCACGCGATAGGCGTCTTCTCGGCTCATGCCTGTATCTACCAGGGTCAGCAGCACTCGTTGGCTAAACACCACACCGCCATAGCAGTTGAGATTGCGCTTCATGTTGTCAGGATAGACCAGCAGATTTTTGATCAGCTCTGTGGCTTCGACCAGCATGTAGTGGGTGAGAATGCAGCTATCGGGAAACATGACCCGCTCGACCGAGCTGTGGGAAATATCTCGCTCATGCCAGAGGGCGACGTTTTCGAGGGCGGCGATCGCATGACCGCGAATGATTCGGGCTAAGCCACTCAGCCGCTCTGAGCGAATGGGGTTGCGCTTGTGGGGCATGGCCGACGAGCCTTTCTGCCCTTTTGAGAAAAATTCTTCGACTTCGAGCACGTCGGTGCGCTGGAGGTTGCGAATCTCAACGGCAAACCGCTCAATGGAGGCCGTGAGAAGCGCAAGACCCTGAATGTATTCCGCATGGCGATCGCGCGAGACCACCTGGGTAGAGGCCGTGTCGGGCTGGAGCCCCAGCTTTTGGCAAGCAAGCTCTTCGACTTCGGGGCTAATGTTGGCGTAGGTGCCGACCGCGCCCGAAATTTTGCCCACCGAAATGCTCTTCTGAATGGTGCAGAGGCGATCGCGATGGCGGATGACTTCGGCCAGCCACCCCGCGAGCTTAAACCCAAAGGTAATCGGCTCGGCGTGAATGCCGTGCGATCGCCCAATCATAACCGTGTAGCGATGCTGTTGAGCCTGGTAACGAATCGCTTGAATCAAGTCTTCGAGCTGCGACAGCATGACACTGAGACTGTCTCTCAACTGTAGAGCCAATGCCGTGTCTAGCATGTCAGAGCTAGTCATGCCGAGGTGAATGTAGCGCCCCGCGTCACCAACGTATTCATTGACGTTAGTGAGAAAGGCAATGACATCGTGCTTGACTTCTTTTTCGATCTCCAACACCCGTTGGGGATCAAACTGGGCTTTTTCTTTAATGGTCTCAACGGCTTCGGCAGGAATGTAGCCGAGATCAGCCTGGGCTTCGCAAACCGCGATTTCAACCTGAAGCCACGTTTTGAG
>JBARXP010000145.1:0-18049 GCA_049647405.1 Elainellaceae cyanobacterium | reverse complement strand
GTTGGAAATTCTGGCTCTGCCGCAAATTCTTGTTCATCATCGGGCATGAAATCGCCAGCCATTGTCATAGCTAAAAGGCTCCTCTCTCCTGCAAATCCTGTAATGCCTGAATTCTTGACGTTAAACCCACTGCCAATGTGCTCTCAAGCTCTGGCAGCAGCTCAGAGGCTGGCAAGTCGTTTAGCTCCGTTGAAATTGCGTATTCGACAACTTGTGGTAGCCGAACTTCAACCCCAGAGGGGGCATCGTCTGGCAGCGCAAATTCGGTTGGGTTGTCAACTAAGTTGGCACTCTGCAAATTCGTTTCGTCGGCATTGAGGAAGGGCGATCGCTCAAGCCCCAACAAAAAGTCATTTACGTTGTCAAAACTAACTGCGTTACCTGTAATTGTGATTTGACTTCCTTCGTCTTCGTTTTCACCCTGCTGAATGGAAGAAATTTGAACCCCGCTTGGAACCGCATCTCTAAATGACTGTAGTAAGGCTGACCACGGTTTAATTTGATCAAATACAGTCACTAGCGCACGAGCATCATCCTCGGCCTGCTCTGCCTGATCGATTGCATCCTGTAGCCGCTGCTGAGCCTGTTGCTGCTCTTGGAGTTGACTTTCAAGCTGGGCTAACTCCTGTGCTAAGCCAGCATTTGAGTTGCCGAAGAACAGCCAAGCACCCCCTACCGCCAGCAATGGCAGCAGCCCTACGACGGCACCAAGAATGGCCGGAGTCCAGTTGACTGGCCCTGATTGAACTCCTGCGCCTCCTTCAAATTCGGGCTTTTCTGCGCGATCGCTTAGAAAATTGATATCTAGACTATACATACTGCCTTACCAAGCCTCCCGTAGTCCCAATCCGATAACTACTCCAAGCCCCGGCCTTTGCTCATCTGGTATTTCGTCTTCGCTAACATCGAGAGATAGAGCCGAAATGGGATCGACTCGACTCGTAGGTAGACTTAACCGCTGAGCAAAAAACTCATCTAACTGGCCGATCGATGCCCCTGCTCCTGCAACGAGTAGCTGAGCAACCTCTAACTCTTCACCTTGATTCAGATAAAAATCAATCGAACGACGCAGCTCATCAGCCAACTCTCCTAAGATGCGTAACATCGCTGCTGTGCCTGGGTTTGTCCCTCCCGGCATTTGGGGCGCTCCTACACTATCCATGGGAGCGATTGGAACAGTCATGCCCTGAAGCAATTCAATATTGCGTGACGGAGGTAAATTCATCGCACGACTCAAAGCCGAATGAACTTGATACGCTCCGATGGGCACTGTTCGAGAAAACTGAGGAACGCCATCAATAACAATAGAAATCTCAGTACTTTCAAATTCGATATCAACGATCGCCACTGCTTCTTGAGGTGTGAACTGTCGAAGCTGTTCTCGAATCGTTCGAATCAGAGAAAAGCTGCTAATTTCAATGATGTTGAGATCGATACCCGCCTGCTGAAAGGTCGTCAGGTATGAATCGGTGACTTCTCGCCGGGTTGCGACTAAAAGCACCTGAACTTTTTCAATCCCATCTTCATCGGTGAAGAAACCGAGCTTTTGAAAATCAACATCGGCCTCTTCACGAGGAAAAGGCAAATAGAGACCTGCTTCTTGGTTGAGCACCATTTCTTGCAGCTCTCGCTCGTCTAGCTCAGCCGGAACCGGGATGATACGCGTAACTGTATCGCGACCGCTAGGAATAGCTGTAGCTGCCGTTTTAGCGTTGATCTTATGCTCAGCCAAGAGATCCTGAATGATTTGTGCCATAGAAGGTGCATCTAAAATTTGCCCTTCTTGAAAGATTCCTTCAGGCACTTCTGCCGAGGCAAACTGCGTTAATTGAAACGCTTGCCCTTTCCTCTTTAACTGCGCAATGTTGACACGGTCGGGAGAGAGTTCTATCCCGATACCTTTCGACTTTCCTGAGAACAGACCTGTTAGAGCACTAACCACGACTCAACTTATCCGCCTATATTTTGATTAGAGTAGAACTAAAGCAATGCCGAACAAAATAACTCAATTTACCCCAAAAAATCAAAAACGGGTACTAGTGCGCCCGACGCTATCTAAATCTAGTTTAAATTTGCAGGTTTCGCAAAAAGGAAACAATCCTTAAAAGGAGACTCGGTAAAGGGAAAAAACTCCGCCGAACGACTCCAGCCATGTGGGTAAAGATGCAAGGTTTTCAGGTCTAGGGATTGTCGAACGTTTTTACCCAAAGAGCATTCTTCTATTGTGGAAAATCTCTCACTAAAGATTGCGGTCTGCCTGTACATCAATGCATGTTGACAGAACTGTTTGGGCATAACGATTTAGATCAGCGTTGAATCAAGAATGGTTATTGCCGAGTTGCTGCTGAAGATCAGGCCGTTGCGCTGACAAGATCAGTCCTCAAGATAGAATTAGAGCAATGGAGCCATTCTTCTGACGTTTGAGGTTCTAGAATTTAGAGAGATTGGAACTATGGAAGATGGTTGCCCTTGACCGTGCAGAAGCTCCCCAATCTTGAAAGCGCAGGCTGAGTTTTATTCAAAAATCATTCGCAAAGAAGAAACTTGTAAGAAGAAATATTCGAGACCTATTCTCTCAAGACTCAAGGAAAAATTACTCTTCTTTTTTGGCTAACAAAAGTATGCACCATTCCTCTATCACCCTATCGGATTATGGATGGGTAAATGAATCAAGAGGTAGACACTAAAATTACACGACTTAATTGGCTACTTCAGGGCTCCGCTCATCAGATCAGGACAGGTTTCTCCAAAATCTCAAATTGTTCAAACTCTTGTGATCTTGACAGATGAGCTGATGCTCTCGATGAGACGCTTGCATGACGACTTTACTTTTTGTGGAGAGAATCTATGGATCTGGAGCAGTCATCAAGACGTCTCCCAAAGACCGTTTTGCTGCGACAGAGCAATGTGGGTGTGCTGACCATCGAACCATTCTGCGCAACAATCACCCCACAGAGTACTTGTATTAGAGCATTTGTATGCAAATGAACAGTCAATTTGATGGGAACTATCAAGTTGGCTACATGCATCGGCCTAAAAGCCATTAACTTTCACTCGTTTTATATTCTTTTTCTTACTATCTACACCATTTTTCTATTTTTCACCAGCTTTAATTTATGGCTACAGCCAGTAGCCTCAGCACGTTGTTGTGGGCACGCACCGCGCGCCCACAACAATATCTCTGCCCTAACGAAGCTGACTACAGCCATATATAGCTACAGCCAGTAGCCTTAGGACTTCGGCTAAGGACTTCGGCATCATTAAAAAACTTATTTCTAAATCCTGTGCCGTCTGCTGCGTGAGCGGCACAGGATTTAAGGAATGTCTACTTACCCGTGCCGAAATCGACTCGTGCCAGACACTCTGAGTCATCTTGGGCGCGATTAAGAGACATCACCATGCAAAATGTGGGAGTCTCCTCTGAGGGAAGTTCCCACATTTTGATTTGTTTGCGGTCTGTGAGTTGCTATCGATGCCCAGCTCGACAGCTTTTAAGCTCGACAGCTTTTATTTGAATAGCGGATGTAATGAGAGGAGAGCGATCGCCCTACCAAAGACCTCGTACGGGCTGAGCCGATTGTACAGGTTGCTCGACGGGGGGTGAGGGTCGCTGAGCTGTAGTTTCTGGCACGGTGGAGCTTTCTTGGCTACTCGCTGCATAGGACTCTTCATGGGCAGCACGCACGCGGAGACGTGCTGCTTCAGCTTCGTCGTCGTAGGTTGCAATCATTAATGCGTCTTCGGTGAGAGCGACATCAATTAACGCATCGCCCGACTTTAGCAGAAAAATTTCTGAACCTGGACGTGCTCTTGACAAGATCTCAGGATCATAGATAGGAAGAATTTGATAATCGCCATCTTCGGTTTGAATCCAAATGGTGGCATTGTCATTGTCAATATCAATAATCTCGGCGCGCTCAGTGGTGTATCCAGCTTGACTAATGAGTATGGTGTCTCCTTGAACGTCTGGCATGGCGATCGCGCGCTGAGCAAGAGTGAGTCCCATCCAGGCGGTTAAAACGGTGCCTGAAACAATGAGTGTTCTTCGTAGTGACATATGTGAATCCTCTTAAATCAATGGGTTTTTCGAAGTGAAGTTAACCCTGATGGATTTTGAGCCTGATCATTCGTAGATTTTCAGGGCCTATATCAATAGAGCCTTGGCTCAAAAAATTGTTCCAACATCGAATGGTGAAAGCAGAACGGCGTTCGACTGTATCAATCTCGCATTGAGACTCACGGCAGCAATAACGACTCATACCCGCAATCGTATTGGCGACTGGGCGAGATTGATACCAGTAATAATATGTAAGCCTTTTTCTATTTTCTTCAAACTGACCCGTGTCACCACGGTATGACTAACCTTATCTGTATCCGATGATGAAGATATAGAGATGACGTTGACATGCAACATGAGGCTGAGTTAAAGATGCTACACGCACGGAAGACTTATCAAACCTTTGATGCCATATCTTTCAAATTAAACCTGAGTCGCTTACCGATTGTAGCCGCAGCTACGGCTCTGGCTTGGAGTGGGGCGATCGCTCCAGGGCTTGCGATTTCTCAAGCTACTGATGCAGACGAGCAGGCTAAGCAGTTTGCCCAAAAGCAATTTGTCGATAAATACGTTGACGTAGAGCAATTTATCGATGTCCCTTCAGACAGCGCTTCATCGGCTAGTGATACAACGACGCCTTCTGACTAGATTCCGCTCGTTCCGCTGATTAGAGTTTGTTGAGATCTTGCCTGTTTGAATCACGATTTGCTGGCCTTGTTGGTTTGAATGTCTGCTAGTTTTTACGACCTGCTGTCGTTACATATTTTTTCTTGCGGCCCTTGTCAGTTCTTTTGGATGGAGAACGATGAGGGCCGCAAACGTTGCAGATCTCTTCACATTGCCGCAAGGGGTAAAGCCTTACGGTAAGGTAATCAGAGTGCCTTGATGAACAACTCTTAATTTTTTGACGCGCATGGCTTCGCTTCAGTCTCGCTCCGCCTCTGACAATACGACTCATCGTAAGGCTCGCCCCCTCGCCTCTGGCAAAGTGCGGCCCGCTAAGGACTTGTGTAGTGAATGTGGACTATGTGACACCACATACATTCATTACGTCAAAGATGCCTGTGCTTTTCTAAATCAGCAGTTTTCTCCCCTAGAATCGTCGGTGCATGGGCGATCGCGCGATCTTGAGAACCTCGATGAGGTTTATTTTGGCGTGCATCAGACCATGATGGCTGCCCGCAAGAAGGAGCCGATTGAGGGAGCCCAGTGGACGGGTATAGTCAGCACGGTGGCGATCGCCATGCTAGAAAAAGGCTGGGTAGAAGGTGTGGTCTGCGTGCAAAACAGCGACAGCGATCGCTTTCAACCGATGCCTGTCATTGCTCGCACTGCCGATGAAATCTTGGCGGCGCGGGTCAATAAGCCCACCCTTTCGCCGAATCTATCGGTACTCGATTTGGTCGAACAGTCTGGGCTAAAGCGCTTGCTGGTGATCGGCGTCGGCTGCCAAATTCAGGCACTACGAGCCGTGCAAGATAAGCTCGGGCTCGAAAAGCTTTATGTTCTCGGCACTCCCTGTGTAGATAATGTCACCCGTGCTGGACTTCAGAAATTTCTTGACACCACCAGCCGATCGCCTGAGACGGTTGTGCATTATGAATTCATGCAAGACTTTAGGGTTCACTTCAAGCATGAAGATGGTTCTATCGAAACCGTTCCCTTTTTTGGGCTTAAGACCAATCAGCTCAAAGACATCTTTGCACCGTCGTGCATGAGCTGTTTTGACTATGTCAATGGTCTGGCCGATCTCGTCGTTGGTTACATGGGGGCTCCCTTTGGGTGGCAGTGGATTACGGTTCGCAATGCTCAGGGGCAGCAAATGTTGGATCTCGTCATGGATCAACTCGAAGTGCAGCCTGTATCAGCCGAGGGCGATCGCCATCAGGCTGTTCAGCAGAGTATCCCGGCTTATGATAAAGGCATGACGATTCCGATGTGGGTCGCAAAACTTGTCGGCGTGGTGATCGAACGCATTGGCCCCAAGGGTCTTGAATATGCTCGCTTCTCTATCGATTCTCACTTCACGCGCAATTATCTGTACGTCAAACGCAATTACCCAGAAAAACTAGAAAGTCACGTTCCGGGGTTTGCTAAAAAAATTGTGAGTCAGTATGAGCTTCCTGATTCTTAGGACATGCTCCCTACTCTTCCTCAGGCCAGGTGAGACCGAGCTAAGACGTTGACTCTACGGCGTATGAGCTGACATAAAGCGAGTGTAGAGATTTGCGACAACTTGACTGAGTCGATCAGGCTTGGAAGTGGCTTCACAGGTTTTGAGGCGACTGCTTTCGATTGCCTGCTGGTAGCTTTCATAGCATTCGCTGTAGCGACCGAGGTAGTTGAGCGCTGCGCCGCGAAATACTAGGGCTTCAGCATGTTGAGGAGAGAGCTGAAGAGCCTGATTGAGAGCAGCAAGCGCCGCTTCGTAACGTTTTAGGTGAATGAATGCGACTCCCTTAAACACGATTAACTCTGGATTGTTGGGATGCAGGGCGATCGCTTGTTCAAAGCAATTCAGTGCGCTCTCATACTGATTTAGGTTGAGCAAGGTTTCACCCTGCTCACTCCAATACCGAAAATCTTGTGTTGACGAAGGCAAAGGCAGGGAAAAATCTGACATGTCGAATGTATTAGCCTGAAATGGGGGGACGACCCCTGAAAGCTTCATATTCTTTTTATCAAAACTTCAACAATTGCTTCACAGAAAATTTACGGAAGTTATTGATTGACTTAAGTTTGTGGTCAAAACTAAAGCGAACGGTGTGTGCCCTTCGCCGGGGATACACGCTCAGGTCGCATCGTTTGATGATGGCTATTTGCTTATGACTCGTAATTTCTAGACTCGTGATTCCTAGGAAACGCTCTTGACGCTAAATCACCATGCAAGAACCACGCGAGATGTTGTATGGCCAAGGAGCCAGTGACGTTCGTTGATGAGCGCGGCTTGTTTTCTAAAAGACTTTCGCAAAATTGTAAAAAATCGCGGAACATGAGAAGCCTTGTCAGGCGTTTGAAAAATTAGGTGGGCAGGCGTGACCTAGTAGAAACCCCGTTACCATAAAAGTAGAGACTTTTCTTAATGTTTTTTCTGAACTCTTGACTGTATTTAGTGTCTATTGGCAGACCATCACTATAATTGGGTATCTGTTGGCGCGGCTTCCGGGGGGGCAGACCCCTCAAAAGACTGCACTCCAAAACTTTTTTTTGGCCATATTTTTTATAAACGTGGCTTGAAGACGCAGGAAATAGATGAGGGGTACTCATTGTCTATTCTCAGGTTGCTTAGGTATTGTCTAGAGTTTCGATTAGTACAAAAAGATTTATTTTATATCATGGATAAGCTTTGTCGTGGCGCACCTTAATCTGAACCATTACCTTCAATGATGATATGCAGGCAATGATGATATGCAGGGTGAAGACTGAACCACAATGATGGGCTGAACCCAATGGGCTGAACTCAATGGGCTGAACTCAATGGGCTGAACTCGACCACTTGAACATGGGTTTCCGGAACTGTTCAGTACAAGAATGATGCAGCACAATAGCAAACGCAACATAAAGGCTTATTAGAATGGGGCGACAAGAGGATTTGTCTAACTACCTGGAGTCGGAGTATTTGGAATCAGGGCAATCTCCCTCTACGGAGGAGCTTCTCGTGACGATCCGTAAAGATTTGAAAGATTTTCAGCAAGATTTGGTGGCTCAGCTTTCCCAAGATGTCGGTCGGTTGCAGGCTGAGCGGGTTCAACTCCTGAGTGACATCGCTCAACTCCGACAGGAAAAAGATGAACTGAACGATCCGCAGCAGCCGTCTTTAAGTCGTCAACAAATGGCTCAGCAACAGCTCTGGGCAAAGCAACTCGCGCAAGCCCTGGCGACTCGTCTCTATCAGCTTTTGGCCGATAAAATTCAGCACGATCAATTGACTAATGGGCAGGCTTATCGGCAGCTCTACGGAACGATGATGCCCAGTGGAGCTTCTGGGCCACAAACAGAGCAGGCGATCGCCTCGCTAGATACAGCGGTTAACCATATGCTTACGTCGCTCAGTCAAGATTTAGACAGCTATCAAAGTTCTCTGGCTCAGCAAATTAGCCGGATGCAGAGCTTAGAGCATCAGGGCGAAGCCATTCTTGATGCGCTGGTGAGTCGCCTCAATCAACAGCTTCAGAGGTCTTCGGCTGCTTCTCCTGCGCCACTTCAGGGGCATACAGATGCTCCGGGCTATGGCGTTCAACAAAGTACTGGGTTTTCGGGCGGGGGCTATACCGTTTCAGATCGCGCAACCCCCGTCAACGACACGTCTGAGCAATCTAGTTCGGCTCCTGAGTCTTCGCCTCAGACTTCCTCTAATGGGGCCAATGCTGGGGCGACTCAGTCTGAGTCGGCTATGACCCATGCGGTGAAAGGGGCGATCGCCCCTCCGGCTTCTATGGGGGTATCCTCTGCTCCTGCGGAGGTTTCGCCTGAAGCTGCGCGTCCCAATGCCCTGAGAGACTGGTTTGTGCAGATTCCTGCTTTTCAGCGGGGGCTGATTCTGATTTTGCTCTCTACCATGGCTCTGTCTCTCCACAACGTTGTGGTTGGCATTATTGGCAATGCAAGCAGAATCTTCAACATCTGGGACATGGGAGGCTTTATCAGCCTCAATAGTCTAGACAGTTCTCTGCTGATTCTCTGGCTGCGGATGATCGTTGTGATGCCGTTGATGGCAATCATTTCGTCGGTGCTGTATCCTGCAACGTGGTCTGATATCAAGGAGTTTGCCGTATCAAATAACCGCACGCTCTTGAGAAACGTGATTGGCAGCGGCATTTTTCTGTTTCTTTCGCAGGTGCTGATTTATATTGCCATTGGGCAAATTGGGCCTGGGGTTGCGGTCACGATTCTCTTCATGTATCCCATCATGACCGTGCCCATGGCCTGGTTTTTGTTTGGCGATCGCCCCACAAAACTCCGCCTTCTCGTGATGGCTGGAATTTGCACAGGCGTCGTCTTGACGGCTTTGCCCAACTTGGGCGGGGTTGATTTTTCTTTGTTGGGCGTCGGAACGGCGATGCTGGCTGGGGTTGCCTTTGCCTGCTACCTCATTTCAATGCAGCTGAGCTTTCGTCGGATGCATCCTGTGCCTGTGAGCGTGATTCAGTTTTTCACGATTTTCGCCCTGACCAGCATTATTTTGTTGATGCGTCCGGCTAATGTCGAGTCCCAAAGTGCTATCGGGCTCATTGTGGGTGGTGTTGTCTTGGGCACCTTGACTCTGGTTGGATATCTGCTCAATAACTTTGGTGTGCGCTTTATGGGTGCCGCTCGGGCCTCTATCATTGCATCGAGCGGGCCTGTGCTGACGGCGTTGCTCGCATTTGTGATTACACCCGGCCCCAAGACTCAACTTCAGACAATCCAAATCTTTGGGATTTTGATTGTCACTTTTGGGGTTACGGCTCTTGCCTTAGAGAGGTTGTGGATGCAGCGCAGAGCCAATCGACAAGCGAGCGGATAAGTCAGCTCTTTGGCTGATCGGGCTGAGTGAGTACATGGCGATCGCCATGACTTATCCCTCGGAGCCAAACTGTTTTGAGAACCAGGTGGAAATCCAGCGGGTGATGCCAACGACTAGGGAGCCTCCCATGAGTAGCCCAATGGCGGGCATGAACACAGGTTCCCATAGGCGATACCAAAGGTTGAAGCCGAGGGGCACGTCTATGGAGCGACCGACAAGGGCGATCGCAAACCAAAAGAAGCTGAAGATAACAAAGAATAAATCCAGCATTAAGATAAAGTTGAGTCCGCTTAGAATCTTGTCTTTCAGGGTGGTTGAGTCGCTCATGTTCCAAAAAAAAGACTGTACTTTCTATCTATGAAAGTACAGCACAGTGTATCGTTTGAATTTTTTACGAGTCAAATTTTTAAGTCATGACGTGATGGAGGCTATAGTCACTCTTCACGAATGGCAGATTATTGGGCAGCAAAGTCTTCAAGATTATCAGGATCAACATAGTGGCATGTCGCATCATCTATGCAAATCAGCGCCCAGCCTGATTCATCGATTCCCATCAGTTTGTAAGATGCTTCTTGAATAAAGAAACCTTTGTGATTACGGGTTTCAGGTTTTACCGAGACGTTGTTAGCCTGCATCATGAATCTAGTCTCCTAAAAGTCGTTGATTAAGTTATATGCACAAGCAGCTCGTGCTCAGCGGCACTTAAGAGCCTTAGCAAAAATGAGAAGGTTGATTTAGCTAGTGATTAGCTTTCCTTATCAACCTCTTCATCGAAGCTTATCATTAGGGAACTGATTTTTTCTTTAAATTACGTTGAGCAAACGTTTCGTCATCTCAATATTTGACGATTTAATGTTGCGATCGCTCAACATAACCCAGCATGATTCGTCCTAATCTTAGTAAATCTTCTGAATTTTACTCAAAAAGCCAAGTTGTGACTCGTTTTAAGGCTTTCCAGTCGGGCCGACGCGTTAATCCTTCTTCACAGTTTTTCTTCACTTCTTCTTGTAATTCAGACATCGCCATCATGATCTGCTGAGCCAGTTCAATGTGGTCGCGAACGCCTTTTTTGTTGGTTTCTAACATGGCGATCGCCAAATTGATTCGGGCTTGGGGGTCTTCTGCATTGAGTTTGACGGCCTTCTGAGCAGCTTTGTAGCCCTGGATGGCGTTGTCGTCTAGGAGATAAAGCCAAGCTAAACAAGTCCAAGCTGGGCTGCTCTTAGGCGAGCGATCGCACACATCCTTAAATACTGGAATCAGTTCAGCCGCAGATTCTCCGGCCTGATATCGTTCGAGTCCTTTGTCAAAGAGATCTTCTACGGTTTCAGTCATTACTTTACTTAGAAATTCACAATCATCAGCAACATCCCATATTAGCGGAGCGGAGGATTTGCGTCTCGATTTCTGCCACGATGGCAGCCAAGGCATGGCTCAGTGGTAAAAGGCATTAAGCACAAGGCATTAAAAAGGCACAGTCGATGCTGTGCCTCCAAATCTATGTAATGCCGTTAAATCTCAATACCTTTAAAATCGGTGAATTCTGCTGCGCTGCTTAAGCAAACGACTTGCCGCAACCACAGGTCTGCTCTGCGTTGGGATTGGTGAACTGAAAGCCGCCGCCAATCATGGCGTCGCTGTAGTCCAACATTAGGCCATAGAGATAGAGCATACTTTTGGGATCAGACACGACTTTGAAGCCGTCATAGTCGAAGACTTCATCATCGTCGCGAAGGTTTGAAATATCTTCGAAATCCATGGTGTAAGACATGCCAGAACATCCACCCTGACGAACACCAACTCTCAGGCAGAGGTCTTGCCCACCCTGCTTTTCGCGCAGAAGCAAAACATGCCGAATCGCTGAATCGCTCATTAAGATGCCTTTCTGCTGAGATTGCATGGTTTGTGTCATGGTCTGAGTTGCTCCTTACTCGTTACTGCTATTGAATCGCGGTGATGAAATGTGTAGGTTTTAATTTGTAATGATTAACTCGTAGGTAATCTCAGGTGCTCAACATACCTGACTCTTAACTATTTTAGACGAAATTGATTTCTGCGTTGAGTCAAGCAAGCTTCCTTAGTCTGGCACGAGACGGGGGCTACTTTTAGCATTCAGCTCAATTCGGTTTTTGGGGCTAGGTGAGTGACGTGAAGGATCGCTGTTGCGCCATTGCCTCGAATAATGGCTTAACGCTAATCCCTGTATTATGTTGGGCCGTTGGGCGATCGCCACAATCACCCTAGAATCCTGAACTCTGACGCCACATCGGGGTCGGGTCAATCGGCGCTTCATAAAGTTAACCATAAAATTAACAATGTGTTGCCAGGTTTTCTGAATGCCAGTGGGTTGAAATCAACTGTGTCAGAATGTACGACGAAGGGAGTAGCGTTTCTGGCCAAATTAGACATTTGATGAATTCCACTCCTCATGATGTTTGTAGAACGCTAACTCAATCAGATTTTAGTTTGACTTATGACCACTCTTAGCCGCTCAACGATACGTCGTCTCCAGCAATTGCCCCAAGCGCCTAGTGTATGGGAAGGCGATCGCCGCTCGTTGACCCTGATGGATGACGGTTCAGTGTCTCTAGACGCAGAAGAACGAGGTGACTGCATTCTTTGGGTAGATGGTACCGATGCTGCCGTGCGGGCAATGGATATGGTCATGTCAGATACGGGGCCAGAAGCCATGGCACGGACGCTTCTCCAAGCCATGGAACAGCCTCATGGGGGAGGGGCGGCGACTCGACCCAAAAAAATAGTTGTGGGTAATCGGGAAATTCAGTTTTTTCTTCGCGGCGTATTGCAAGAGCTGGATATCACAGTCGAGTACGTTGCGAGTCTGCCACTGATTGACGAGATCTTTCGCGGGTTGCAGGCTTCGTTAATGTCGCGAATGCTGCGAGAGTGCCAACCCTACGAAGGTGAGCTACAGGCGATCGCCCAAGTGCTCTGGGCTGACGCTCCGTGGGACTTTCTCGATGAAGAAAAGATTATTTCGATTGAGCTGAATTACGAAGAGGTGGAGGCGCTCTATATTTCGACCTTGGGCATGTTGGGCGTAGAATACGGCATCTTAATGTATCGCTCGGTTGACTCCCTCAAGCAGTTTCGCCAGCGCGTTTTGTCGGCAGATCAGTCCACCGATGCTCTAGAAGAAGCATTTCTCCAGCAAGACTGTTTGTTTTTGACCTTTGAACAAGGCAGTGAGCAAGCCATGGTGGATGCAATGTCGGCAGAGACGGGTGTCCCCGCTCCGCAGAAGCTTGCCCCTACCTTTGGGAATTTGCACCCGTTGGAAGGGATGCGTCCATTTCTCCATGAAGAAGAAGCCGTCGTCGCGTTGGTTGCCCTTGAAGCGTTACATCGGTTTGTCAAACAGCATCAAAAGAAGCTAGCTGCGGTCACTTTCCCTGAGCTTAAGAGTCGCTACCGCCTTGATGATCCGATAGATGATGCCAAAAAGCTATCGATTCAGGTCAAAACCTTGCCCGACTTGGCTCAAGAATTATTGGAGATGACGGCTACGGTGGCTCCACCTGGTTTTCCATTAGAGGCTGAGCCTTCATCCGAGCCACTGCTGCGAGATGATTTAATCCCACCCAATTCTTTTTTCAGTTTGGGAGCCATACCCTGGGATTTGCTCGAATTAATGCGACCTACCGTGAAGTTTCATCAGGCTTCTTCAGACGATTTTCCAGAAAAAGCCGATGGGTTTCCGGTGATCTTGATTCAAACGTCTCGTCCGAAGGCGATGGCAATGATCGAAGACCTCAAAGCCGCTGGCGGCCTCAAAGCGATTTGCTTCAATCCGGGTGAAGACCCTCTGGCTAGAGCAAACTACGATCTGGGCATTTTACAAACCTGCGACGGAAAATTCCATCTGTTTGGTGAGTTTGACGAAGATGACCCGACTCATATTCAAGCCAAGCGAAAATGGGATCAGCGCTGCAAAAAGACCAAAGGCCATTGTGGGTTAGTCATTGCGATGGGGCTAACAGGGGCTTCACGGGGTAATCCTCAGCTCAAAGATATGATGGGGCTGTTTGAAGTGCGATCGCTCGCGCCACAAGACCTGGGTCTGGGTTCCCTCCAGCTCATCTCAGGATATTGATCGTTGGGGTATTGAATAGATAGTCAGGGCGTTGATCCCTGTAAGCGCTGAAGCAGAAAAACTGATACGAGATATGAAGTTTTGTAAGAATGATTGCTAGAAAACGTCACATCTAAAGCAAAAGATTCGTTGAACTGTAACAGTTCCTCACAAAGCCAAAATCTGGTTTTGGTGCGGTGATATATTCCGATCAAACTGTTCTAGAGAAGCGTATATGACCGAAGAGCTTACTGGAAAAACCCCAAAATTTGGCGGCAGCACGGGCGGTCTTCTCACCGCAGCCGAAGTTGAGGAAAAGTACGCCATCACCTGGACCAGCTCGAAAGAGCAAGTCTTTGAAATGCCTACAGGTGGCGCAGCCATTATGAACGAAGGCGAGAACCTGCTATATCTCGCTCGTAAGGAACAATGTCTGGCTTTGGGAACGCAACTGCGTACCAAGTTTAAGCCCAAAATGGAGGACTACAAGATCTACCGAATTTATCCTTCGGGAGAAACTCAGTATCTCCATCCTAAGGACGGCGTCTTCCCTGAAAAGGTGAATGAAGGCCGTCCATATGTAGGCAAGATTGACCGCAAAATCGGTGACAATCCTGAACCTGCTACGGTTAAATTCTCTGGTCGTCAGACCTACGATCCTTAACCCTTCCTGCGGCCAGTTGTGTGCCGCAGAGTTTTCTCGCAAGACGTGGAAGCTGCCGAATGATGAGTCCCAAGGGCATCATTGTTCGGCGTAGCGTCCTCTCAATGATTTCAATGATTACGTTTTGGATAATACAGGTTTTTGGGGGTACGCAAGTCGTACCCCTTTTGTTTTTTGTGTCTGCTTTGCTGCGCCATACCCACTGGCGAAGACGCTAGGGTCGAGACGAAGGGCGAACTGTGATCGCCTTTGATTCTGATTGGTTAGACATTTGAGTCGTTTCGTACAAACGGTAGGTTTTTTCCATCAAATCTTCATCGTCTTCATCCGACAATCGCTGCACATAATTGATTTTGATCTCTTCTAGAATCGTGCCCAGCAAATATTGAAGCTCTTCAACACTCTTAGCTTCGCTAAGTTCGGAGCGGAAGGTGTTCGCGAGCTTGGCCGTTAATGACTGCATCAGCTCTGCTCCCACCTCATCTTCCAAAGATGATTTGAGAACGGAGTAGACGTTATCCGTTACTTCCGATGCGATGCGGTGGCTGACTTGATTGGGCAGATTTCCAACGCCCGGAAGGCTGCGAATATTGTTATAAACAGGAGAATCGTTGAAGGCTCCCATCAAGGTGTGAACAATCAGGGCTTCGATCTCAGGCTTGACTTGAGGCAGCACTTGGTAGACTAGCGTCGAAATCAACCGTTGGGAAATCACTTGGAGTTCATCGACCCCGTTGATATCGATGTAGCGGCGACCCGTCTCAGGCTGTAGCAGCGCTTTTGCTACTTCACCTTCTCGGATCATTGTCTGAAGTTGGTCAATGATGCGAATGAAGACGATTTCGGTCAGTTCGATTGCAACGCTAGCAAGGATGCCTCTAACAATCCGCGACTGTAGGGGGAGAAGATTGACGAGGCGAGCTTGGCTAAGGCGAATCGTGACTGGAATGACGCGAAGCCATCGCCAAAGGGGAATCAGCAGCAGTAAGTCGTACCAGCGCCACAGCATTGTATCGAGCCAATTGGTGCCTTTGTAGCGAATGCTGAGATAGAGGGTGCGAATGAGAAACTCTGCCCCGAATAGGATGACAAACCAAATATCGATGTACCAAAACCGATCAACGAAGTCACCGTTTTCGCCGATCGCCCGAAAGTAGTTGGTTGCAATCAGAGGGCGAATCTCGCTATTGAAAAACTCCAGCTCTTGAGGCCATCCGTTTTGAATCAGATAAGTGCGGCTCCAAAATTTGCGAAATGCGTCTTTGGCTGATTCATCTTCGATGCGATCGCGCATTCGATTTTTGATGCGCTCTAGGGTGCCTGTTTTATCTGCTAGCTCAAATGGATTCTCATCGACAATGGTGATGCTTTGCTCGCGCAGATCGGCTAGAAGTCTCTGCGCCTCTGGCGACTGAAGTCCTGCTTCTCCTGTCCGCTCAAGCTGATTCGCTAAGTTCTGAACGGTTGATAGATACTGTGTTGTAGTGCGATCGGGCTCAATGCCCTTAAAGATCTGCCCGTACCACTGGGTAAATTCGGGAACATGCTTCAAGTAGAGATCGCGAAATGAGATGTAGCTCAGGTCGAATAAGACCAAGAGTAAGTTGACGGCTGCGGTTGTTGCGAGGAGTCGCTCAAACCAGAGACCCCGCCGTTTGCGAGAAGACTTTTTTTTTCGAGAAGGCGTCGCCATAATCAAAACAGGAAATCAAGGGTGAACCCTGAGCCGAGGCATCAGGTGAGCCGCAAAGAATAAACTTGCGACCAAGTACATTACTTTTAGAGCAGTGTCCCATGCTTGAATCATGCTCTAGGAGTCTCAGAGATACTTACAATAGAATTGTTCACATAACTTCACGTTCTATGGCACTGTCTATCGGCAGGGGATGCCTAAATCTGTGCCTAAAGCAATAGAAGTCATCGATATCGTCATAGACATAACAGCGGGACTTATGCAGGCAAATATCCAAACTGAATCGAGTCAAACCGAGTCGAGTCAAACTTCAGGCGAGATCTGGCTATGGCAGGGGCAGTCTGTTTACTACGTTCATAGGGCTAATTCTGGGTCGGCTTATCCGCCTCTAGTCTTGATTCATGGTTTTGGGGCTTCGACCGATCACTGGCGCAAGAATGTAGCCGATCTTAAGCACGACTTTGATGTGTGGGCGATTGACTTACTCGGGTTTGGCCGCTCGGCAAAGCCCAATCGCGAATATAGCGGCGATGTGTGGCGGCAGCAGCTTCATGATTTTATTGAGCAGGTGATTGGTCGTCCGGTAATCTTGGCAGGCAATTCTCTCGGCGGGTATGCTGCTTTATGTGTTGCCGCAGCCCATTCTCAGTGGGTTGCGGGAGTTGTTTTGCTCAACAGTGCAGGGTCGTTTAGCGAGACCCAAGACACGGCTCAATCTACATCGTCAGGTTCTCTCAAGACACTATGGTCAAACCTGGTGCGATCGCTCCTATTGCAGCCCCTACCCAGCTCTTTACTGTTTCAGTATGTGCGTCGCCGCTCGATGATTCGTAAGACGCTGAATCAGGTTTATCTTGACAAGACTGCTGTGACTGACCAGCTTGTGGAAGATATCTATCGCCCGTCTTGTGATGACGGAGCCGCGCAGGTGTTTGCCTCCGTCTTTAAGTCTCCTCGGGGGGAGTCTGTGGATCAATTGCTTCAGCAGATGACCTGTCCGTTACTGCTGCTGTGGGGTGAGGGTGACCCCTGGATGAAAACGCGCGATCGCGGCGCATTGTTCCGCAAGCACTACGACAACTTGACGGAGCATTACCTTCAGGCAGGACACTGTCCTCATGATGAAGTGCCCGAACAGGTTGATTCTCTAATTCGAGCGTGGACGAAGCAGATCGGCCCTGTGAACGATGTACGGTCTTGATCTGTGTATTGTTGATCTGTGCGGTGCAATGTTGATCTGCGCGGTGTCGTTTTGGAGCGTCGCTTATGGGTGATCAGCTTGTCTATTCATTCGCTTATCAGCGATGAACAGGAGCGCAAACCGTGCAGTCATACTGAATATTTGCGGCTCTAATGATCAGTAGGGAGTCCCCAATATAAAGGGAGTCCCCAATAACCGATAGATGCCTCTGTTGACATCCTCCCCGACCTAGAGGAGCGGGGATTCCCAGTCTGCCAGCACTAAACTGACTCCTGATGGGTAAACGGATCATCGCCAACTGCCCCAATACGGGGTCTGACACTGGCTCACACGCCCATTAAAGACGACATGCCCTGCCGCTAATACGATGGTACCATCACTTTTGCCCTAAAGGGCAGGGCTTGAAACCCATCACTTCTTGGTCATCGTAGAATCGACGTAGATATTGATCGTGTATTTGAACACATATGAGACTCGTTGATTTGCGTTAATGTAAGACCCAGAGTCTGGAATAATACTGCGTATGACCGTAAGTTTGGGGATAAATTCTCAGACTATTATGTTTTGCTAATGGGCTCTGTACTATTAAGGCCGTGAATTTTTAGATGAGGTTGTTATGGCAACTCCGACTCCACTCACACATCAGCAGCAGTTTGGCGAAGCGCACGCATGGCAAAGCCTGAGACAGGCGATCGCCACCAGCTCAGGGTTTCAAAGCTGGAGACAGCAGGGTATAGAAGAGGGCATCGATCGGGGCGATTCTGAAATTAATATTGCCGATCTGTCTACTGAAAATGCTGACCAGCTTGTGACTCAATATCTCCGCGAAACATTA
>JBARXP010000144.1:0-20881 GCA_049647405.1 Elainellaceae cyanobacterium | reverse complement strand
CGACCGCGTCTCCAGTCTGGAATCGTTTTCAACTGTTCAATGAGGGCGTCTACTCCCATGACACTCACCGACTCACAACGCTTCTAGTTTGTATTCCTTCTGCTAAAGAATCAACCCTACCCTTTTTGCCCGCAGCTCAAGCAGCCATCCCTTACAACTCTGATGCATAAGCCCTAAACTGTACCGTATCCTCTAGTGGATCGCTTATTCTGAGTGGTTCAGAGCTTCACTGGAGGCTTCGTTGCATCGCAAGGCTATCGACCCATGGTGGATTCGGCATCTCACTCTCCATCACCTCTTTCCTCTTCCGCAGATCCAGAGCATTTGGAGGCAGATCCTCTTCTGGCTGACCGTCCCTCGCCTGATTCTTCTGAATCGGTGCAAGCGGAATCAGCGCCAGCGACGCCTGAATCTGTCGCGTCTGCACTGTCTGCACGGGGGCTGCAAGACTTACCCGAGCGCTTGGTGAAGCACACGGTTCGCTATGCCGACTATCGCATGGCCGATCGGGCGGCGCTGACGCCGATGTTTCAGCAATATGTGGAGATGAAGGATCAGTATCCCCACGCGCTGCTGTTTTATCGGGTGGGCGATTTTTTTGAAACCTTCTTTCAGGATGCCATTACCATTGCGCGGGAGCTAGAGCTGGTGCTGACCAGCAAAGAGGCGGGCAAGGAAATCGGGCGAGTGCCGTTGGCTGGGCTGCCCCACCATGCGCTGGAGCGATATTGCGCCCAACTGGTCGAAAAAGGCTATGCGATCGCCATCTGCGATCAGGTCGAAAATCCGGCAGAGGCTCAAGGTCGCTTGGTGCGGCGAGACATTACCCGTGTGATTACACCAGGGACGCTGCTCGAAGACGGCATGTTAGATGCCCGTCGCAATAACTTTTTGGCGGCGGTGGTGATTGCCGGAACCCACTGGGGGCTGGCCTATGCCGATGTTTCGACCGGGGAATTTCTCACGACTCAGGGGAGTGCTCTGGATGCGCTGACCCAGGAGCTGATGCGGCTTCAGGCGTCGGAAGTGCTCGTGCCAACGAATGCCCCAGACCTGGGCGGACTACTGCGACCGGGCGATCGCTCAGAGCATTTGCCCGACTGTTTGCCGTCGGCCTTTTGCTACACCCTGCGTTCTCAAACGCCTTTCACCCAAACGGAAGCGCGGCAACGGCTGCTGCAACGATTTCGACTGCGATCGCTGGAAGGGCTGGGCTGTGAGCATTTGCCCCTAGCGGTGCGGGCGGCGGGGGGTCTGCTGGAATATTTGGAAGAGACGCAGAAAGACAATCCGATCTTGCTTCAGCCCGTCAGCACCTACACCCTGACAGAATTTTTAGTGCTCGATCATCAGAGTCGCCGCAACTTAGAGATCACCCAAACCAGCCGCGACGGCACCTTTCACGGATCGCTGCTGTGGGCGCTCGATCGCACAGGCACGGCCATGGGCGGTCGGGCGCTGCGGCGGTGGTTATTGCAGCCGCTGCTCGATATTGACAACATCAACGCTCGCCTCGACACGGTGCAAGAGCTGGTCGAAGACGGAGCCTTGCGGCAGGCCGTGCAGATGCTGCTGCGGCAAATTTATGATCTCGAACGGCTAACCGGACGGGCGGGTTCTGGAACCGCAAATGCTCGTGATTTGGTGGCTCTGGCTGATTCTCTCGTAAAACTGCCCGATTTGGCCTATCTGGTGTCTGAAGCGCGATCGCCCTATCTACGCAAACTGCAAACGGTGCCGCCAAAGCTGGAAGAACTGGGGCATCATCTGCACGCCTATCTGGTCGAAAATCCGCCCCTCTATCTCACCGAAGGCAACCTGATTCGGGCTGGGGTTGACGAAAAGCTCGACCACCAGCGCCAGCAAATCGCCGATGACCAGCAGTGGATCGCCAATCTGGAAAGCATCGAGCGCGATCGCACAGGCATTTCAAATCTGCGGGTCGGCTACAACAAGACCTTTGGCTACTACCTCAGCGTCTCTCGCTCTAAGATCGATCAGGTTCCCAAAGATTTCATTCGCAAGCAGACCCTCACCAATGAAGAACGCTACATCACGGGCGAGCTAAAAGAACGGGAGAATCGAGTCCTTCAGGGGCAAGACGAAATTAACAAGCTGGAATATGACATTTTTCTGCGGCTGCGGCAAGAGGTGAGCGACCATGCCGACTCGATTCGCCGGGTGGCACGGGCGATCGCCGCTGCGGATGTGCTGTGTGGGTTGGCGGAAGTGTCGGTCTACCAGGGCTACTGTCGTCCGACGCTGTTGGCAACCCGCGAGATTCGCTTAGAATCTGGCCGCCATCCGGTAGTAGAGCAGTCGCTTCCGGCGGGGTTCTTTGTGCCCAATGACGCGATGTTGGGCAGCAGCACCCTCGGCAAACGCGATCAGGGGTTGCCCGATGCGCCCGAACTCAACGCCCCCGATCTGATCGTGCTAACGGGGCCAAACGCCAGCGGCAAGAGCTGCTATCTGCGGCAGATTGGCTTGATTCAACTGATCGCGCAGGTGGGCAGTTTTGTGCCCGCTCAGTCGGCTCACTTAGGAGTGTGCGATCGCATTTTCACCCGAGTTGGAGCCGTGGATGACCTCGCCACGGGGCAATCGACTTTCATGGTGGAAATGAACGAAACGGCCAATATCTTGAACCACGCCACGCCGCGATCGCTCGTTTTGCTCGACGAAATTGGTCGCGGCACCGCCACCTTCGATGGCCTGTCCATTGCCTGGGCTGTGGCCGAACATCTCGCCACCGAGATCCAGGCGCGGACGATTTTCGCCACCCACTACCACGAACTCAACGAGTTGGCCTCGATTTTGCCCAACGTGGCAAATTATCAGGTGACGGTCAAAGAAATGCCGGATCAGATTATCTTTTTGCATCAGGTGCGACCCGGTGGAGCCGATCGCTCCTATGGCATTGAGGCAGGGCGGCTAGCGGGGTTGCCCTCATCGGTGATTCATCGGGCGCGAGAGGTGATGCACCAGATCGAGCAGCATTCTCACATTGCGATGGGGTTGCGGGGGAGTGAGACTTCAGATAAGGGATCGTCTCGGAAAAAGCGCCGAGTCTCAGAAGCAACGGCTTCTCAGGAAGAGCAGGATCAGCAGCTCGATATCTTTACCCGGTCTTCGAAGAAATCGAGTTCTAACTAATTTTTTGTTCCTAATAACGTTAGAGAGTTTGCGGTGCAGAGTCATTGGGAGGGGCGATCGCCAACTTCTTCCTACCTTTGCCAGTTTCATTCTGCTGCTGCAAGCTACTAACTTCTTAAATTTCAAAATTGAAACCTTCTTGTTTTAACTGCTTATACTTCTGCTGATCAAACTGATAAAGCTTAGCAGGACGGTGAGAAACACCTGCTTGAGTTTCGTCTAGTTCAGTTAGGAGATTCATTTTGCGAAACTTCCTAAAAAAATTTCGTTTATCTAGCTCTTTGCCCAAAATCACCTCATAGAGATGCTGAAGCTGGGGCAGTGTGAATTTTGTAGGGAGTAGCTCGAACCCTATTGGCTCATAACGAATCTTTCCTCGGAGTCGATTAAGGGCTTTGTCAATAATTTCTGCATGGTCAAAGGCTAACTTTGGTAGGTCGTCTGTGGAAAACCAGGCTGCATCACTTGCATCAGTATTAGCCTTGGGCGAATAGTCCTCAAGGTTCACCAGAACAAAATAGGCCACTGAAGCTGTCCAATCGCGGGGATCGCGATCTTTAGATCCAAAGGTATACAGTTGCTCTAAAAAAGCATCTTTGAGCTTTATTCCTGCCTCCTCTTGAAGCTCTCTCAAGGCACTCTCCTCTAGAGATGCATCTTTGTCAGGGCGCACAAACCCACCAGGTAAAGCCCAATATTCCTTGAACGGGTCTTTGCGGCGGCGGATTAGTAGGAGCTTAAGGATATTTTTATCATCGAAGCCAAAAACGACGCAATCTACAGCCAAAGAGGGTCGTGGATATTTATAACAGGAGGATTGGGGTTTCATTTGCGATTTTAGGCCAGCCATCTCAGAAGGTTCGTGTTATTCTGACATTAAGTTCGTGTTGCCATTACACTATCTCATTGAATAGGAGTTATTTCAAGATGATCAAATGGACTAAAAAAGCTAATGCACAACTGCCGCAGGACTATTTGAATGTCGATCCCCAACTCTCTGAATGGTCAGAGATAGAAAAAGATTTTGTGGGAGGGGGGCTTCTTATGGGAAATGGATTTAGTCAAGCTGTCTGGGAGAAATTTGGTTATCAATCTATCTATAAAGCTGCTTGCGATGGTGAGTATACCAACCATCCTTTAATTCAGGAGGACATACACTTATTTCAATCGATGAATACTAGCAACTTTGAAATGGTGCTGTCTCATCTTTCAGCAGCAATCAGAGTTAATAAGATTTTTGGAATAGAATATAGTTGCTTGGATAAGCGGCATGAGCATATTAAAAACGCTCTTGGTGAAGCTATTAAGGCAGTTCATGTTCCATGGGAACTGATGTCAGACAAGGTTTTATTAGAGATTCGAAACGAGCTAAGGAGATATGGATGCGTGTACTCCACAAACTACGATGTATTGCCTTACTGGGCAATTATGCAAAAGCCTAAAGGAGAAGGTTTTAAGGATTTCTTCTGGAATCCAAAGCCACTACCTGGAATAGAACAAGACCAACATTTTGATATAGCTAATTCTGATTTCTGGGGAAGCTCTACAAAAATCTTGTATCTGCATGGTGGATTACATCTCTATCGAGATTTTGATACAAAAAGAACCTACAAATTCGTAAACAAGAAGGCAGCAAATTTGCTGAATATTACTAAAGTTCCCTTGTTTATAACAGAAGGATCGTCTGAAGATAAACTCAAGGCAATACGCGAATCTGACTATCTAAATTTTGCCTACAGTCAGTTATTGAGACATTCTGAATCTCTAGTTATTTTTGGTCATTCACTCAGCGATTCTGATCAACACCTAATTGATGCCATTAGGAAGAGTAATACTAAAAAGATTGCGATTTCAATTAGAAAATCAAACACTCCGGAAGCAATAATGCATCGCAAAGCAAAGCTAATTCGCGATTTTTGTGACGGACTTAGATACAAAGATAAACCACAGATATTTTTCTTTGATGCACAGACCCATCCACTAGGTTCTTCAAACATAAGAGTTGATGAGGAAGCTTATTACGCCAGGCCATTCTAAATGCAAAAACGGATGTGGCTGGAGCGATCGCAGTACGTGAAGAGGGGCGATCGCCCTCATGAGAGATAAGGGGCGATACAGGCTACGACCAGACAGGCCAACGCGCTCATTCCTTGGCAGTCAAAACTTGCGTCGCCGTCAGCGCAAGATGTGGGAAAACCCCAGAGCGAATCTGCTCATCACCCCGAAACTCGATCGCATCATAAAACTGATGCTCTAGCACACAGACCGTCACCCTTGCCTCTAGCGGATCAACAATCCAATATTCAGAAATCTCTAACAGCCCATATTCAGAACGTTTAGAGCGATAATCTTCAGCCTTCGTTGAAGGACTCACCACCTCAACCACCAGAGAAGGCGGTGGCTCATAGAGGTTAATCACCGCTTCTCGCTCAGCCATCGCGTCCCACTGCTCCATCGACAACACCGTCACATCAGGAATCCGTGAGGTGTCCCAACTTCTGCCACGGGGCGATCGCACGCCTACCATCATGGCTTTCGCCGTCCAAGGAAGCTGCTGTCGTTTGATTTCGTCGCGCAGTTGATCGTTGAGATATTCGACAATGGCTCCGTGCTTCCCTGTGCCTAAACTCATGGGCACAAGCTGTCCGTCAACGAGTTCATAGCGAGTGTCTGTGCCATCGTCGTAGTTCAGATATTCCTCAAAGGTCAGTCGCTGGATAGCTATCGTCATCGGATTTGTTCCTGGCTGAGCTACACATGCTGGGCTGCATCGGTTATGGACAATGACAGCAGTTTCTAATGTGATCGTAGATTCTGTTGAGAGGTTTGTCCAAATGAACAGGCTGTGGAATTTTAGAATAGTGCTATGCGCCGCTACGCCAGAAAATTTTGGAGAGGAGCGATACGGGCTACGCCCAGGCAAGCCAACGCCTTAGCAGACATTAGGGGTGAGCGTTCAGGCTCACTCAATCTGAATCGTCTTGGTGAGAATGCACATCACCCCAGCAATTCTCATTTTGGCGAAACGCTGTTCAAGCCCTGAAAATACCGGTATTGTAATGCCATCGGCGAAACCCAAGAGAGCTAGTACGATTGAAAGAACAGGGGCTATTTGACACGATAGTCGGTTCATTCCGCCAGCATTTGTCCTCGCTACCAGACAAACGCACAGGCAAAAACACCCGCGATGGAATGGAAGATGCTGCTTTGAGCGCGTTTAGCGTGTTCTTTACCCAAACTCCGTCATTTCTGGCCTATCAGCGCATGATGGAGGGCAGTAACGGGAGAAGCAATGCCCAAAGTCTGTTCGGCGTTCATCAGATTCCCAGCGACAACCACATCCGGGATCTGTTGGACGCGGTCGCTCCTGAGCACATCTTTCCCGTGTTTGAGGACATTTGGCAGGCGTTGGAACAGCACGGACAGTTGGCGGGGTTCCGGTCGATTGCAGACACCCTATTGATGGCGTTGGATGGCACCGAATACTTTAGTTCGAGGCAGATCCATTGCCCCCAGTGCTCGACCCGTACCCTGAAGTCGGGGGACACCCATTACTTCCACAGCGTCGTCACACCCGTCATCGTCTGTCCAGGGCAGCCTCAGGTGATTCCGTTGGTGCCTGAATTTATCAAGCCGCAAGATGGCCATGACAAACAGGACTGCGAGACGGCGGCGGCGAAACGGTGGCTGGCGCAGCATGGTCGCCGCTTTAGTCCCCTAAACGTGACTGTTTTAGGGGATGACCTCTATTGTCGTCAGCCCTTATGCCAACAGCTTTTAGCGCAACACTTCAACTTCATCCTGGTGTGCTGTCCGGACTCTCACACCACCCTTTATGACCCTCTAGAGGGGGTTGATTTGCCGACGCTCATCACGAAACGGTAGACCGGGAAGACCGAGGAAATCTGAACCTATCGTTATCTGAATGGAGTGCCCCTGCGAGAGGGCGATGATGCCCTGTGGGTGAATTGGTGTGACGTCACCGTCAGTCGTCCTGACGGCAAGATAATCTACAAACATTCGTTTGCTACCAACCACACCCTGAGCGATGACAACGTGGCAGAGATCGTTCTAGCCGGGCGCACACGCTGGAAGGTGGAGAACGAGAATAACAACACCCTCAAAACCAAGGGCTACAACCTGGAACACAATTTCGGCCACGGTCAGCAGCATCTCGCTTCGTTGCTGGCCACCCTCAATATCCTCTCACTGCTCTTCCATACCTTACTTGAGCGGCTTGACCAGAAGGACAAGCGGCTGCGGGCTCACTGGCCCACCCGCAAAACCTTCTTTGACGATTTGCGGGCCTTAACCCGGTATCTGTATTTCGAGAGTTGGAACCACCTGCTTACTTTCATGCCTCAGAGGCTAGAGCTAGAGATCCCTCCCAATACCAGTTGAATTTTCATAATGAGAATTGCTGTGACGTTGAAGCTGAGCTTGACGCAATAGGTAGGCTGCTTAGCCCCTGACTGGCTTACCCCTGCGTGGGATAGGGGTTCAATGGTTTGGGCGAATGTTGGGCTGACCCAAGATGCGAAACCATGACAATTGACGTTAAAAACAACCGAAGAAACACCTCGATTTGGGTTTAGCAGGTGTAGTATCGGCAACAAGCAGGTTCTCTACTGCTTAGGCTAATCATTCGAGTCTGAAATTTCCGCACCAGACGTTATTAAAAGGTGGGAGCGATGGTTTTTCTATTGTTGTTAGCGATCGCATTTGGCACAGCCGCTGCGTTGCTCCTCCTGATCGTGGGTGTTTTAGAAGCACCGTGGCCTGTGTTGACTGGCATTTTGGTGCTTGGGCTATTGGCGACCCAGCGCATCTCAAACGAAAACCGTGAGTTGCGCCAAGATATGACGGCGTTCAACGACCATGCCAAACAGACCAAAGTGCAGGCCAAAATAAAGTCTAAACCTAAGCATTCATCAGGCCGCAGGGGTGAGTCTGAGTCTGAGCAAGCAACCTCAGAGACGAAAAGTGGCAACTCTGCCCCAATGTCATCGGCAGTGACCTACAGGGGTGTTGCCGATCTTGGAGATCATTCGCCAATCCTGAGTGATGGGGCGATCGCCCAGGGCTTAACCTATCGAGGCATTGCCTACGGCGAGGCCACATCTGCCCATTCACAGTCTGATTCTCCACCCGCTCAGGCATCTGATTCGACCCCCAGCACCGATAAAAACTCACCGTCTGCGACTCAAGCCTCCCCTGCGGATGCTTCAGATTTAGCCCCGCTGCCATCCCCACAAAATGGCCTCTCGCCTGAAATCTCCCCGGTTTCTCCCCAAACGACCCTGATCGAAGGAACCTATAGGGGTCGCCACTGGGAGCGGGTTGTGTCTCTCCCGGCCAATGACTCATCTGCGCAGGCGAATTCCAGTCCCAATCCCGGCAGTCCCAATCTCAGCAGTCCCAATCCCAACGAATCTAATTCCAACGGCTCTAATCCCAGCGGAACCGCGAAGAATGGGTGAAAATGAGGCTGCATTAGCCTTTATTGATTAGCCTTCATTTACGTCGCGGATGATTAAGTCTCTTCGGTTTCCGGTTTCTCTGGTTGCGATGTTTGCTGTCGTCGTCGCCCTTGGGATCTTTTTTCGAGTCGCCCATCTTGACCAGAAGGTGTATTGGCACGATGAGGTTTTTACATCTCTGCGGTCAGCGGGCTACATTGGCGACGATGTTGAGCAAGCTCTGTTTACTGGCGAGGTGATGCCCGCTCGCCAACTTCTGACCTATCAAACCCTTGACCCCGAACGAGGATGGGACGATACCCTCGCGTCGCTCAAAACTCACCCTGAGCACCCGCCGCTCTACTACCTGGCGGTGCGTTTTTGGATGGAACGGTTTGGCAGCGGCATCGCCGTGACCCGCAGTTTGGCCGTCATCTTTGGGCTGCTGTGTCTGCCTGCGCTCTACTGGCTCTGCCGTGAGTTGTTTGCGACCCATGTTTTAACTGTGGCTCCAGGCTGGACAACTGGACTGGCGATCGCCCTCTTGTCGTTGTCTCCCGTCCATGTGCTCTATGCCCAAGAGGCACGGCAGTATAGCCTGTGGACGTTGGGCATTAGTTTGTCTTGCGCGACGCTGCTGCGATCGCTGCGGCGACAGCGCTGGGGCGACTGGATGCTCTACGGCCTGACGCTGATTTTGAGTCTCTACACGACGCTATTTTCAGGGCTGGTGATGCTGGCTCAGGGGCTTTATGTGGTGGGGCTGCTGGTTGCCCAGTGGCGATCGCCCTCTTCTTCTCCCACCAAAACTTCTGCCGCAACTTCTGCCGCGATTCCGGTGTGGCGATCGCTCGGGGGTTGGGTTGGGGCAAATCTGCTGGCCGTGGTGGCCTTTGCCCCGTGGATCATGGTGATGGTGCAAAACTGGCTTCAGTTTAAGGCCAAGACCCAATGGACAAGGGAGTCGCCGCCCCTGGATTATCTGATGAAACTCTGGGGACTTCACTTCAGCAGCAACGTCATTGACCCTGGCTTGCCGCTCGATCATCCCTTCACCTATATCGTGCCGCCGCTGGTGCTGGTGCTGCTGGGCGTCGCTTTGTGGGTGCTGGTTCGCACGACGCCGCTGCACGTTTGGCTGCTGATTGGGCTGTTGACGATTTTGCCTGCGATCGCCCTCATCTTGCCCGATGTGCTGACCGGGGGGCAGCGCTCTGCCAGCACCCGCTACTTTTTTCCGTCGCTGCTCGGCATGATCTTGGCGATCGCCTACCTGTTAGCCTTTTGCATGACCCATGCCCAACGATCTAAACAGCGGTTAGGCTACGGACTTACGGCCCTGCTGCTGACCACGGGCTTAATTTCATGCAGCATTAGCTTTCAGGCTCAGACCTGGTGGAGTAAAGGCGTCAGCTATGGTGTTCCCTTTGCGGCGGCGGCGCTCAATGATTTGCCGAGTCCGCTGGTCATCATTGGGTATCAGGGAGTGAATTTGGGCAACAGCATCGCGCTCAGCTACTGGGTCAGCGATCAGGTGCAGTTTCAACTGGTCAAAGATTCCAACGTTCCAGATCTGCCCCCTGGGGTGAGCGATCGCTTCTTGTTTTATCCCAACAACGATTTATTGACTGCATTTGAGCAAAACCCTGAGTGGGAAGCGGTTCCTTTTGAGCAAGACAGTGTGCCGCTGCTGAGGGTGCAAGCGAAGTAGGGGAAACGTAGTGGTGCGACACCGTTAATTTGGTCGGTTGGGTTAAGCGATAGCGAACCCAACGAAAAGCTTGGGATTGTTGGGTTTCGTAACCTCAACCCAAGCTAAACAGTATCTACAATCTCCAACACCAGTTTAAGTAACGACCTTTAGGTTAGACCGTATAGAGATACCAATCCATCTCTAGGGGCGTCACGTAATCGTTGAACTTGCGATATTCTGACCACTTGCACTGACTGTAGAAAAAGCAATAGTCTTTGCCAAAATATTCTGGCAGGATTGTGCCCTGATCAAAGGTTCGCAAGGCATCTTGCCAACTGCGGGGCAGACTTGGCGGATGCTGGTCATAGGCGTTGCCCTCGGTGGGGGGCGGGGGCGTGAGTTGGTGGCTGATGCCATAGTCGATGCCTGCCAACATCGCCGCTAGCACCAGATAAACATTGCCGTCTGCTCCGGGCACGCGATGCTCAACGCGTTTGGAACCCAGATTCCCAACAGGAATACGTAAGGCCGTGGTGCGATTATTGACGCCCCAACAGGGAGCCAAGGGCACAAAAGCACGGTCTTTATAGCGACGATACGAGTTAGCCGTGGGGGCAAAGACCGCCATCGATTCGGGCATCGATTCACAAAGTCCGGCGATCGCCCACTGCAACATCTCACTGCCTAGCGCTTCGCCGTTGGCCTCAAAGACGTTCTGCCCTGCCTCATCCATGAGGCTGATGTGAATGTGCATACCGTTGCCAGAGCGATCGCCAAAGGGTTTGCTCATGAAGGTCGCATCCAGCCCATGTTTAGACGCGACGCCCTTGACGGCTCGCTTAAACATCACCGCTCGGTCGGCGGCGTCTAGGGCATTGGGCAGGTGGTTGAGGTTGATTTCGTAGTGTCCTGGCGAAGACTCCGCCACAATGGTGTGAGTTTCGATAGATTGGCGATCGCACGCTTCTACCATGTCTTGCAGCACCACCGATAGGTCATCCATATTGCTCATGGCGTAGACCTGGGTGTGAGCCTGTCTCCGTCCCGTAAGGCGCGATCGCGCGGGTTGGGGTCTGCCCGTCTCGTCTTGCTCTCGATCCAACAGATAAAATTCTAGCTCCACAGCCACTGTCGGGTGCAGTCCTTTCGCGTTGAGCCGATGTAGGACAGTCGCCAGCACCTGGCGCGGATCGGCATAAAACCCCGTCCCCTCTAGCTCTGTCATGGTGGTGAGCACCTGAGCCACGGGCGGAGAAGACCAGGGCACAGGCTGAAGCGTACCCGGAATGGGCAGACAGAGGCGATCGGCTTCCCCTTCTTCGAGAATGAAATTCGTGTCGTAGACGATGTTTCCTGTGACATCCATCGACATCATCGAACCGGGCAGGCGAATGCCCTCTGTCCAGACCTTTTCTAATAGAGATGCCCGAATTCGCTTGCCTCGCTGGATGCCACTCGTGTCCGTAATCAGCAAATCAACAGCAACAATGTCAGGATGTTGAGCTAGAAATGCTTGGGGATCTTGAGAGGTCGTCATAAGTCTGTCCTCGATTGCATGGTCAGAGTCGCGAAGAAATTATCTTGATTGCTCTTGATTGCTATTGACAACGATTAACCTGTGACAAATAGCTTGCGCTCAAAATCAAAGAACGACTCACAGCCCGTTTGCGTGACTCGAATGGTTTCTGACAACGCCATCACCCCAACGCCAGGAATCTGAATCCAGGGAATCAGGTGAAAGGTCATGTTGGGTTCGAGGAGACGAGTTTCGGTGGGCTGAAGACTGAGGATATGGCCTTCTCCCCAGTCGGGCGCAAAGCCAATGCCAATGGAGTAGCCCGAACGCGTCGCCTGCCCTGCCCCAATGGAGTTGCTGGCGATGATGGAACGGTTCACGGCATCAGCCTTGGCCGCTGTAATTCCCGGCTTGATGGTGTCGATAGAAGCCTGCACTGCTTCTAGCACGATCGCCTCTGCATCTTTCAGGGGTTTGGGCGGCGTGCCGATATACACCGTTCGCATCATGGCGGTGTGATAGCGCTGGACGCAGCCGCCGATTTCGAGCATGACGCAGTCTCCGGGTTCGATCTGCCGTCCTTCCCAGGTGGCATGACCAATGAGACAGCGAGGGCCAGAAGCCACAAATGGAGACAATGCCGGATATTCGCCTCCAGCTTTGAACATGGCATGGTGAATCTCAGCCGCTACGTCATTTTCTGTGACGCCTGCTTCAGTTGCGGCAATGCCTGAGGTCATGCCCGCTTCGGTGGCGATCGCCGCCTTTTTCATCAGATCAATTTCGTAATCCGACTTGATCAATCGCCCCTCTTCGACCAGCCCCGAACAGGGAATAAACGTCGCCTCAGAGCAGAGTTCAAACAGATGATCTTGCTCAAACACCCGGAAAAAGTAGCCGTTGCGGTCATAGCCGATACGCTTTTTAGAGAGGCCAAACTCTTCTAGAGAATGGTAGAGCTTTTCGATGGGGTTTTCGGTGTCCATGTAGGGGCGGCTGTGCTCGATCCAGGTGCGCGACTGGACGTTGGAGTCTTCGAGCAGACGAATCACCATGAACGGATCGCCATCGAGGGGCACGACTAGAGCCTGAAAATAGTAGTAGCCAATGGTTTGGTAGGTCGTCAGATAGTGCAGACCTTCGGGATCGGTGACGATGAGCGCTTCCACTCCCCGCTTGCCCATGCGTCGCCTCAGGTCATACAGACGCCGCTCATATTCTTTCATGGGGAATAGCAAATCATCCCGTTGCCGCATGTGCTGTTCTCTCCTTTATCTGTCGAATGGTCTGTGAAATAGTCTTGATGGAATGGAATATATCGAGCCAATGCTATGGAAAAGCGAATTGGTACGTCGAATCTGAGCATCGCTCTAGAGTCAGGGCGACCCAAGGGTATTGCACGGCAAACTGAATCTGATCGCTGTGCTGACCGATACAGCGATTTTGCTCGATATCAGCGGCTCAGGTTCAATACTCTCGATTAGCTGGCTTGATTAGATGGCTCGATTAGCTGGAATTCTCAAGCAGCAAAATATCGTGTGTCTCTAAGTCATAGAGTGGATAAACGACTTGATTGATCGCTTGATCTAATGATTCTTCAGTTCGTAACGAATGAGGCATGGAATTCCCCAGATTCGCAGCACTGTTTGTGGCGGTGCCAATTGCAGCGGTACTAATCATGGCGGTACTAATCATGGCGGTATCAATTGCAGCGGTATCAATTGCGGCGGTATCAAGGGATCGACGGACTCTCACCAGATCCATAAGGCGATCGCCCCATAGCAGTTATTGCTGGCTTGATGAATTCACAGATGAGCCGCCACAGATAATCCGCTACAGATAAAGAGCCACATTGACAGGACAGACTAACGCGATACATTGGGTCTAGCAAATTTGCGTGGCCTTCGATTTTATATCTAGACATCGCCCATGACTGTATCTTCCTCGGCGGCTCCAATCCCCGTTTCTCGCATCAGCACCGACCTCGATTTTGAACAAGACGGCAAGCAGGTGGGCTACTTGACCGTGCCACACTCGCGCAATGAGTCGGCTTGGGGTTCTCTACTCATGCCCATCGCCTGCATCAAACACGGGGCGGGGCCGACCATTCTATTTACGGGAGGCAGTCATGGAGACGAATATGAGGGGCCGATCGCCCTATCAAAGCTGATTCGCAATCTGGAATGTGAGCATATTCAGGGTCGAGTCATCATCATTCCTGGGCTCAACGCTCCGGCACAGTTGGCCGGAACACGGCTGTCTCCGGTCGATGGCAAAAACATGAATCGGGTGTTTCCGGGCGATCGCACCGGGACGATGACGGAGGTGATTGCCCACTACGTCTACACCGTTCTATTGCCGCTGTGCGATGTGGTATTAGACCTGCATTCGGGGGGCACGTCCCTCGATTTTGTGCCCAGCGCCATCATGCACTATCTCGATGATCCGACACAGATGGCCAAGACTTTGGCCGCGCTCAAAGCCTTTGGTGCCCCTGTGGGGTTGGTGCTGACGGAACTGGATACCGAGGGAATGCTCGACACGGCGGTTGAAGAGAGCGGCAAGCTGTTTCTCTCGACAGAGCTGGGCGGCGGAGCCGGGGTGTCGGTGGAAGCCCTGCGGGTAGCGGAGCAAGGGGTTGTGAATGTGTTAAGGCACTTCGGCATTCTGCAATCAGATGCGCTGGGTTTTCCAAAACCTCTAGAGTCAGCCTCTCAGGCGACTCGTCTCATGGAAGTGCCCGATGGGTCTTGCTATGTGATTGCGCCTAGCTCTGGGGTTTATGAGCCGTTTTATGATCTGGGAGACACGGTGACTGCGGCAGAGCCCATCGGCCAGATTCACCATCTTGATCAGCCCGATCGCCCTTCAGAATTGCTCTACAGCCAACAGTCAGGGATGCTGCTGTGTCGGCGATCGCTCGCTTCAGTCAGCCGGGGAGATTGTGTGGCGGTGGTGGCGATCGCCTCGACCCTCTCATGAATGTGCGGCAAACCTAAATTTTGTTGGATCAATTACATCCCTGAAGAGGAACACCTGGTACGGTGCCGTTATGTAGTCGCCGCCTGGGCCCATTGCACAGGTTATACAAAGGTGTCTGGGTCAGCATCATGCGCTGGCCGTTTTGGCATAGTTTCAGGCTTTAGAGGGAGGGATTCGATTTGCCTTAAAGATGGCGATCGCGTTGCTTCACTCGGTTTTTAGAGTTTGAACCCTATCTGTCGATACCCTAATAGGCTGACACCCTATCTTTAAAGCGCGATATTACTCGGGAACTTAATTCTCGGGAACTTAATTCGGGAACTGAGATGGAGAAGCGCGTGCAGTGTCGGTCAGCGACACGCTGAGAGGCATTGGCTGTCAGTCTATGGGCTAGCCAGCACATTGATGATCAGTTAGGCGCATCAATAAAACGTAAATAGGACACTACCATGACCTTGGTAGAGCTACTACCTCCAATTTTGAAAGGTTTTTCCATCACTCTAGGAGTGATGATTTTAGGAGCGCTACTCGCCCTCCTGATGGCATTTGTGGCTGGCTGGGGCAAAGTCTCTGAGCTAAAGCCCATTCGATATGCCGCGACGATTTATGTCGAGTTGTTTCGGGGCACTTCGTTGCTTGTGCAGCTCTTCTGGCTTTACTTTGCGCTGCCTCAGCTTTTGGGCATTCGGCTATCGCCGTTTCTGGCGGCGGTGCTGACCTTTGGGCTTCACTTTGGAGCCTACGGAGCTGAGGTATTTCGGGGTGCGGTCAACAATATCAAGCAAGGCCAGTATGAAGCGGCGGCGGCACTCAGCCTCAACCGGATTCAGACGATGCGCATGATTATTGTGCCCCAGGCTTTGGTGGCGATGATGCCGCCCTTTACCAATCTCTTGATTGAATTGCTAAAAGCCACCCCCCTCGTGTCGCTAATTACTCTGGCAGACATGACGTTTCAGGGGCAACTGCTGCGCTCAGAAACGTTGCAGTCTGGGTCAATTTTTACTCTGCTGCTGATTCTTTACTTCATCATTGCGATCCTGCTGACGTTTGCGATGAGAAAACTAGAACGGCGCTTGAGCTATGGACTCGATCGAGGAGGAGCATAAACTGCCATGTTTGACTTTGACTTTGTCATTCAAGCGTTGCCAGATCTGTTGAAGGCCACAGGAGTCACCATTGTAGCCACGGTGTTGGGCATGATCATTGCCGCAACGGTCGGGTTGGCGCTGGCGATCGCCCGTCGCTCAAAGGCCAAGTGGCTGTCGTGGCCTGCGACAATCTTTGCCGAATTTGTCCGCAGCACGCCGCTGCTGGTGCAACTCTTCTTTTTGTTCTATGTGTTGCCCAACTATGGGGTGACACTGCCCAAGTTTGCGACAGGCGTGATTGCCTTGGGGCTGCACTACAGCACCTATACGGCGGAGGTCTATCGGTCGGGGCTAGACGGAGTTTCAAAAGGGCAATGGGAAGCGGGCATGGCCTTGGGAATGCCCATGATGATGCGGATGCAGTTGGTGGTCGTGCCCCAGGCGATTCCTCCCATTATTCCGGCTCTGGGCAACTATCTGATTGCCATGTTTAAAGAAACGCCCTTGCTGTCGGCGATCGCCGTAGTGGAGCTGATGCAGACGGCCAAGATTTTGGGTTCGCAGTCGTTCAACTATCTAGAGCTGTATACGATGGTGGGAGTCATTTTCCTCCTGCTCAGCTTGATTTCTGCGGCGGGCATTCACTGGGTCGAACATCGTCTCTCGCTCAACTATCGCTATGCCCGTGTGAAGCGATCTATAACGACCCTAGAGATTGCATCCTAAAAGACGGCCTTTAAAGGCAGCCCTAAAGATGGCATGAAAAGACGGCAGGTTTAGGCCAATTGCAAGCAGAGTATATAGTTTTGACGGTTGAATGATTATTCGCACCTTACAAACAGCCGAACAGAGCGATCGCCGAGTGGTCACCGCTCAGTGGGAAAGCACTCGGCTTTTGCTCAGCGCCGATCAAATGGGCTTTTCATTCCACATCACCACCATTTATGCCGAGGCAGAGCTGAAGATGTGGTATCAAAACCATTTGGAATCGGTCTATTGCATCTCAGGAGAAGGCGAAATTGAGGATCTAGACCAGGGCACGATTCATGCGATCGCCCCCGGCACGCTCTATGCCCTCGATCAGCACGATCGCCATATCCTCCGTGCCCGCACCGAAATGAAAATGGCCTGTGTATTTAGCCCCGCCCTGCACGGCAAAGAGGTTCACAACGCAGATGGAGCTTATCCCCTAGACGCAAGCCCCGTGAGTTCATAGAGTTCTGATGATTTTCTAGACTAGAGTGTTTAGCTTAGAGTTTCTGGCCCGAAATCTAGTCTGAAACCTAGTCTGAAATCTAGTCTGAAATCTAAGGTTCCAGCATTCACACACGGCTTGCCTGTTGTTCGATGAGGTCACAGTGATGACACTCGCCCAAACTCAATCAGCGGAAAATCAATCCCACCCATTAGCTGCCGATGTCTACGCCTCTCGGCAGTCTCCCACGGCAGACATTCGAGAACGGCACGACCCAGTCGTCCATAGCAGCGAGCCTCCCACCCAAGGGCTAACGGCTGAACAGGCTCAGTTCTACGATCAAAACGGCTACTTGTTTATCGAACGGCTGTTTAGCGAAGCAGAGGTTCAGCGCTTTCGGGAAGAACTCGATCGGATGGCGGCCTCTGACGAGATTCGAGCCATGGAAGAAGCGATTACTGAGCCCAATAGCGGTGCGGTGCGCTCTATCTTTCGGGCACACGAACTCAGCCCCCTGTTTGCTCGGCTTTGCCGCGACCCCCGCATTCTGCACATCGCGGAATATCTGTTGGGCGATCGCACCTATATCCACCAGTCGCGGATTAACTTTAAGCCCGGTTTTTTCGGCAAAGAGTTCTATTGGCACTCCGATTTTGAAACCTGGCACATGGAAGACGGAATGCCGCGAATGCGGGCCCTCAGCGTTTCCATTAGCCTGACCGACAACACCGAGTTTAATGGCCCTCTGATCGTGATTCCGGAGTCTCATCGTCGCTATGTGGTCTGCATCGGAGAAACGCCCGAAGACCACTACAAAGAATCGTTGAAGCGGCAAGAATATGGCGTGCCCGACCCCGACAGTCTGACGCAGCTTGTCGATGCAGGCGGCATGACCTCCGTAAAGGGAGCCGCAGGTTCGGTCGTGTTTTTCGACTGCAACATGATGCACGGGTCAAACAGCAATATTTCGCCTTACCCCCGCAGCAATGTGTTTTATGTCTACAACAGCGTCGAAAACGCCCTAGTGGATCCCTTCTGTGGCCTCAAGCCTCGGCCAGAATTTATCGCGGCTCGACGGGTTGAACCCCTCGAAGCGCAGCCTCTGGAATCACCAGGCTAGGCGAGAGTCCCTGAAATTCGTTGACCGATTCAATCCGCGAATCAACATTTGTTTTTCTCACTGTTTTTCTCATAAGGAGAAAGTATCTGATGAATATCCTGTCGAAATTGAAAATGCGATCGCTCACCACCTTTTTGAGTGTGGCGATCGCCAGTCTTTTCTTAGTGGTCTCTTGCTCCGCCAGTGGCGGTGGCTCAACCCTAGAAAAAGTGCAAGACTCAGGCGTCATTCGAGTGGGCTATGCCAATGAGGCTCCCTATGGCTACCAGGATTCAGAAAGCGGCAATATTACGGGAGAAGCACCCGAAATTGCCAAAATCGTCATGGCGGAGCTTGGGGTCAGTGAAATTGAAGGAGTCTTGACCGAGTTTGGCTCTCTCATTCCCGGTTTGCAGGCAGGTCAGTTCGACATGATTGCCGCAGGGATGTATATCAAGCCCGAACGCTGTGAGCAAATTCTCTTTTCTGACCCCAGCTACGCCATCGGTGAAGGCATGGTCGTTCAGAGCGGTAATCCTAAAGGCATCAGCAGCTACGAAGATATCGTCAATGGTGACGCTGTTTTCGGTGTCGTAGCCGGAGCGGTGGAGCAAGAATATGCCAAAGCGATGGGTATTCCCGACAATCAGCTCGAAATTTTGCCTGATGCTCCTAGTGCGGTTGAAGCCGTTAAAGCTGGACGCATCGATGCCTATGGGGGCACAGCGCTGACGGTGCAAGATTTGGTAGACAAAGATCAAAGCGGCAGCGTCGAACGGGCAGAGCCGTTTACTGACCCCACCATCGACGGGCAAGAAGTGAAAGGCTATGGCGCGTTTGGCTTCCGCCCAGAAGATGAAGAGTTTCGCAACGCCTTTAACGAACAGCTCAACGAATTTGTCGGTTCTGATGAACACCTAACGCTTGTGCGTCCTTTCGGCTTCACCGAGAGCGAGCTTCCAGGCGAAAAGACCGCTGACGAGCTGTGTCAGGCATAGTGGCTATTTCTGAAACGTTTCTACGTCAAAAGTAAACGTCAAAAGTAAGCGTCAAAAATAAAATAGGGCGGGATCACGATCTCGTCCTATTTTTTATGGGGAAATGGGGCGATCGCTCCCGCTTCACTACGACTCTGTGAATGGGGAATCTCCTGCTATACGCGAAGCGTTAGCGGGATGAGCGTCAATGATAGAATCCAAAGGTATTTGAGAGCCGTCTAGTGCCATAGGCGCGAGTGGGTTACGAGTGAGGCAGCGGTGTGAAACTGATTATCCAGATTCCTTGTTACAACGAAGAGGAAACGTTGGGTGTTGCCCTGGCAGAGCTGCCGCGCTACATTCCTGGCGTTGATGAGGTCGAGTGGCTGGTGATCGATGACGGCAGTCGCGATCGCACGGTAGACGTGGCGAGGTCTCTTGGGGTCGATCACATTGTTAGCTTTCCGCAAAATCGGGGGCTGGCTGTGGGGTTTATGGCGGGGCTAGAAGCGTGCCTCAAGGCCGGAGCCGATATCATTGTCAACACCGATGCCGATAATCAATATTGTGCTGCCGATATTCCGAAGCTGATCGAGCCGATTCTCCGAGGAGAGGCCGAAATCGTTGTGGGGGCGCGCCCTATCCGGGCGATCGCCCACTTTTCTCCAGTTAAGAAATTCCTGCAAGGGCTGGGCAGTGGTGTCGTGCGCCTTGCCAGCAATACAAAAATTCCAGATGCACCCAGCGGGTTTCGCGCCATTAGCCGCCATGCCGCGATGCAGATCAATGTCTTTAACGAATACACTTATACCCTCGAAACCATCATCCAGGCCGGACAGCGGGGCATGGCGATTACCTCTGTGCCCATTCGCACCAACGATTATTTGCGGCCTTCGCGACTGTTTAAGAGCATTCCGGCCTATATTCGACGCTCGATATTGACCATTGTCCGAATTTTTATGGTCTACCGTCCCCTACGATTTTTTGCGATCGTAGGCTGTTTTCCCTTTGGTATGGGCATGTTTCTCTGTTTGCGGTGGCTGCTGCTGTTTTTCTTAGATGACCCGACCCGCGCCCGTGCGCCGAGTCTCATTGTGGCGGCGGTGCTTGTTTTGATTGGGGTACAGCTCTGGATTTTAGGACTCTTGGCCGATCTGCTCTCCGTAAATCGCAAGATGCTAGAAGACATTCAGCTGCGGCTGCGGCGCAGTGAATATGACGGACTGCGCGATCGCCCTAAAACCAATGGCAAGTCGCTCATTCACCGAGACTAATTCGAGATCAGCATGGTTACGCCCCAACACCCGCAATTTATTCGCGGGCGAGTCGGAAGCGTAGTCAGATAGCTAATTCGCCATCCTCTACGGTTGACTCAGAATGCGTATATGCGTATTCTCATTCATTAAGCTGTTTGTTTCGGATAGCTTAGTTCAGAACTCAAGAACTTGGCACCATCTGCGAGTGTTGGCACACCCACAGATGGCTAACCCACCGCGACTGATACCGCCAGTCGGGGGGCTAACGGTTCATGGTAAACCGTGGCTGCCTCGAATTGCACACAATTGCGGGGTAGCTAAGGGACTGAGTTCTGGTTTCTTCTCTCTGTAAATCAACTACAAGGAACCAGAACCTCATGTTTCAATCCCATTCGGGCGCGATCGCGTCCACTGCTTCGGGTGACAATTTTCCGTCTCATCCAAAGTCCAGTCCGCA
>JBARXP010000143.1:0-3832 GCA_049647405.1 Elainellaceae cyanobacterium | reverse complement strand
CGCCCTCACCCTAAATCCCTCTCCCAGCGGAGAGGGACTTTGAACCTCTTGCTCCCCTTCTCCCAGTTGGGAGAAGGGGCTGGGGGATGAGGGGATTTCGAGATAGTTGCAAACCTGACATGCTCCCGCTTTCGAGTAGATCAGCACCAGCGTTTAGAACAAAATATCAACTCCAAGCTCTTTTAGATCAATGGTGTAGAGTCGCCCGTGCTTTTTGTCTTGAGTCGCGATGAACAGTCCGGCAGGCTCAACGAGGGCGATCGCAGTCGGGTTGGCTGGCCCCTCAATGCGGTTGACCTGACAGCCCTGCTGATCGAGCAAGATAATGTGCCCTTGAGCATTCATGACGATGTGCCCCCAAGATGCAGACACCAGAAACTGAGGCACGATCTGGAGTGCAAAACGTAAAATCCGAAAGGGCTTGAGGTCAATTTGTAGAATCGAGTACAAATCATACTGATCGGTTGCCAAAAACCGATAGGGCGTCGATGTCGCAAACACTTGACCCAGTAAGAGCGGTAAAGAGAGCGCCCCAACGAGCTGCCCTCGACGGGTAAAGACTTCAAGATAGGTGCCGCCGGGGTGGGCTTTGGGCGATCGCTGTCTTTTGGCACTAGAAGGGGTAGATCCATTCTTTGGCGGCACGTCTGACACCACGGCCACATGGCGCGAATCAAGGGCGATCGCCTGGAGCAACGCCGAAGCCTCACCCGCAAATGCCAGCCGAATCGGATGTTTCGCTAGCGTGGGTGCTCTAGTGGCAGACGATAGCGGATAAAACGACAGGGTGCTAAAACCACTCTTGGGCAAGACCTGGCGCATATCGGTGACTGTCGCGATCCACTGGCCCGACTTTTCTATCGCAAGAGTGCAGTCTTGCTCAAACTGATGAATCAGCTCCGCCATCGGCTCAGACTGACACAGTTGATGGGTCGAGAGCAAGTGTAGGGTGTGTTGGGTCACCACATAGCAGCCTTGAGGTCGCACCGCGATGCCCTGAATGGGTTGGTCAAAAAGTACCGATGCTGACAGGGTCGATAGGGTTTGAGAGGCGATCGCTCGGGCAGTTTTAATCGCAGTCTTTGCCTCGTTCGCTCCGCTTTTGCCATGACGCTCTACCTCAGGGTCTATCGCGGCAGAAGTTTCTAGGTCAGCGTTATTCGCTGAATCTAAATCCATACCCAACTGATCAGCCTGATCAGATCCTTGACTTTTGACACCAGTTTTTGAGGAGAGTCGCTGATCTGGATGAGCCAGTTCATCGCCTTCCTCGCCTTCATCGACGTGCCGCACAGAGGGCGACTCTATCGCACCAGAACTGTCTGCGAACGCAGAGACCACTTGAGACTGTCGTGTCGCTAAGACTGATCTAGTCGTGCGAAGCTGAAACCCGACATGGTCGGCAACACCGTAAGCAACCAGTGTCTCTTGCGGTTGCAGGTCGCTAAGGTCGCGTCGAGACGCGTCAGACGGTAGCTGATTGAGAGTCTCTTTTTTGTGATCAAGCTGATCGATCTTGATGCTCTCTAAGTCTGTGTCTGGCTGAAGCGGTCTAGCTCCTGGGGGTACGACACGTTGGCTCCCTTGCATGACGTCTAAATAGACTGGAGCAATGGGGAGGCGATCGCACTGACTCGCATCAAAGACACAGGCGCTCGGCACGACCCAAGACTCTAACAGAGGCTTATCGAGAGAAAAGATACTGGAATTGATGTTAATGCTTAGCTCAGCAGCAGCCTGATGCAGGGCCTCCAACATTGCTGTTGCTGAAGGAAACCGACGAGCGGAGAGCTTTTGTAGCGACTTTTGGATAATGGGTTGAATCGCTGGAGGAACCGCGTCCGGAAAGCGAACCTGCTGATTGAGATGAGCCCCCATTAATGTCGCAGGCGCGCCCGTAAACGGACGATAGCCTGCCAGCAGCTCAAACAGCATAATGCCCACTGAATACAAATCAGAGGTGGCAGAATATTGACCATAAAATCGTTCAGGAGCCATATAGGCTGGAGAACCCGTATTTCCAGTGCCTTGCGTTGATAGCTCTTGCGAAAGGCGAGCAATGCCAAAGTCCGATATTTTTGCAGTCCAGCCCTTAGGCTTAAAGCACAGGAGAATATTCTCTGGTTTAATATCGCAGTGGACAATGCCACGCCCATGGGCGTGTTCAAGGCCCTGCAAGATGTCACAGATGACTTGAAGGCTCTGTTCGAGGCATAGGTGATTTTCTTCCTCCATCAGGCTCCGCAATGTTCCCCCTTCACAGTAGTCCATCACAAGATATCGGCCCGTTTGAGTATGCTCAATGGCATAGCAACTGACGATGTGCGGGTGCTGAAGGCTGAGTAAAAAGCGTAACTCGCGCAAAAACTGATGGGTTGGAAATCGCTGTCTCTCTAGATTTTTGAGTGCGACAAGCTGCCTTGTTTGGCGATGAACTGCACAAAACACTTGCCCAAATTGCCCATGTCCTACAAGTCCAAGAAGCTTATATTTCGATTGTCTTAGCGATTCACTAGGAGGCATGGAACAGGGTAGGTGGGCGATGTGGATAGCAAGAGTCAGCTACAGAGCTGAGCAATGATAGCGTCGTGGTCTTTACCTTCTTGAATCCCTTCGGAAACAGTAGCCATTCTTTTTTCAAGACCTAACACAAATAGATTGCAGTCTGCGCCCAATGATTCGCATTGGGTCTGGATGCAAGTTAGCTCTCGATCGGTCAATTGGCTGAAGAAAATAGAAAAGACCCCGGCTTCCAAGAAGCACGAAAGTCGAGTGGAGTTTTGAACCAGCTGAGCAAAGGGTGAATTGGTCACTTTGAGAACCAAAAACCCTCGATTTTGATAGGACTGGTCTAGCTCAAGTTTTCCCCAGCCGTGGGTGACCCAACATTGCTTCAGACACTGGAGAAACTCCACCATTGGCATGTCGGCTACGGCTGTTTGGTAGTAATCCGCTAGCTCTTCACAAAAACGAGCATAGAAATTTTTGCCCCACCAGCGACCGCAGTTGTAGAGCACCAGCCCTGAGGCTTGTCCGGTTTCTTGCTCTAATCCGGCATAAATACCTTCAATCAGTGTAGAGGGAAGGGCTAGAAGGCGATCGCCCCGACGGTTTTCGAGCAGACCTAGCTCTAGGTCTCCTTTCACATAAACGTCACTGGCGAAGTAGTTACTCGGAATTCGATTATCAACAAGTAAATCAGAAATGGAAATCATGATCGTCAGGTCAATGGGGAGGACAGAGGATAAGTCAATTAAAAGGGGTAGAGTCCGTCGATTCGGTCGCTCAGAGCGCGGGTTTGTGGGGGCTGAGCAGGTGACTCAGATGAGAGAGGCTAAACCGATACTTCCGACTTGTTAGGACTGACAATCGCTTTCTCAGCACTCGTGAGATGAGGGCGAATGAAATCTACTTGCTCTGAAGTCAAAATTTCACTCAGACGCTGATTAAGAGATTGATATAAAGCCGTATCAATATCACGAGTTTCGTACACACCCGCTGTTTCTTCTAGCCACTTCACCAAACGATTCTTCAGAAAAGACTCGTCATTTAGCAGCATCGACATTGAAGCATAGCGCATGACGAGCAGCGCGTTTTTCAAGCATCGTTCTAAAACTGCGTGAGATTTGTCGGTGAAACGAGCTTCAAGCTGGTCAGCAACGTGCTGCATCACCTCAATTTCTTTGTCGCGAATGCAGCGATAGGTTTCCATTCGCTCAGGTAGCGATTCTACATAGGTATTGAGAACACCCAATTCCTCTGGCTTGAGGTAGCGATTTTCAGCCTCATCAAAAATATTCTCAATCGCTGGATTCATGGTCAAAACCTCTCA
>JBARXP010000142.1:0-8534 GCA_049647405.1 Elainellaceae cyanobacterium | reverse complement strand
ATCTGGCTAGTCGTTTCAATAAGCCAGACTGCACCCTGGTTGACCACTATACCTATTCTATTTTGGGCGACGGCTGCAACATGGAAGGCGTCTCTGGAGAAGCCTGTTCCTTAGCAGGTCACCTGGGCTTGGGTAAGCTCATCGCGCTCTACGACGATAACCATATCTCGATCGACGGCTCCACCGATATTTCCTTCACTGAGGATGTCTCTAAGCGCTTTGAAGCGTATGGCTGGCATGTTCAGCATGTTGAGAATGGCAACACCGATTTAGACGCCATTGAAAAGGCGATCGCCGCTGCCAAAGCAGTGACTGACAAGCCTTCACTCATCAAAGTCACGACGACCATCGGCTATGGCTCCCCCAACAGAGCAGGAACGGCTGGTGTTCATGGTGCAGCCCTAGGGGGTGACGAAATTGCCGCAACCCGTCAACAGCTCGGATGGGAATACGAGCCATTTGTTGTCCCCGACGATGTCTTGTCTCACTTCAGAAAGGCAGTCGATCTGGGTGCAAGCAGCGAAGCCGAGTGGGAAAAAACGATGGCGACTTACCGCACCAAATATGCAGCCGAAGCGGCTGAATTTGAGCGGATGCTGAAAGGAGAACTGCCCGCAAACTGGGCTGATGCACTGCCGACCTACACCAGTGAAGATAAAGCCCTGGCAACCCGTAAAAATTCTGAAATTACCATCAATGCCCTGGCTCCAGTTATTCCAGAATTGATTGGTGGCTCCGCCGATTTGACCCACTCTAACCTGACTGAAATCAAGGTATCTGGAAACTTCCAGAAAGGTCAATATGAAAACCGTAACCTCCGCTTTGGTGTGCGTGAGCACGGCATGGGTGCAATCTGTAACGGGATTGCCCTCCATAATTCTGGGCTGATTCCCTACTGCGCCACCTTCTTAGTCTTTGCGGACTACATGCGCGGTGCCATTCGCCTGTCGGCGTTGTCTGAGGCAGGGGTTGTGTATGTCATGACCCATGACTCTATCGGCTTAGGCGAAGATGGGCCAACCCACCAACCTGTAGAAACCATTGCTTCTCTACGAGCGATTCCTAACCTGACGGTGATTCGTCCGGCAGATGGCAATGAAGTCTCTGGTGCCTACAAAGTCGCCATTGCCAATCGCAAGTCTCCAACGCTGATTGCCTTCAGTCGTCAAGGGTTGCCTAACTACGACACCACCTCGATTGCTGGGGTTGAGCAAGGAGCCTATGTCGTTGTTGACTGTGAGGGCACGCCCGATTTGATCTTGATTGGAACGGGTAGTGAGCTGCATCTTTGCGTTGAAGCGGCGAAACAACTCAGCTCTGAAGGCAAGAAGGTTCGCGTTGTCTCGATGCCCTCTTGGGAACTCTTTGACGCTCAAGATGAGGCTTATCAAGAGTCTGTCTTGCCAAAAGCTGTCACTAAGCGAGTGTCTGTAGAAGCCGGAATCAGCATGGGCTGGTGCCGTTATGTCGGCGGCGAAGGTGGCTCTATCAGCATTGATCACTTTGGTGCGTCAGCCCCTGGCAAGGTCTGCCTGGAGAAGTTTGGGTTCACCACTGAGGCTGTTGTTGCTAAGGCGAAAGCAGTGCTGGGTTAATTGCTAAGCCAGTCGTAGGCTTAAAAACCTCATTTTGAGGCTCAACCGAAAGCGGTATGGGATGAACCCATGCCGCTTTTATTTATGTATCAGGACTGATCCGTAAATATACGGGACGTGCAATGATCTATCTATAGACAAGCTGTAGACAAGCATCGAAAGTCAAACATTAAAATAACCGGAATTACCCAGTACTCTCTTGAAGCTTGATACATAAAATTTGGATTCAGTAAGGAAGCATGGACATGAAGTCGTCCTTCATTCTCGAAAAGCTAGTTGAAAAGGTTGTGGCTCGGCCCTCTTCGTCACGAGAGAGTGCGCACCCTGGCTTGCCCTTACCTGATTTAGCACGGCTTCAAGCGCGATCGCTCGACTGGCATAAGCTAGTTGCTCTTGGCCTGTCGAAAACAGAGTCTAAGCTGATCTGCCAAGGGTTGCAGACGCGATCGCTCTCCAAAATTTATCTGCGACGACTCCAGCGCTCTGGCATCAGAGGCGATGATGCGAAGCTCATTGCAGCGGCGATCGCCCACTACGACATGCAGGGGACAATCCCTGCGCCGGAGATGAAAACCCTGTTGACTAAGCATGGGCTTTTGATTTGCCGCGCCGCGCTGTGGCGATCGCCCATGTTTAAGTAGGTCGCCCTAAATATTTATCGCTTGTGTAGGATGGGTTAGCGGAGCGTAACCCATGCTGAAGTTGGGTTTTTTCCCTCAACCACAACCTACATATACCTACGTTTATTTTTGTCCACCTACCAAAGATCCGTCGCAGTGCTCCGCCCATAGCCGCAGGCTTGGGGGGTGGTGAAACGACTTACCACATCTGCCTAAGCCAGCGCTGCTTAAGCCAGCGCTGATTCACTAATGCATCGCTGCTTAAGCTATCGCTGGCCGCTCAATTCACCGAAGCTTACTCACGGGGGGAATGGCGCTCTAGCATTGTATTTTCGGGATTGTAGACTTCTACAGGCAAATCGTACTCATTCGCGATCGCTTCTAAAGCTCGGCGCAAAATTAGTTGGTGATCCGTCACGACAGCCTGAATTGAATTATTGCCGCTGCTGCGAGCCGCTTCGATGGCACTCACATAGCTATTATCAAGCCGAATCTTAATCACCTCGTCCACCGACAGCAGATTGCAGATCCGAATTTCGCCAATACAGGTTTTTTCTAGCTCGATCTGAATCCGTTCTGTGATCAGCAGTTTTTCGTTGGCATTAGAGAGTGCCTGGTTATAAGTTGTTCGCAGATCTTCTGCCTCAGGGTGGGGAGAGGTGCCGTCTTCGATATTCTCAACAGAGGCGATCGCTTCTGTCCAGTCGCTAACAGCCTGCTGCCAGTTGAGACGTTGTTCTGCGGCTCGCGCCATTGCAGCCTGTTCTTCAGCCTGAGTTAAGAAGGTTTGGGCATCTTGCTCACGCTCAACCCGACGAGTGACTGCATCTAGAGCCGTTTGATAGCTTTGTGTCAACGGCTCTGCCTCTAGAAAAGCCAACGTGTCTTGTGGCACGAGCTGGAGGCGATCGAGAGCTACAATCCACGTGACACGGGCAAACTGCCAATGCTCTAATGACTGGGCTGAGCCTTGACGAGCTTCGGCGAGCTGAGCAGCCTGCTTGGCCTTATTAAGAGATTCTTTGGCGTTTTCCTCAAGCGCGATTTGCTGATTGACCCATGCGATCCGCTGACGATAGGTTCGCAATTGTTCTCGGGCAAAAGCGTACATAGGGCTGTCACTAGGAACAGCTTCGAGCTGCGAAATCGCTTGCTGCCAGAGCGATCGCACGCTTTCCCAATCAGCGAGACTATAGAGAGGGTCTTGACTCGTCTGGCTGGCCGTGTTGGCAATGTCTTCTACGTCAAGCAACGTCTCGACCATGAGCAAATCGGCACCGTAGGCTCCGAGTAGAGCCTTCGCTTCGGAGGCATAACCCGACCACATCGGAATCGGTTCCAGGGTTTCGACGGCCTGATTGAGATAGGTGCCTGCGCGCTCTAAATCTTTCCAAGCCTCGGCCTGCTGCAACATTTTAGAAGACTTATCACCCAGCTCTTGAGCCGAGCCAATCTGAGGGCAGGCTCCAACCACACAGGGACGAGTGAGCGTGTAGAGTGCCCCAGTCACCCCCATCACCGTGACGCCAACCGCGATCGCACGACGACTATTGATGTGTGCCAGGGGTGATTGGCTGATTCCGTCAACATGCGATCGCACGGGACTAATCACAAGCTGCGATAGGTGCCGTACCCGTTCTCCCATCTGCTGTGCGGGCAGTTGCATGGTGTCAGCGTCATGGGGCCATGGAGAAGACCCTAACTCACCTACCTCTGAGATATACAACGCTTCATAATCGCAGGTGTCATCGTCTAAGTTGAAGGATTCTACAGACCCGAAAGATTCTACAGAATCAATATGCGACTTTTGGTGCAAGTCTGATTCGAGGAGAGGCGACGTGTCTTCTTGTCTTGCCCCAGCCTGAACTGTGGGTGAGCCAGCCCGTTCTTCCGTCGAGATCAGCCTATGACCCCAGTTCATTGGCTGATTGGATGGATCTCGCCCACATGAGTCTGCTGCATTAGGGTTAGAAGACGCTTCCGTATCTTGTTTTGGCTCTAGAGACACCGCATCAGATGAAAACGAAAGGGTGGCGGCGGCGGCAATCTCTGCGTCTGGGTTAGGTTCTTGACGGTTTCCTGTTAAAGGCGTGCCCGTCAAAGGCGTGTCTGACGAAGGCGTGCCTGACGAGTCGCTGAAAGGGGCGATCGCCTCTGGAATCATCATCGACGAAGAAGTCGTTAACTGATTTACTAAATCATCGAGTTCTTCATCTCCCACAATCCACACGGCTTCTTCAGCATCTGGAGCCGCAATAGAAGAATTGAGAATAGCAGGAGCGCCATCACCTGTCACGTCTGGTTCTGTCTCAATTTCCAGAACAGATTGCCCCATCACGGATTCCATGACTGAGGCGAATTTAGCCTCGCTCTCGTCTTGCCTCAGGTCTTCTTTTTCTTCTGCAACAAATTCTTCTGCAACAAAACCCGTGACCAACTTCGGTTCATCGCCACCTGAAGAGAGCGGCAGATCGCGATCATCCAGTCCAATCGCGCGGAACATCTCATCATCTAAAACCGGGTGTTCTAAATCGAGCACACTCGTTGATGAGCTAAACCAGGTCAATTCTGGCTCTGCCACAGCGGTTGACTCAGACTTTTCTAACTTGCGGTGCGATCGCTGCGGCGGTGCGGTCAATGTGGCAGCGGCGGGTGCGAGCGATCGCGTCGCTACTGCAACCGCTCCGGTTTGGGGAGGGTGGAGCAGCTTATCGGAACGGTTTTTGGTCGTGGGTGTTGTTGTTGTTTGCCCATGTTGCATCGGCAGAGACAAACGACGGGGAGGCGGGGGGGGCTGAATCATAAACCAGCGATGGGCATAGGGCTGACTCTGCCCACCCATGCGCAAATAGAGACGAACCTGGTGAGTAAAATTAATCTGGAGAGACTGAATTTTACGCTCTAGCAGTTTTAAAACGTGTTGTGCATCTAGAGCCGTCTCTTCTGGATGCTGCCCTAAAACGATCAGTCGCTCATCGCGGACAGCGCATTGCACTCGTAAAGAGCAGTCTCCTAAAAAAGATTGGAGCTGTAGACCCAGATCGTTGAGATCGGCTGATTGGAAGGACGTTGCCATAACTTTCCTATCGTCAGATCAAGTGCTGAAGGTATGAATCAGAAACCACGGGTAGCGCCCCTTCAACTTGCCCTTCTGGAAGTCTGTGTGTGACGGCGATCGCCTCAGACTGATTTTCCTTAATCAGAGTCTGATTAGTTCACTAAAGACATAAGCTGCTCACTCTTTTCACCGATTTCGCGAAAATTCCGGATCGCCCTTCAAATTATTTAGTTTATGGATGGCTTCAGATCGTCGAAAATTGCTCGAATCTCGTTAGTCATATTGAGCGATCCAGCCCAGCAGATGCGAATTGACCACAGCAGGAACTTCGTCTTGGGGACAGTGCCCTGCCTGCTCCAGCACAATGAAATCATCGACACAGGCATAGTTCGCCAGCAAGCGTCTGCCCTCTTCGATCGGCTCCCACGGGTCAGCCTCTCCCCAAAGAATCAGCGTCGGACAGGCAAGTTGAGCGAGCAACTCTTCTGGGAGTGGCCCCTGGGAGTAACGGGTAAACGCCAAAAATACATCTGCCGCCCCTGACTTTTTGGCCGGAGCCATCAGCAAATCAACGAGTTCATCGGTCACGGCTTCGGGCTGGGCGTAAGCCTGTAGCAAAATATTACGCACGGTCTTGGGGCGAGCAATCAGGTTAAAAAAGCGATGACCGAGCCAGCGAATGCTTAAAATATTTTGAAGAATAGGCGCACCCAATTGACGATACCAGGGCAATAGTTTGAGGCGACGTTCGTGCAGCATTCGAATGGAGCAGTTTAACAAGGCAACGCCACGGCATAGCTCTGGTTCATCGACAGCCGCTTGCATCGCTGCCACGCACCCAATCGAGTTGCCAACGAGAAACACAGGCTGACCAATCACATCGCGACAAAAATCACGAATTTGCTGAGACCAGGTTTCAAAGGTGTAAGGCAACGGCTCCCCAGGCGTTGGCTTTGCGGAACCTCCAAATCCGAGCAAGTCGAGGGCATAGACCTGACAAGACTGAGACAGGGCAGGCATGTTTTTGCGCCAGTGCCCCCACGACGCACCGAAGCCGTGAATCAGCAAGACCGCAGGCCCCGTTGTTCCGAGTGACTGATAACAAATCGGCAACCCCCGCCACTGCCACTGCTGAGGAGAAGCCAAAAGTGATGCATGGGGGGAAGAAGACATCTGAGGAACCATGAGATTATCGTGTCAAATGTTGAAGGAGCAGGATTTGATGCAGGCAATGTCTAAAATTTAGAAAAGCTTCCCTAAACTTGAGGAAACATCTTTTAACATCTCTCCAATTGTTAAAAAACTTTACTTTAAACAGTCTGACACAAGCGAAGCAGCAACAGCCTCAGTTGCTGCCTTATTCCACCCTGTACTTTTTCTTGCCTACAATTCTGGTCGGTCACTCTAGACTTGCGCTTCAACGGCATGCCCAGTGCAGTGCATGAAGGCAGGGCTTGAAGATAGTGCTTGAAGGCAGGGCGTGAAGATAGTGCAGAGTCCAGTCACTTGATGATCGTAATGATTTGCCCAGCGATCATCAGCAAAATTTCTAAATATCGTACAATTGTACTTATGAGCTATAGATGACGTGCTGAAGGAGATGTGCGATGAGCCTCTTAGAACGCCTTCAAGACATGCTAGGTCTGGGAGAAGCCTACCCCTACCGCGATGAGTTTGACTATGTTGACGGACAAGTTGTGTCACACGGAGGCGAAACGGCCTACACACAGAGTAAAATTTCTGGTAGGGCAGGAGTCGTTCAAGATAACGTGATTGAGATGCCAGGCATGTCATCCTTGCAAAGTGAACTTGTCGTGATGGAACCCCGCTCGTTTGAGGAAATTCCTGAAGCGATCTTGGCGCTGCGCGATCGCAAGACGGTCATCCTCAATCTGACAAATATGGATCCGGCTCAGGCTCAGCGCTCCGTTGATTACGTGGCGGGGGGGGTGTTTGGGCTCGAAGGGCACCAAGAGCGGATTGGGCCTAATGTCTTTTTGTTTACGCCCAACACCGTTCACATCAACAGTCACTCTTCTGCTCCGGCAGGGTTGCCTCTGGCACAGACCGGATTTCAAGCCCCCTTTACGTCTGTTCCTGCTTCCCCTTCACTGGCAGACAGGCTCAGCGTCAAACCAAAATCTGCCCCTCCGCCTCCAGCGTCTAATCCTCCCTTTTAGGTTTGTTTAGACTTTGGGTTTGAGTAATGGACGACGGTTAAGACTGCGGACTTTCTCGGGCTTTTGTAGAAGTCTGATGTTCCTCAAGTTGAGCATTGGATGACTTACTGATAGAGCAGTCAAGCCTCCTGGGTTTTAGGTATCCGTCGATGAGGTTTTGAGCTTTTTCGGCTCGGGCTTTTTCGACTTGGCTTTCTTTGAGAGTGTCGTTGGCGCGATCGCTCCGATCAAAATCGATCTGCTCAGGGGATAATGCGCTTTACCGTATCGCCTGAGCAAGCATCTCTTGCAAAATGAGCTGACCGTCACGAGCAGACTGTGCTAAAACAGTCCACTCAACAATGGGTAAAACCCAAGCATATGAATGGGTTGCTAAAGTCTCGTAAACTCTAGTCACGATACTCTCTGTCGGTGTCTTCGCCTTCTGGCAGCTTGTCGTCATCTTCGCCTTGAAACTCGTCTTTGAATCCGCGCAGTGTCTTACCAATGGCTCCTCCCAGTTCTGGAATTTTCTTTGGCCCAAAGATGAGGAGCGCTACGATGAGAATAATGGAGACTTCTGGCCAACCTAAACCAAACATAGGAAACGTCCTCGTAGGGGATTGTCTGAGGCTTGTTTGTGACTCAGAGCTTGAACTTGGAGCTTGAACTTGGAGCTTGAAAAGAGAGATGAAAGGGCGATCGCCAACTTGCAGCATTGACCTTGCAGCAGTCTATAATCAGCCTTTGGTTTTAGACCATCACAGCGATCGCACTGCACCCATCACCGTTTCGATTCTCACTATAGAACTATAGAAGACTCAGCACGTTTTTGGGCGATCGTCTATCTGGGGCCGTCTATCTGGAGCTGTCTATCTGAGATAGTGGGGTTGGCTCAGTTAGCGCTTGACCTGGAAAGCTTTTACCCCGGTAGGGTTGAGATAGTCTACATCTACAACGCTGACGACAGCGGCTGGCGGCCCCTTGTGGCACCAACGAATCATCTCTTCAACGTGATCGGCAGACCCCTCAAAGAGTGCCTCGACTCGTCCGTCTTGCAGATTGCGAACCCAGCCGCTGATCTTGAGCAAGGCAGCCGCAT
>JBARXP010000141.1:0-11766 GCA_049647405.1 Elainellaceae cyanobacterium | reverse complement strand
AGGCGTTGGTGAGCCAGGGGGTGCCTGCGGTGCTTGCCATGGCAGAGCAGATTCCTGATGATGTGGCTCTGACGCTGACCCGGCTGTTTTATCGCAATTTAAAGCAAGATTATCCAGTCGATTTGAGCCTGAGTCGGGCGCGGCAGGGGCTTGTCTCTGCATATAGCTCTCAGCAGCTCTACTGGGCACTCCCCATTCTCTACATGCATTCAGAGTTTGATGGGTATCTAACATCGGGCGATCGCGCCTTAGATAATCCCGCAGACGCTTTGATTGGTGTGCCTCCAACCCTTGCTCCGTCGTCTTTAGGGACGGCAGAACCTGCTCCGTACGAGCCTGAACTGCTGAGTCAGCGGGTGAATTCTGCTGAACGGGATGATGTGATTGATGGTTCTACAGTCGGTGTAGATGCTTCAGATGCAGATGCTTTAGATGCAGATGCTTCTATGGCGGCGACTGGCCCTGTTCATGAGGTTAACGCGTCTCTCAATGCTGAAGAGAGTGGGGGCGATCGCCCTAGCGTTGATGGCTTGACTCAGACTGAGGGTGAACCAGATCATGGAGCGGTGTTGAATCATGCAGCCGACGTGACAGAATCACGAGTCACGGAGAATGCAGAAACCCCTGAACTTGCAGATGTCTCGGCGACTGAGAATGAATCTGAGCAAGCTGCTGAGCCGACGCAAGACATCGAGACGGAAATTGCGCTTGAACTTGATCCTCCATCACTGAATCATGACGATTCTTTGGGGGGCGAGGCATCGCATTTAAATCATGATGCAGCGGCAGATTTCTTTCTCCCAGAAGATGATTTGCGGGTCTTTGATGAAGGGCTGACTCTTGACGAAGAAGCAACTACCTCTGAATCTGAGCAAGATGAAGACGTTAGCACGTGGAGTTTGGTTGAAGAGCTTGAAGGAACAGACACCCATCTCAACGCGGCTCACTCTAACGGTTATGCTGGCGGAGCTGTAGACGATGGCGTATTCACGGGCGGAGTGGATGATGAATTTGCTCAGGCCGATGCTAATCAGAATGATGCTAGCCAGAATGATGCGGAGCTAAGTCCACAATCCAATCTAGGCTCAGACGCGCAGGTTGAGCCAGAGTCCCATGCAATGGGGCAAATGGGCGATGTGTCTTCTCATGCTGAGTTGGGTTCGCCTGATTCGACCGAGATTGACGCCCAGGCCAATCGCAATATTGAGTCTGCGGTAGATGATCGGTCTGCTGGGGCTGAAGCAGAGGAGGAATTGACAACTCAGGATCAAAATCGCCATTTGCAGATTGTGCGATCGCCCAATGATTTGGCCAGTTTGGACGTAGATGACGATGAGGTGCATCGCTCACCGAAGCGATCGCCCCGACGTACCCTGAAAAAAGTCTTGCTACTGCCCCTGGCTGGCGTGGCTGGAGCGGCGATCGTGATGTTGGGATACAACATATTTCCAACAATCGACGGAGCAGATCCGCAAACTGAAGTGAGCCGGTCGAGTTTAGATCTAGAAGATTTGCCTCAGGCGAGCACCAGTGAAGTCGTCCGATTTGCGAACACGAGCTTTAGTCAGAATGACCTACCCTCTGGGCAGGCAGCAGTCGAGGAGCTCTTAAATCGGGGTTCTGTTGATGAGGCTCAGAGTGCCCTTGAAACGGTGCCTGACGATCAGATTGAAGATCCGTTGATTACCTTTTTGCAGGGCCGCCTAGTCTGGGAAAACCTCAATAAAGGAAAGACAGATGCTGAGATTCAAGATGTCAGTCGCTATTGGACGTTTGCGGCACGGCGAGCAGAAGATAATCCTCTCTACTACAACGCGTTGGGGTTTGCCCACTATCGCCAAAATCGATTTCATGACGCCATTAACGCTTGGCAATTGACTCTAAAAACGCTGGAAGTTCAGGGAGAGGCTGTGGTGCCCACGCAAACAACAGGGGCTGAAGTGTCTTACTCGATTGATGTTCCTAGTGGAGCCGTGTCTAACCCTGATGCGTTAACGGCTTATGCCGGGATTGCATTAGCGCTGGCTCAACTTTCAGCATCTACGGAAAGCCAACCCTATGATGCGCTAAGTCGGGCGATTCAGATGCAGCAGCTTGTTCTCCAGAGCGATCCCTCAGGGTTTTCGCCTGAATCTTTAGAGCAGAGCTGGCTGTGGACTGATTCGACCATTCAAGAGTGGCAAATTCTGACTCAGATTCGTCCTCAATAGGCTTTTTTCGAGCGAGAATCGGTTGAATCGATAAGAGCCGTTAGTTTTGCGGAGCATGGCGCTCTAGAGCCAGTTTTACTAAACGATCGACTAGGTCTTCAAAGCTGACTCCGCTGGCTTCCCACAGCAGCGGATACATGCTTGTGGCTGTGAAACCAGGAAGGGTGTTGATTTCGTTAATGAAAACGTCACCTGTGGCTTCTACATAGAAAAAGTCAACTCTGGAAATGCCTGAACCGTCAACGGCTGCGAAGGCTTTAAGAGCCATGTCTTGAATTTTGCGGGCGATCGCCTCTGGCAACTCGGCGGGAATGTGGAGCTGGGCAAGACCCTCGGTATATTTAGTTTCGTAGTCGTAAAAGTCGCTATCAAAGGTGATCTCACCAATGACAGATGCCTTGGGCTCATCGTTGCCTAAAACAGCACATTCAACTTCTCGGGCTTCGACACCTGCTTCAACCACTAATCGTCGATCGTAGCTGGCGGCATCATCAAGGGCCGCTTCTAGCTCTTGGCGCGATCGCACTTTATGAATGCCCACCGATGAGCCTAAATTGGCAGGTTTTACAAAACAGGGATAACCCAGCTTCGCTTCGATGCGATCGCACAGTTCAGGAAAAATACAGGGGTTAGACCAAACTTCTGCACGGCTTACTGCAATATAGGGAACTTGCTGCAGCCCTGCTTCGGTAAACATCATTTTTGTGGCGATCTTATCCATGCCTGCGGCAGAGGCTAAAACACCCGCCCCAACGTAAGGCACCTGCATCAGCTCTAGCAAGCCTTGCAGCGTCCCGTCTTCTCCATTTGGGCCATGCAACACGGGAAACCAGACATCCACGGTTGCCGTATCTGGAGGAAACTGCCAACGAGCAGCGGCATGGGTGACTGCTGCATCAGAATCTTGGGAAGGATGGCCCTCGGCCAACACCGCTGCGGCTGCATCACCACTGCGCCAAAGGCCGTTTTTCTGAATATAAAACGGCAGCAGGAGATAACGTTCTGGGTTATCTCCTGCTGCAAATGCACGGGCGATCGCCTGGGCAGAGCGAATGGAGACCTCATGCTCTCCAGACTGTCCTCCAAACAAGAGACCGATCTGCTGTTTTGCCATGCTATGTGTCTCCAACGCGGATAAGATGCATCAACCAAAGTGTCGCACCTTTGGGGGAGCTTGTCGGAACACTTTAGTTGATCGAAATCTTAGCCTACCCGCAGTTTGGCCTTTTCTCAAGACTGACGTGCTTGGGATGGGTGCCGGATGGAGATGGCTGTAGTCGATGGTGCTTGCAATAGCCTCTGTTAGGCACTCAATATGCTGTCTACAATTTTTTGGACAATTTGCATCCCCGTAACGGCCTGCCAGCCAAATAAACAGACCAGCAGTATGTTCAAGCCGACATGAACCTTTCTAGCCCAGATATTGCCCTTTTGCATCAGAGGAGTCAACGACGCTGAGGTCGCAATGAGACCCGTCATGCCTAAACCCGCTAAAAGATGAGGCCCAACGAAGAGCTTGCCGTTGTTGATGTAGGTGACGGCCATGCCGCCAATCGTCCCCATCACCATTAGGGCTAACAATGCAGCACCAATTTGGTGATGCTTGATGTTGAATTTGCCTTTGATTAACTCTTTGCGAGTGTCTGCATCGGCAGTGCGGGTCTTTTTGACTTTGATCCCTAAATACAAAGCGTAGATGGTTAATCCAAATAGCACCCACATCATCAGTGGATGAAAGAAATTGAGCCAGGGTTTGATCGCGTCAGGAATTAGTGCATCCATAGGAAATAAATGAAAATCGGTTGCGAGTCTTTAAGCTCTTCAATCTTAAAACCATTTAAAGTTTTTCTCAGTCAAAGCGGTAACTAGACTGAAAAAGCTTAGTTCATGCCTAGTTGCCAACTGCTAAATCGCTTAAAAAGACGAAGTAGGGTTCACTTATCGTTTTCCCGTGGGAGTCTAAATTTTGGGTTTTAGGAAAACAATAGCCTGTCGCCATACAATCGTGGGCTGTTCATAGTGATCGACGACGCAAATACAGTTGGGGTCTTGCCATTTCAATTTGCCGACAATTAAGTCGTCTGTTGAAAGTTTTAGCTCGACCTCTTGATCTTCTCGAATCATCGTTTGAATGAGACGAACGCTTGGTAGTCCGGTTTCTAACTCAGTAGACATATCTAGATTTCCTTTTATTAAAGAACGGTAACGACACCTTTGAGACTCGTCCTGGGATTCTATTTCTTTGCCGCATCGAAAGATGCCCATAAGATCAATGATGGCTATCTCATGGTGAGTAGCGTCAGAGCCTTATCCCTGGGGTGAGCCAGTTTTAGCAGCTGTGTTCTGCAACTGTCTTCCGCAGCTGTGTTCTGCAACTGTGTTCTGGTGCCCTTTCTACTCTACTGAACTCTAGGGATCTGAACCGCTGTTTTTGAGAGTGTGTTGCTTAGAGAACAACCTGCTACAGCATCTCAGTTGTCAGAGCGTTACTATCTGTTTATAGTCAGTCTATCTATCGTCATTGCAGTGTGAAGATGCGACAGCACGTGGGTGGAAAACTTTACTACAGTCTGCATCCAAGCATGACGGAGCAGTTGAAAGACACTGTAAATGATCACTGAATATGAGCACTGAATTCTTTGACGTTCTAGGCACAGAGTAACGAGTAAAACGACGATGACCATCGACTTTGCGAAATATCACGGCTTAGGCAACGATTTTATTCTGATTGATAATCGCCATCAGGCTGCTCCCTCCCTGACACCGGAAGAAGCTGTGAAATGGTGCGATCGCCACTTTGGCGTCGGGGCGGACGGGGTCATCTTTGCGTTGCCCGGTCAAGATGGCACAGACTATACGATGCGAATTTTTAACTCAGATGGCTCGGAGCCAGAGATGTGTGGCAACGGTATCCGCTGCCTTGCTCGGTTTCTGGGGGATTTAGAAGGGCTGCCGCTTGATAGCCATAAAACTTACCGCATCCATACTCTGGCCGGGTTAATTTCGCCACAGCTTCAAGATGGCGGCATGGTGACCGTTGATATGGGGCTGCCTCAACTGCTAGCGGCTGAAATTCCCACGACTCTTGCAGAAGGCGACAAAAAGGTGATTGATGTTTCTCTAGCGGTTGAGGACAAAACCTGGCAGGTGACCTGTGTCAGCATGGGCAACCCCCACTGCATCACCTTTGTAGAAAACGCAGAGGCGATCGCTCTCGCAGAACTTGGCCCTAAATTTGAGCATCATGCAGCGTTTCCTCAACGCATCAATACAGAATTCATCGAGGTAATCGGGCGCGATTATCTCAAGATGCGAGTGTGGGAACGCGGTGCAGGAGCAACCCTAGCGTGCGGAACTGGAGCCTGTGCGGCTTTAGTCGCTGCTGTGCTGAATGGGCGGAGCGATCGCCAAGCTACCGTCGAGTTACCGGGGGGATGCCTCAATATTCGCTGGGATGACACCGATCAGCATCTCTATATGACAGGCCCTGCACAACTTGTCTTTTCGGGGGCGCTAGAGTCGTTCTCGTAAGGTACTCAGGTTATAAATTCCTTAAACTTCTACAGGCTGCCGCTGCAAGACCTGATTGAGTTTGCCGCTGCGGTAGCCTTCTAAATCAAGGGTCACATAGAGAAAACCGAACGACTGAAAGTGCTCCACAAGAGCAGGCAAATCGGTTTTTTCGACAAAGGCTTGAATCTGGAGGGGCGGTAGTTCAATGCGTGCCGTATCGCCTTCAGAACGAACCCGGAGTTCATTCCAGCCCAGCTTGCGAAGATGACGCTCGGCTTGACCCACCCGTCGTAATTTTGTAACAGTAATCTCTTCGCCGTAGGGAAACCTTGAGCTGAGGCAGGGCTGGGCGGGTTTATCCCACCAAGCTAGACCTAAAAGTTTGGAGAGTTCCCGCACTTCTATCTTAGAGATGCCTGCTTCTGCTAAGGGCGATCGCGCGCCTCTCTCTTTTGCCGCTTGAATGCCAGGTCGATAGTCATGCAAATCGTCTGCATTGACCCCATCAATGACGTAAGCATAGCCGCGTTTGAGCGCTAGGGGCTTGAGTGTATCGTGCAGTTCGCTCTTGCAAAAGTAACAGCGATTGACCGGATTGGCGGTGTAGTTGGGATTTTCCATCTCATGGGTTTGCACCACCTCATGGGCGATGCCAATCATGGCTGCTTGGACGCGAGCGTCTTCCAGATCGTCGGGGAGCAGCGACGGAGACTCGGCTGTGACGGCTAAGGCGCGATCGCCTAACACATCAAACGCAACTTTGGCGACCAGAGCACTATCTACTCCACCAGAATAGGCAATCAGAGCCTGATCCATTTCTGCAAACATTGTGTGCAGATTTTCTAGTTTTTGCTCTGTTGTCATTTTGATTCCGATCTCCATACTGGGGTCTAAACTTTGAGTGTCTAAGATGATTCTAAAGATGTTTGGTCTGAGGACGTGTTGAATTGCTCTTCACTCAGGGCAACGGGTGCTTGATGATTTCTCAGATATCATCTAAGCCAGACATCCATTTGATTCTTCCATGATGACCATCAGTAGATATCTTTGACCAAGTAGGGGGCGCTGCGACCCTAAACGGCTAGTCATCCGATAAAAAAAGCTATAAAAACTCTTTTTGATAAGCTTTTTTGGGAGTAATGCTCTGCTTATCGGTAACGCTGCTAATGCGACGCCTCTAATGCGACGCCTCTACAGTCCGGTTGATGTGAGCTATCAGGGCATAAAGTCCCAACCGATAGCTATCTGCCCCAAAGCCACTCACTTGACCTATGGCAACCGGAGCGATATACGAATGGTGCCGAAACTCTTCGCGTTGATAAATGTTACTGAGATGAACCTCCACCGTAGGAAGCGCAACAGCGGCGATCGCATCTCGAATGGCTACGCTGGTGTGGGTGTAAGCGCCTGGGTTAATCAAAATTCCTAAATGCGTTCCACGAGCATGGTGAATTGCATCTATGATTTCACCCTCATGGTTTGACTGCTGACAGTCGAGTTGAAATTCAAAAACTTTAGACTCTTCTTCAAGCATCTTTATGATGCTTTGAAGGTTTACCGAGCCATATACGCCGGGCTCGCGCAACCCCAACAAGTTAAGATTTGGCCCATTTAAAACCAAAATGCGATTTGACTCAGACATTTACTGATAGCCCTATGGATAGCCTGGTAGATCTAGACTTACCACAGATGCTAGCTCAATGCCTCTTGATTGACTCGTTAAAGCTATAAGTTCTGATGGAGTATTTTGGTATCTAATGCTTTTCACAGCAAACTATCGCTTTGCCGAAGCTCACCGATATCGATCGTCAACTGGCACTGGGATTGGTTCTTGCTCAGGCTGCGCCTCTGGCCCTAGTAGAGCGTCCAGAATTTTGCGTGCCCAGTCAGTCAACCGATCCAGGATGTCTTCAATGAAGTCCATTGACAAATTTGCTCCCTTTGCGACAGCTAGACGCTCGAACTGGCTAGCAGGGATTGTATAGCCAAATACGAATGGTGCGTCTTTTCTATATCATAGCGGATCACACCAGATGATCAAGGCTTTACGCTAGCTTTTGTTAAATACGCTTTTTTCTAAGGGTGCTTTCTAATTTTGACGGTCGAGTAGATGACGCCTCAACAAGTCAGCCGCTGTACAGGTACTTAACCAGCGGATCCAGTCTCGCCCTCGATAGACGGCAAATGTGCGGCGATAACATTGTGTGCCTTCAGGCCCTGCAATGCCAAAATAAACTAGGCCGACGGGTTTAGTATCTGTGCCCCCACCAGGGCCAGCAATGCCCGTAACGCTGATTCCCCAGGTGGTGCCGAGAGCGTTGCGAACTCCCTCAGCCATTTGTTGAGCGACGGCCTCACTGACTGCACCATGCTCGGCCAGGATGGTTGAATCGACGCCCAAAATATTTTCTTTGACCGTATTGTCATAGGAAATAACGCCACCCAGAAAATAATCTGAGCTTCCGGGTACCGTGGTCAAAAGGTTCCCAAGGCCCCCGCCTGTGCAGGACTCAGCGACGGAAACGGTTTCACCCGCGCTTTTGAGAATATCACCTAGCACAGATGCCAGCGTTTCTTCATCTGCGCCGAACCAATCAGGTGCTGTCAACGCTCGGAGTTCAGCTTCGACAGGTTGAATTAACTTTTCTGCGGCATCTTGCGAGTCTGCTTTGGCAGAAATCCGCAGCCGAACTTCGCCCTTACCTGCGTAGGGGGCTACGGTTGGGTTTTCCAAATCGAAGAAGGGGGCGACTTTTTCAGCTAATGTTGACTCTGGGATGCCCCAGTAGCGCAACATCCGGCTGTAAATAATGGATTGCCCCCAGCCTTGGCGTTTGAGATACGGAACTGCTATTTCGTGCCACATGCACTGCATTTCACGAGGCACGCCTGGAAACGTGAGTAGGGTTAAGCCTGGGCGCGGCTGCCAAATCATGCCGGGGGCACTGCCGATGGGGTTGTAGAGCACGTCTGCGCCTTCGGGCAAGAGTGCCTGCTTCCGGTTGCTGGGAGACATGGCTTTGTCTCGATGGGCATATTTTGTGACGATGTCTTCAATGACATCGCTACGCTCAATTAGAGGGGTATCAAAAAAAGAGGCGATCGCCTCTGTGGTCAGATCGTCGGGCGTTGGCCCCAGACCTCCGGTAAAGATAATCAAGTGCGATCGCTCACAGGCTAGCGCTAGCACCTTTTGTAATCGGCTGGCATTATCGCCTACGACGGTTTGATAATAATGTGGGATGCCCAGATCCGCGAGCTGTTGAGCAATAAATTGGGCATTGCTGTTGAGAATATCGCCTAACAGCAGTTCTGTTCCGACACAGATAATTTCAGCACTCCCACTCATGAGCTGTTACCGATGGTGTTGCCCTGTCTATCTTAAGCGGATTCACGCATCCAGTGAAGATGATCCTTTCTGAGTTTATCGGTGAGAGCTGATCTGGCGAGTTTTTCGTCTTTCTATTCCTGTGCCGATCAGGGCACTTGAGCATGTTTTCTGACTTTCCATATGGTGTAGATTAACAGGGCTGTCGCCGCCACTGCGTACACAATACCGCTCGGAATGCGGGCGATCGCCAGCGCCAAACTGCCCAACCATAGGGTTAGAGAATAGATGAACAAAACGGTTAATCGGTGAGAGAGACCTGCCTTAAGCAATCGATGGTGAAGATGGCGATTATCGGCAGTGAAGGGAGACTTGCCATTACGCAATCGGTCAATGATTACGGCTGACATATCTAAGATAGGTACGGCCAAAATGAGAAACGGCAAGAGCACTGCTACTGTCGTGACACTTTTGAGCAACCCAATGACTCCGACCCCTGCCAGGGTAAATCCCAAATAGTAAGCGCCCCCATCTCCCATAAAAATTTGAGCTGGATTGAAGTTATAGCGTAAAAATCCCAACGCTCCTCCTGCCACCGCCGCTACAATCAGAGCCGCAGCGGGCTGGTTCATAAACAGACTGACGACGAGCATGACCACGGCAGCAATGCCGCAAACCCCGGCAGCAAGACCATCTAAGCCGTCGATCCAGTTGACTGCGTTGGTCATACCAACGAGCCAGAGAATCGTAAACAGCCAGCTCACGATAACGGGAAGCTGGGTAATTCCCATGCCTGGAATGCTGACAAAATCGATCTGCACACCTACAAACCAGGCACCGGAGGCCGCTCCTACCTGGAGCAATAACCTGACGATGGGAGAAAGGCTGAACAAATCGTCTGCTAAGCCGATCAGAAAGAAGACGAGTCCACCGATCGTGACGCCCCAAATTTCGTATTCTTTGTTAGGAGGCAGAACGCCAAACCCTCCAAGCACCCAGACGAGCAGTAACGCCATCAGAGAGCCCAAAAATATGGAAACCCCCCCGAGACGTACCATCGGTCGTTGGTGAACCTTGCGAGGATCGGGCGCATCAAATCTGCCGCTGGTGAGCCCAAATTTCTTCACCACGGGGGTGCTGGCTAACACAACGACAGCAGAAACTGCGAAAGCAATCAGATGATAAAACTGAAATGGCATCTGAGCATCAGGGTTGACTATATAGTGAACGTTTGGAAACCATGCGGCATGAGCGATGGCAAGCTTCTTGAGGCAAAAGCGTTTTACCTTAAAACTAGGTGCAACTCACGGTCTACAACGAATTTCAATGTCATTAAACGTATCAATTCGTTAGACACATTCATTAGAGAGTGTAAGGTAAAAACCGCATCATGCGAGATTTGTTTTCACGCAATTCTGCAAATCGGTCAACCCTATCTTTTGCACTCTAGGTTTTAGCATCGCTAAGCGGTTGGAATACTTGATTTCCCTGTCGATAGATTATTTTGGTAGAGATTGTTGCGATAGATTTTCGAGTCTGTGAAGGGTAAATGCAAGCACCCCAAGGTTTCAACTACGAGAAAGCTGCGGGCTAATTTGACTCTAGCTACAGGTTCTGCACCTCTCTTCTTTGCAGGGCTAACTTACCCATACCAGGACACAATGACTGATTGTAATCAGCTTTTTTGGGCCAATTTTTTTGCTGTAAAAACAATAACGCCCTAACGAGATGACTGTAGATCGTACGTTCTTCTCGTTAGAGCGTTTTATGTAGGAGCGGACACCCGTTATGAATAGGGCTTATACCAATGCTGGCTCAGAAACTTCAAGATGAGGGTAGAGAGGGAAGCGATCGCACAGCTCTAGCACGCGTCGCTTACAGGAGTCAGCCATGGTGTCATCGTCAGCATGGGTCAGACGATCAACAATGATGTCGGCGATCGCTGAAAATTCAGCAGTGCCCATGCCTCTTGTGGTCATGGCTGGAGTTCCTAAGCGCAAACCGCTAGTCACAAAAGGAGACTCAGGATCAAACGGCACGGTGTTTTTATTTGCGGTGATGTTAACGTCGCTGACGAGGCGATCGGCTTCTTTGCCCGTCATGCTAATGCAGCGCAGATCGACCAGCGCTAAGTGGTTATCGGTGCCATCAGAAACAACCTTAAACCCTCGTGATTGAAGCTGGGAGACCAACGCTTTGGCATTCTCAATCACAGAGCTTGAGTAAGTTTTGAATTCAGGTCGGAGCGCTTCACCAAAGGCGACAGCTTTACCTGCAATGACATGCTCAAGGGGGCCGCCCTGGCTCCCTGGAAATACCGCTTTATCGAACTTTTTACCGAGTTCTGTATCCTTAGTGAGGATGAGGCCACCTCGGGGGCCGCGCAATGTCTTGTGAGTCGTCGTCGTGACGACATCACAGTAAGGAATCGGATTGGGATGCAGCCCGCTAGCCACTAACCCAGCGATATGGGCGATGTCGGCGAGCAGATAGGCTCCTACCTCATCGGCGATCGCCCGAAACTTATCAAAGTGAATGGTGCGTGGGTAGGCCGAATAGCCGCAGATAATCATCTTGGGCCGATGCTCTAGAGCCAACTCGCGCACCGCATCAAAATCGATCTGCTCAGTTTCGGGGCTGACGCCGTAGTGACACGTCTTAAACCACTTGCCTGACACATTGACCGGAGAGCCGTGGGTGAGGTGACCGCCATGG
>JBARXP010000140.1:0-11512 GCA_049647405.1 Elainellaceae cyanobacterium | reverse complement strand
CCGCGCGCCCACCAAATTGTCCTAAGGCTACTGGCTGTAGCTATACAAGTAGGTCGCCCTTAATATTTATCGCTTGTGTAGGATGGTTAGCGAAGCGTAACCCATGCTGACGTTGGGTTATTGCCTTCGGCAAGGCTTTGCCTTTCTTGAATGCCTCTTGGGCTATACGTCCCTCAACCACAATCTACACTTATTTTTGTCTACGTACTGAGCCACATATCCCCGGTTCCATAAAGGCCGAACCATCGGGGGTAGTCAAGCAAGAGTGAATAGTAGGGAATTGATATTCGAAAGAATGTGTGGAGGCGAGCCGACAACGCCCACTGACAGCTCAGCGACTCTTAAGAACCCAGTCTCACGATAATCTCGTAGACACTCATATTGAGTTTGCCGAAGTTTGGATTATCAGACGCGTACAGACTATCGCCCATGAGAGCTTCCATTGCTCCGGGCTGTGCCGTCTGAGCCTGAGCATCGGGTTGCAGTCTCAAAATCAAATGGTCTTGGTAGGCATCGAGTGTGGTGTTGTCGAGCACGACTGTACCGCCGTAATCCCAACCGAGGCCATACAGCTCAAACTCGCCCAGGCTCGATTGCAGTTCAGAAAAGGAGGTGCCGACCTGAATTCCTTCCGGCATCGTCCAGCCTTCTCCAATATCGCGAATCTCAAAGGGAGCAGTGCGGCTGTCATCTTCCCACACAATGGTGAACGCGTAGCCGTCTTCTAGGGCCACCAGAGTCGCGGCTTCGGTCATGCCTTCTCCAACATCAACCGCTTCGTCAGTCAGCACATCGACCCCAAACAATTCTTCGAGGTCTTGGCGGCTGGTGTTGAGAGTCACAGCGCCAAACTTTTCACCTGGCACCACTGTGGTGTCTGCAACCGGAGCCGGAGTTGTAGCGCTGGCAATGTCTGTAGAAGCAGCATCTGAATCGGCAGGCTCAAGGGTGGCGATCGCGCCCGAATCACTTTCTGAGGGGGTTCCAGCATCGAGTTTATCGCTGGGACTGCCACACCCAAACAACAGCAATACAACAAGGGAAGATTGAATACTGTGTCTAATCATTGGTGTTTAACCTCAAGAATGGGACAGATCGGTCAGCAGCGCTGAGCCAAAGCAGCCGACACACTGAGCCTTTTTAAGCTTACAACCCGAGATTCAGATTCAAAATCCTCCATTCGAGTCCTCCGGCAGTTTACTCCGCTGCCTTGATCATAGTGACTCAAATGGGTGAGATGGCTGCGTGGGTTTTTTAGATAGACTTTACTCCTGTCTATCTCTGCCTGTCTTCTTGCTAAAGATTCTTTCCTGAAGATTTAGATCTCTTTCGATGACTTCGAGGTTTACTGTTAGGGTTGTATGAGATAATCGTGCCTGCTTCTAGGGGTCGCAAAATATTCGAACCTCATGCGGCAAGATTAAAATTAAAGCCAATCATGAACGAGAGCTAGTTTTGGCAAGCTATTTCTGGCAATTCATAAAGCGGGCGAAGCATCCTTGAGACATTCACTGCATCCTGTCAAATTGGATGAACGTTCTCGTAACCCCAAATTTGCCATAGGTAGGGTGTTGAGAGCTAACTTCCAAACCAGACAGACTGAACAGACCGGATAGAAGACACACACGATGAACACACGCAACCTCAGAGACACCCATATCGAGTCCTCTTATCTGCTGCCTTCTCCAGCAGAACTGATCAATAAGCTACCGCTGACTGACACAGCGGTAGAAACCATATTTCAAGGACGAGAGGCGATCGCCGATATCGTCAACGGTCACGATTCTCGTAAATTCATCGTTGTTGGGCCTTGCTCTATCCATGATGTCAACGTCGCTCTAGACTATGCCCAGCGGCTTAAAGAACTGGCCGATCGGGTCGCCGACAAGTTTCTTATCGTCATGCGGGTCTATTTTGAAAAGCCCCGCACCACAGTGGGCTGGAAAGGTCTGATCAATGACCCGTTTTTAGATGGCTCTTTTCACATTGAAAAAGGGCTGTTTATTGCACGGCAACTGCTGCTGCAAGTTGCAGAAATCGGGCTTCCTGCGGGCATCGAAGCCCTCGATCCGGTGACGCCTCAATACATGTCTGACCTGATCTCTTGGTCTGCCATTGGAGCCCGCACCATCGAATCTCAAACCCACCGTGAGATGGCGAGCGGCCTCTCCGTCCCCGTTGGCATGAAGAATGGCACGGATGGCAACATTCAAGTCGCTCTAGATGCCCTCGAAGCCTGTCGTTCGCCTCACCATTTTCTAGGGCTAGACCCGAATGGGCAAGTCAGCGTTTTTCGCACAAAGGGTAATCCTTTCGGGCATATCATTTTGCGCGGCGGCGGCGGTAAGCCCAACTATGACGCTGAAACCGTGAAATGGGTTGAAGCTCAGATGGCTGAGCGAGGTCTATCTAAGCGCATTGTGGTTGACTGTAGCCACGGCAACTCCAACAAAGATCACACACGGCAGTCTATCGTCTTCAATGAGGTCATGCAGCAAATTGTGGATGGCGACTCCTCCATTATTGGCTTGATGTTGGAGTCCAATCTGTTTCCGGGGAGTCAACCCATTTGTGAAAATCCCCGTGATTTAAGGTATGGAGTCTCAATTACCGATAAGTGCATGGGTTGGGATGAGACAGAATCACTGATTATGGCAGCCTATAACCGCATTAAAATTCCTGTGGCGGTGTAGTCGCAACGGCCAAGCGACCTGAACAAGACTGCATCCGTTCGAGCCATAATCGTTCAGAAAAGCTGTTCAGAAAAAGCGTTCAGAAAAAGCGAAACTGATCGTCACGTTTCGGCTAAAGTGCATATGAGTTTAGAGCGCTGGATATGGGACGCTATATTTTTCGACGGTTGCTGAATCTCATTCCGGTGCTGCTGGGCATTTCCCTGCTGGTCTTTCTGTTTCTTCACCTGATTCCTGGAGATCCGGCTGTGGTGCTGTTGGGCGATCGCGCGACTCCCGATCAGGTCGAGGTTTTGCGTGAGCGATTGGGGCTCAATCGGCCTTTGCCTCTCCAGTATCTAGAATTTCTAGGAAGCTTGCTGCGTCTTGACTTTGGGCGCAGCATTTTTACAGGTTTCCCCATCATTGAAGAAATTAAGATTCGCTGGCCCGCTACCTTTGAGCTGTCAATTGCGGCCATGGCGATCGCCCTTATCATCGGCATTCCAGCCGGGGTGATTGCAGCAGTCAAGCGCAACAGCATCATCGACAACCTCACCATGAGCGGTTCGCTGCTCGGCGTTTCGATGCCCGTCTATTGGCTGGGGCTGCTGCTGGTGTACTTATTTGCGGTCAACCTCAAGTGGTTGCCCCCTAGCGGTCGTTTGGGCACCGATATCGGCTTCGACTTCGAGCCCATCACCGGGTTTTATGTGCTGGATACGCTGCTTCAGGGCGATATTGCGTTGTTTCAAGATGCCCTGGCTCATCTGGTGCTGCCTGCTCTGACCCTGAGTACGATTCCCCTGGCGATCGTGGCTCGCATTACCCGCAGCACCATGCTCGATGTGCTGGGTCAAGACTACATCCGCACGGCGCGGGCGAAGGGAGTGCTAGAACGCTGGGTAATTTTTAAGCACGCGCTCAAAAATGCCATGTTGCCCGTGGTGACGATTATCGGTCTAGAGTTTGGCACGCTGCTGGGAGGAGCCATCTTAACCGAGACGATTTTTGCGTGGCCGGGGATTGGCAAGTGGATCTACGAGGGCATTTTGGCGCGAGACTACCCGGTGGTGCAGGGTGGCGTGATTTTTGTGGCGACAGCTTTTGTGCTAATCAATTTGCTGGTCGATATTTCCTACGCGTTTCTCGACCCGCGCATTCAGCATAAGTAGAGATTCATCTGCGACCAAGTGAGGATTCTGATTGATGACCATTGACGAGCCAAGCATCGGGAAAATGGCGGATGCGATCGCCACCGCTCAAGCCATCCAGTTGGGAAAAACAACAGCGGTAGCCGTCACCCAGGCGGCCCTTGACCGGATTGAGGCGCTTGACTCTAAGCTCAACTGCTTCACGACGCTGATGGCAGAAGAGGCACTCGCCGCTGCCGCTCAGGTTGATGGGGCGATCGCCGCAGGCCAGTCTCCTGGGCCGCTGGCCGGGGTTCCATTTGCGGTAAAAAATCTCCTGGATATCGAGGGCATCACCACTCTTGCAGGAGCCCAGATCGAGGCCGAATCACCTGCCGCCACTCAGGATGCCGCCACCGTCAGCCGACTCAAGCAGGCAGGGGCCGTGCTGGTAGGGGCGCTCAACATGGATGAGTATGCCTACGGCTTTGTGACCGAGAATAGCCACTACGGCAATACCCACAATCCTCACGATCTGAGTCGGGTCGCAGGCGGGTCTTCTGGCGGCTCGGCAGCAGCGATCGCCGCTGGCCTGGTTCCGCTGACGCTCGGCTCTGACACCAACGGCTCCATTCGCGTACCCGCCTCTTTCTGCGGCATTTTTGGGCTAAAGCCGACCTATGGACGCGTTTCTAGAGAAGGGGCATATCTGTTTGCTGGCAGTTTTGACCACATTGGCCCCTTTGCCCGGTCGGTGCGCGATATTGCCGTCACCTTCGACGTGCTGCACGGGTTTGATCCCCGCGACCCGGTGAGTTCGCCTCGCCCTAAGACTTTCTGCCTGCCACAGTTAGATAAAAGATTAGAGGGGCTGAAGCTGGCGATCGCCATCGACCACTTCGACCAGGGCATGGAGCCTGTGGTGCGGTCGGGCTTTGAGCAAGTGGTAAAGGCTCTGGGCGTGCAAGATACGGTCGTGATCCCGGAAGCGAAGCGGGCACGGGCAGCGGCCTATGTCATTACTGCTTCCGATGGCAGCAACCTGCATTTGGAGAATCTCAAAATTCGCCCCCAAGATTTCGACCCCGCGACCCGCGATCGGTTTCTGGCTGGGGCACTGATTCCAACCACCTGGACGATTCAGGCGCAGCGGTTTCGCCAGTGGTATCGCGATCGCCTGTTAGAACTATTTCAGACCGTGGATATCATCCTTGCGCCAACGACGCCCTGTCCTGCGCCCACCATCGGTCAGGATGTGATGACCATCGATGGGGTTGAGGTCAAAACTCGCCCCAACCTGGGACTCTACACTCAGCCACTCTCGTTTGTGGGGTTGCCGATTCTCTCGGTGCCTGTGCAGCAGCCCGGAGAGCTTCCGGTCGGGGTTCAAATCATTGGTGCGCCTTATCAGGAAGCGAAGGTGTTGCGGGTAGCCAGAGTGTTGGAAGAAAAAGGCGTGATATCAGCGGCGATCGCCCCTCTGTCTTGACACTCCTACTGAGTACACACCACTTCTATGAACTGAGTAGGTTCTAACACCCTGTTCGAAAGCTGTCGCAGCAACTCGTCTAAAAAGCTCTCTGCATGAACCCCAGCGGCGCTATAGAATTTGAATCTGTTGCCTCTCCGTGGCGCGCTGTTGCGGTATTTCCATGTCTCAAGTGTCAGAATCTCAATCTCCCGAATCTCAATTTCCCGAATCTCAATCTTCGGGGCCTCACCCCTCAACCTCTCAAACGCTGGTCATTAAAATCGGCACATCTAGCCTGACCCGCTCTGATACCGGAAATCTGGCATTGTCTACCATCGCCAGTCTGGTGGAAACCTTGTGTCGGCTGCGGCAGCAAGGCCATCAGGTGATTCTGGTGTCTTCGGGCGCAGTAGGCGTTGGGTGTGGCCGCCTCGGACTGACAGAACGCCCAAAATCGATCTCGATGAAGCAGGCGATCGCCGCTGTGGGGCAGGGTCGGCTGATGCGGGTCTACGACGATCTCTTTTCTTCGCTACAGCAGCCCATCGCCCAGGTGTTGCTGACGCGCACCGATCTGGTGCAGCGCAGTCGCTATGTCAATGCCTACCGCACGTTTCGACAACTGTTCCATCTCGGCGTCATCCCCATCGTCAACGAGAACGACACCGTTGCCGTAGAAGAACTCAAGTTTGGCGACAACGATACCCTCTCAGCCCTTGTTGCTAGCCTCGTCGGAGCCGACTGGCTGTTTTTGCTAACGGATGTCGATCGGCTGTATTCCGCTGACCCTCGCTCTAACCCCGATGCCAAACCCATTAGCCTGGTCGATAAAGTAGACAATCTGGCCGATCTGGAGATCGAAGTGGGCGATCGCGGCACGGCCTGGGGCACCGGGGGCATGGTCACCAAAATCGCCGCCGCCCGCATTGCCACTGCGGCGGGAGTGCGCATGGCCATTACAGAAGGGCGATCGCCCAACAACATTGAACGAATTTTGCAGGGCGAACCGTTGGGCACCCAGTTTAAGCCGCAGCCGCAACCGTCGAATGCCCGCAAGCGCTGGATCGCCAATGGTTTAGTTCCCGCAGGCAAGCTTTACTTAGATAGTGGGGCTGTGGATGCCATCTGTGAAAAGGGGCGATCGCTCCTCGCCGCAGGTATTACCGATGTCGAAGGCGAGTTTCGTCACAAAGATGCCGTCCAGCTCTGTGACCAGACAGGACGAGAAATTGCGCGGGGCATGGTCAACTACAACAGCAGTGAACTCCAAAAAATTCGGGGCTGCAAGTCTGACCGCATCCCGACAATCCTTGGGTATGCCGGAGCCGAAACCGTGGTTCACCGAGATAACTTGGCCTTGAGCACCTGAGTCTGTTCAAAATCGTGACATACTGTTACGAACAGATTTGTTGTGGCAAAATAATCGCCTACGTGCAGTTTCCGGATGACTGATGACGCAAATTGCACCGATGATCGATTGTGTACATGATTGAATCTGCCTTACCTGCGCGCGGGCTGAGGCGTGACAGAAGAGTCTGGCAAAAGGAAGACCAGTATGATTGCATTTTTGGTGCTGCTCATTGCTCTGGCTGTGCTTTGGGTGCTTGGCACTCTACCTTGGCTGGTGATCAATTTTTTCTTGTGTGTTCGACCAGAACCCTCTGTGGCTTGCGCAGCAACTGAAACCTACAGTCAGCAAGCGGGGCAAATTCTCTCTGCCGATTTGATGTTTATTATTTGTGCCGGGTTAGCCATTTGGAAATTGAGCAAGCTGAATCGTCAGCAGCGTCTTGAATCTAAAAACCTGGACTCTAAAAACCTGGAATCTAAAAACACTGAAGCCGCTGACCAGTGATGACTTCAGTTGTGGTGGCTTCAGTCAATCACTTCAACCAATCCTATGAATCAGAAGCCTAAGCGGATGACTCATGCATAACTTGTGACCCCGCGAGGATCGGTTTCCACCCCACAAAGGCTGACCCTGCGCCTGTAACAAACCGTTACAGTGGGAACTAGGCAGTCCTTGACCTTCTATGATTCCCTCATAGCGATCTGCCTACTGTTGCACCAAAGAGAGAAGCTCGATGAACGGCATACGTGTTGGAAATCTATTCGGTATTCCTTTTTATATCAATCCGTCCTGGTTCGTGGTGTTTGGACTGGTGACGTTTCTCTATGGCAGCGATCTGTCACGTTTTTTCAATCTGAGCGGGCCTTTCCCCTGGGTTTTAGGAATGGTGACGGCTCTGCTGATGTTTTCATCGGTGCTGTTACACGAGCTGGGTCATAGCTTTGTTGCGATGAGTCAGGGAATCGAGGTCAAGTCTATTACCCTATTTATTTTTGGGGGGCTTGCCAGCTTAGGGTCAGAGTCGAAGACTGCGGGCGATGCCTTTTGGGTGGCGATCGCCGGTCCTCTGGTTAGCTTTGCGCTGTTTGGCGTCTTCGTGGTCATTGGCATCGTCGCTAGCCCGCCACAGCCCTACGACACCATTATCAGTCTGCTTGCCTCGATCAATCTGATTTTGGGAGCGTTTAACCTGATCCCTGGTCTGCCTCTTGATGGCGGAAACATCCTCAAGTCTATTGTCTGGAAAATCACGGGCAAGCCATATCGTGGCGTCGCGTTTGCCAGCCGTGTCGGTCAAGTCTTTGGCTGGGCAGGCATTCTCTTAGGTGCTAATGCGATCTTCGGGCTTACCGAATCATTTGGCCTACGACTGTTTGGCAGTCCCTGGACGCTGTTGATTGGCCTCTTCTTGCTTCAAAATGCGGGACGTTCGGCTCAGTCTGCTGAGATTCAAGAGCAGATGAGTGGGTTGACGGCAAAAGACGCTATGTATCCCAACAGCCCGATTGCCCCTGCCGATATCTCACTGCGTGAATTTGCAAACAACTACGTCATTGGCAATCAAACCGATTGGAAAAAGTATCTGCTGACCGACGCTGACGGCAAGCTGATTGGGCAAGTCGAAGTCGATGCCATGAAATCTGTCTCGACGAACGACTGGTGGAATGTGCAGGTGCGATCGCTGATGGAACCGATTCAAGAGATGCCCTCGGTGAAAGCAAACGAGCCGCTGATTGAAGTGATTGCTCGCATTGAGAAAGAAAAACCTGCTGCTCTGATTGTGGAGCAAGAAGATGGCAGCATATTGGGTCTGCTGGAGCGCGTTTCTATTATGGAAATGATGCAGCGACGAGCCGCAGAAGAAGAAGCGCTGGCCCAACAAGAAAAGTTGACAGAAGAAAAAGAGAATGAGTTTTCTTCGACTTCTAAATAATGTGAGTAGAAAGTAGTGTGAATAGCGCTTGAGAGATCCCAAGTTGCTCACCCTTGCAAATTGTTGAAACCGCTTAGCTAACATCACGCACCATGACAGAGCCAATGCAGTGGGTCAGTGCCCTCTCAACCCAACCCTCTCTTGAAGCTGCCGTCAAAGAGGTGGTTGAGCAGGCTCAGTCAAAGTTAGACGGGGCGGCAGATCTGGGATTTGTTTTTATCTCTTCTGCGTTTTTGAGCGACTATCCGCGACTGATGCCGCTGTTGCGATCGCACCTTCCAGAGCCAGTCTTGCTGGGCTGTAGTGGCGGTGGCGTAGTGGGCGATCGCCCCATCGGTTCTCCCCAGGAGATTGAGGGAAGTGCGGCCTTGAGCCTCACTCTAGCCAAGCTGCCTGAAGTATCGATCTCGCCGTTCTTGATTGAGTCAGTCGATCAACTCCCCGATATGGATGGCCCGCCCGATCCGTGGATGGAGCTGGTTGGTGTTTCCCCAGACCAAAACCCACAATTTATCGTACTGGCCGACCCGATGACCGAGGGGATCAGCGACTTTTTGCAGGGCTTAGATTTTGCATATCCAGGGTCAGTCAAAGTTGGGGGTCTTGCCAGCGTCAGCGTTGCGGGTGGTCAGAGCGGTATGTTTCTCGACGACCAAAACTACGAAAATGGCATTTTGGGAGTCGCCTTAACCGGAAATATTGTGCTCGACGCGATTGTGGCTCAGGGGTGTCGCCCGATTGGTGACGTGTATCGAGTCGTGACCGGAGAGCGCAACATCATTTTGACGGTCGAGTCAGACGAGCCTTCAGGCGACAGCACTCTCCAAACCACCTTGGCGGCGCTGCAAGGTGTAATTCAATCGCTTGATGGCGACGACTTGAAGCTTGCTCAAAACTCGTTGTTTGTTGGGGTAGCACAGAGCGAGTTTAAGCAAGAGTTAGAACATGGAGATTTTCTGATTCGCAATTTGCTGGGCGTTGATCCCAGGGTGGGCGCTCTTGCCGTGGGCGATCGCGTCCGTCCGGGTCAGCGGATTCAGTTTCATCTGCGTGACGCCACGACCTCTGCCGATGATCTCAATTCTCTGTTCCAGCGCTACACGAGCCAGAGTCATGCGTCTCCGGTCGGAGCGCTGATGTTTTCCTGCATGGGGCGAGGCGAATATTTGTACAAGCAGGCTAATTTTGACTCTGGGGTCTTAAGTCGCTACTTTCAGCACCTACCCGTGGGAGGCTTTTTCTGCAACGGGGAGATTGGCCCTGTGGGAGGCACAACGTTTATTCACGGCTACACGTCTGTGTTTGGCATTGTCCGACAGCCTTAAGTTCGACAGCCTTAAGAGTGAGTTTTTCAAGCGGTGATTATCAGACTATTGCTGGTGGACTGTAATTGGATGAGCTTACGACCCCACAGCGATCGCCAATGCATAGAGGGCGATCGCCACTAGCGCACCAATTAACGTATTGATGATATTGACGACTTCGTTGGTCAGCCAGTCAAATCGATCTTGCAGCGTTGCGCCGATGACGCTCTCCAAATTTGTCGCCACAAAAGCGGCGATCGCACACAGCCCGATGCCCAGTAGGTCGATCATGCCAACGCCCCAACCGATGAGGGCGATCGCCAAAGAACCTACGACTCCTGCTAGGGTTCCTTCCAGACTGACCGCGCCTTCCGTCCCCGCAGGCACGGGCTTGAAGGTTGTAATTAAAAAAGTACTTTTGCCGTAAGCTTTCCCGACTTCGCTGGCGCAGGTATCGGAAAGCTTGGTGCTGAGGCTCGCGACATACCCTAGCATCAGGGCTGTTTCGAGCATTGAAACCGCTGCACCGGAGAAGATTTGCCATCTCACCAGCAGTATTCCTACAGCACATAGAGCCGCGACTAGCGCAGACCCCCAAACATTTTCAGGGCCTCTTGCTCCCGATCGCTTTTCGGCAATGCCTGCGGCTTCTTTTTCGGCCATGCCCACTCGTGTGACGGCTGAACCCACTAAAAAATACACCATGATCACGGCGTACCCAGACGCCCCCAGCGCCCCCCAAACGAGGACGCCTAAACATACCGCGTGAATCAGCCCCGCTGGAGTCAGCAGTTTTTTAGGAATTACAGTGGCGATCGCCGCTAAAACCGCATTGAGGGCGATCGCGACTATCCAAGGTGTCCACACAGAGGAGCTGTTAAGAAGATTAAGCATTGCTCAATAAATTAAGTCTAGCGACTCGCTAAAGGTCAGTCTTAATCTGTCGCAAGATATGCACTTATCTTACTGCTATGTAGTACTGTAATTTCACGTGAGCCAGCGTCAGTTGACGCATTCGTTCGATCGAGTACAGTTTTCAATGGCTCAATGACTCGCCTCAATAGTTCTACAGACTTCAAGACCCATATCTGGCTCGTGAAGTCTCAAAATCTTTCACACAAGCCCTGACGAAAGGAGTGCAACAAAAATGGATATCGTATCTTTGATTGTGACCTTGCTAGTGATTACCATTAGCTTGATTATCGTTTCTTATATTCCACTTATCGGTGTTCAGATTGATAGCTTTGGCAAAGCCCTGATTTCAGGTATTGTCTTTGGCGTTCTCAACGTCATTGGAAATTTGTTAACGCCTTCAATTCCGCTGACGCTTGGCCTGGTTAGTTTTATTATCAACGTGGTTGTATTTGGCCTATCGGCAAAACTGGTCGAAGGGTTCAGACTCAAGTATGGAATCTGGAGTGCAGTTCTCGGCGCTTTTTTCATGAGTCTTGTGCTGGGTCTTGTAACTCAAATTTTAGGGCCAATACTTCCAGGCTAGTTAACGCTACATACTGCCCTCATTGACCAAGAAGTGATGGGTTTCAAGCCCTGCCCTTTAGGGCAAAAGTGATGGTACCATCGTCTTAGCGGCAGGGCATGTCGTCTTTAATGGGCGTGTGAGCCAGTGTCAGACCCCGTCTTGGGGCAG
>JBARXP010000139.1:0-17943 GCA_049647405.1 Elainellaceae cyanobacterium | reverse complement strand
TCGCGACCCGGCAGTGGTCGCAGAGAACTAGAACCACATCTTTGGATAACTCGATCTCTACTATCGCGAAGTGACGGAGATAGTCGCTGAGTTGTCTCCAGGGAGCGTCTGCGATTGAGCTGACAGTGACGATATTCTTCAGGAGAGTGCCCGTTCATCTTAGTCCTCTTGGATCAAATGAGACTGATAAGTAGCCCCTGTGCAAGCAACCTGCTGAGGGCTCTCAGCAAAATTACTCACGTCAAACGATGGGGTCAATGCACTCCTAGCTTCCATATAAGAAGCTTTGCTCTTTGAGTTCGAGGTTGAAACTACGTAAATCGAGTAAAAAACGCCAAAACACCTTCAGAATTTGTGAAGTGAAGCCATACTGAGCACTTAGACATTTCATTGTGTTGAATAATTCCTAACTACGGAGGTTGCTTCTCCGTACGTTTACGGATGACAGGTAGGTAAATCTTGAAGTTTCAGAGCAATTTAGCTCTGATGTCCCACGTAACGGATTTATTACAGGTTGCCAAACGGGTCGAGGCAATCTTCGATGACACGATAAGATTCAGGCGAGAAGGCAAGACAAATACTGATTTTGAGAGAGTCCCTAGAGGCATTTATGACGACTACCCAACTTTTGCTGAATGCACCAGACCTGTCTGCTGAAGACTATGTTGTGCTTGGTTTGGCGACTTGCTATTTGAAGGAAGACACTGATTTTCACCCCGTTCAGATTATTGAGCCCCTGCCATCTGCGGCGCTGGAATCTCTGGTTAAAGGCATCCCGACCTCCTATGAGTGGGCCTATGCAACCACCCTCGGCACTTTAGTCTCTGGAGACTCGGTGACCTTGCCAAACGAATTTCCTAAAGATGTTCAGATTTGCGACGATTTCGCAGAACGTTTGACTGCGGCTGTACGCACTTATCGTGCATCTCATGAGGCCGCAAAAGGTTTGATTCCCGTCGGAACGGTATATCGAGACTTCAACTATTCCCTAGAACGGAAGCGCGTCCTCAACTCAGAGCGTCTGGTGAAAACCGAAGATAATGTGAAGCAACACGAGTATACGCACCGTGTCTTGTAGCGTGACCTCTGGATGAGATCCCTAGGATCTCCATGCCATAGAATTTTCACGTAAAATTCTTCAGTGAAATTATTTAATGCGATCGCCCGCAATGACTGCGATCGCCCGCAATCTAGGCCAGCAGGAGCACCCTATGCTTAAACTCTATGGTGGAGCTAGAAGTCGAGCCTCCATTGTGCAGTGGTATCTCGAAGAAATTTCTTTGCCTTACGAGTATGTGATGCTCGATATGGCATCGGGTGAGCATCGACAACCTGATTTTTTGGCGATTAACCCCATGGGTAAAGTTCCCGCTATCGTAGACGGAGCGCTTAACCTCTGGGAATCAGGAGCGATTTTGCTCTACTTGGCCGAAAAATATGGCGAACCCGGAGCCCCTTTAGACATGCGCGCGACTTGGGCTCAATGGGTCATGTTTGCAAACGCCACGTTGGGGCCAGGTCTCTTTGTTGAGGCCACACGAGAAAAAGAAGAAGCGCGGTTGCTCACGCCCCTCAACCATCAGTTAGAGAGTTCTCCCTATTTTTTAGGAGACGCATTTAGCGTGGTTGATGTCGCGGTGGGTTCTTACTTAGCCTATGCCCGGATCATGCTGTCGATGGACTTTGCCAGCTATTTGGCGATCGCCCGTTACCTCAACGACATCTGTAGCCGTCCTGGGTTTCAGAAAACCATCGGAGCCCGTTAACCTGGGTAATCTTGGCCTTGTGGGTTCATGTATCATCTGTTCACGCATTATCTAACTCATGCATCCTCATGCATCATCTAACATTTACCCAGGCTGAGCGCGGCCAGATTTAGCCACCCATGTCGGAGTCAAGCCTTTCTTTATCGCAGTCTGAATCTTTTCCTGCACCTTCTATCGGCACTCTTTTTGGGGTTGGCGTTGGCCCAGGAGACCCCGATTTAATCACCGTGAAGGGAGTAGAAACCATTCGCCAGGTTTCTGCGATCGCCTTTCCCGCAGGGCTAAACGGCAAACCTGGCATCGCAGAACGCATTGCTGAGCGATGGCTGCAGCCTCACCAAGAGAGAATTCCGCTGGGTTTTCCCTATGTGCTCGACCCAGGGGAGCTGAATGAGGCATGGGACGCTGCCGCTGAGAGGGTGTGGAGCTATTTGGCTCAGGGGCAAGATGTCACCTTCCTTTGTGAGGGCGACATCAGCTTTTACAGTACGTTTACCTATCTGGCTCATACTCTCCTGCGCGATCATCCAGATCTTGCTGTAGAAGCGGTTCCGGGAGTGTGTTCGCCGATGGCCGCAGCTACAGCACTCGGGCTACCGCTCACCACCCAGGGCCAAAAACTGATGGTGCTTCCGGCCCTTTATACCGTTGCCGATTTGGAAACGACCCTCGACGTGGCCGATGTTGTTGTTTTAATGAAGGTGAAATCAGTTTACGAAAGCGTCTGGCAGGTGCTCAAACAGAGAGATCTGCTCAAGCAGAGTGCCGTCGTAGACTGGGCTACTTGGCCGCAGCAAAAAATCTATAAATCCTTGAGCGATCGCCCATCTCTAGATCTGTCTTACTTTTCTTTACTCATCGTCCAGAAGCAGCCATTTAGTCTGTGAATCATGTTCCAGCCTACGTTAGAGCCTCCCTGGCAGACCCAAAAGAAACTTGTTGCAAAGAAACTTGTTGCACTGTACTGGAGTCTACAGAGCAAGAAAGCAAAAAGTGCGGCAGCAAGAATGACTGTTTTTGACGCGAGAGATCCCGAATGTCGATTTCCCTGTCTAGAATAGGTGATGGTTCCGGACATTTGGTGGTTATCTCTTAGTGGCGATCGCGCCCGTCGTTGACGCTCTGTCTTAAATCCCCCATGACATACCGTTCTTTTACTGACAATTTTCCCTTACCTGTTCAACGGCTGATGGCAGACCCGACCTCTTGGGCTGTGGTCGGGTCGGTTGGGCTGCATGGGATTATTTTGGCGCTGCTCCCCTTAATGTCGCTGCCCTCTTTCTCCGACACTGAACCAGACATCGAAAATCGAGTCCCTGTGGTTGAGCTAGGGCCAGAAGAACTCTCCCGAGTCCCTAATTTTGCAGAGTCGGCTGTTCCATTGCCAGACGATTTTTCTTCGTTTTCAGATGATTTTTCTTCATCAAGCTTCGACCTTGAAGATTTTCAAGATTTGAATAATGTGCCTGATGGCCCCATTACTGACTTCTCACAGCGTCCTCGGCTTTCACGTCCTAGACTGCAACAGCCGCTAACATGGCCATCGTTCAATCTTCCTGCACCAACGCGTCCACCAAGGTCTTCTTCTACACCACCACCTGCACAACCACCGTCAGAACCCGAACCTGAAACCCCTCCAGCAGAAACGGAAACCTCTAACACAGAAACTCCTGTTCCCGCTACCGAGCAAGACACTGAGGAATCCCCGAATACAGAGCAAACCAACGAGAACTCGGGTGAGGTAGCAACAAACACCGGAGAACCCTCATCAGAAGAGGCCGAACCCCAGACCCCTCAAGAAAGGCTATTCGCTGAGCAGCAACAGCTTCAGCAGCAATTTACCTATCAGAGACCGACTGACGGAGAAGTTGAGACAGCGTTTAACGCATGGAAAGAAGCGGCAAACAGCGCCAATATTCAGCAGGGTGAACCTGTCACCATAGAGGTTGCGCAGTCGCTGCTGACCTGTCCCCTTGGGGAAGATGTCACCGTCATGACGGGAGTCTTTGTTGACTCCAATAACACGATTTTGACGGAGCCGGGACCACAGATATTGATTAGCTCAGGCTATGAGTTCTTCGATAGCGCAGCTCAAGAATTTGCGGCTGCCCATGACTTCGACAATCAGTCTGGAGCGAACCGCTCTTATGCCATGACGACAAACTTTGTGTATGACGCGGAGGCTTGTCCAGCCGCCCCTGCATCTCAAGAAGAAGTCGGAAGTTCTGGCGGTGAAGATGAGCCAGTGTCTCAGCAAGGATCACCGCAGAACGAATCGGATTCTTCAACGGCTGGATCTTCATAATGCGACTGATGCGACTGAATCGTAATTCATGATTCTGCCTCCAGTTTTTGCCCATGAAGTCGTGGAAGCACGGCCTCGGCTGATAGAGATTCTCGATCGGTTTTCTCAGGCCAGAATCCTGCTGGTGGGCGATCTGGGGCTAGATGAGTTTGTCACTGGGCAAGTAGAGCGGCTATCGCGGGAAGCTCCGGTGCTGATTTTGCGGCACGAAGAAACTCGTCAGGTGCCGGGAGGAGGTGGCAACGCGGCCTATAATCTGGCGATGCTGGGAGCCTCGGTGCAGGTGGTCGGGCTGATTGGAGACGATGATCACGGGCGATCGCTCCAGCGTATCTTTTCTCAAGCCGAGATGAACACAGAAGGCGTCATCGTTGATGCGGCTCGTCCCACGGTGACGAAATCACGGATTTCGGGCCATGCTCGCCAGTCGGTGACCCAGCAAATTGTCCGCATTGACTACAAGTCTGATGCGCTGCCGTCTAGCGAGCTACAGCACCGACTGGCTGAACTGGTGCGTCACCGGGTGCATGAAGTGGATTGTGTGGTCTGTGCGGACTATGGGGATGGGGTGTTTACGCCTGAGGTGATTAAGGCGGCGATCGCCCATCGCAGGGTTATCGTCGATGCCCAGGTTGACCTGCACCGCTATGCTGGGGCGACTCTGTTTACGCCCAATCTGCCGGAAGCCGAACAAGCGGTAGGATATGCCATTGGCGATCGCCCCACCCTATATCGAGCGGGAACCGATCTGCTCACGCTCACCCAGGCTCAGCATATTCTCATGACCCAAGGCGAAGACGGCATGACGCTGTTTTCACAAAACACGGAACCCCAATCGATCCCCGCGTTTAATCGCACCGATGTCTTTGACGTGACCGGAGCCGGAGACACGGTTACCGCGACAGTGGCGATCGCCCTCAGCGTCGGAGCTTCTCCTTGGGATGCCATGGTGTTAGGCAATTTAGCGGCTAGTCTCGTCGTGCGACAGTTTGGCACCGCGACGATCGCCACCGATGACCTCAAGGCAGCCTTGAACCAGATTGTGTTAAGAACTATTGACACATCCCCCGATGCCCCTTGATCAAACCGTTCAACACAGGCTATTAATCAGCAAACATGACGTTGTCACACAGTATTCAAACCATCCCCCAAACATCCCTCAATTAGAGTGAAAGAAACTTGGAATCTGGGCGCGTTGCGGGTCAGGCGAGAAGACAATCCTCTGAGTCGGATTTTCCAAATCTCTCAATCCGAACTTCTTAATCCAAACCTCTTAATCCAGACCTCGTAATCCAAACCTCTTAATCCAAACCCGCAACTTGCCCAGGGGCCGCCTCAGCTTCTCAAACCTCAGGAGTCTGCGATGAACTATTCATTTAACATCATTGGCGTTTCACCTGTTCTGTCTTTTTTCAGCCATCAGCTTGAGTCTCAAGACGAAAATAGCTACAGCGGAGCCGAATATGTAGGAGCTTACCGCTGTACCCTAGATGCGTTTCTCGACAGTCTTACAGGAGTACCCCGCAAACGAGGCTGGGATCTCGACCAGGCTGTAGATACTGTTGTTCAGTTTTGGCTTCAGCATGGCTCCCAGATTCAGCACTGGCAGCAGCGCCTTGACGACGCAGGCGACACCAATATTGTGGTGGGGCGGCTCGCAACGATGAACTCTCTCCGCTCAGAATTTGAATCGTTGTTCAATACAACGGAACATCCGTGACGTAGAATTGTGCCCTGTGCAGTCTTCACTGCATGATCTTAGCCCCAAGAATGGCTTCCCATCCTGTCACCCGGCATGAACCTCTATGTCTTCTGCATACCCATCCGACGATTACCTAGAGCGGATCTTAACGGCACGAGTCTATGATGTCGCCCAAGAAACGCCCCTCGAAGTCGCGCTGAACCTGTCTACCCGGCTCAATAATCGGCTGCTGCTCAAGCGTGAAGACATGCAATCGGTGTTTTCGTTTAAGCTGCGGGGAGCTTACAACAAAATGGCGCAACTGCCGCTGGAGCAGCTCTCTTTGGGAGTAATCGCATCCTCAGCGGGCAACCATGCCCAGGGGGTCGCCCTAGGCGCAAAGCGGCTGGGCATTCGAGCGCTAATTGTGATGCCGACGACCACGCCGCAAATGAAGGTTGATGCGGTCAGAGCCAGGGGGGGGGAAGTGGTGCTCCACGGCGACACCTATGACGATGCCTATGCCCATGCTCGGGAACTGGAGGCAGAGAAGGGATTGACGTTCGTTCATCCGTTTGATGATCCGGATGTGATTGCAGGCCAGGGCACCATTGGCATGGAGATTTTGCGGCAGTATCAGCAGCCGATTCACGCGATTTTTGTGGCGATCGGTGGGGGCGGACTGATTTCGGGCATTGCGGCCTATGTGAAGCGGCTGCGCCCCGAAATCAAAATCATCGGAGTCGAGCCTGTAGATGCAGATGCCATGGCGCGATCGCTCGAAGCGGGGCATCGAGTCCGTCTCGATCAGGTGGGTCTGTTTGCCGATGGGGTCGCCGTGCGGCAGGTGGGCGAAGAGACATTTCGCCTCTGTCAGAAATATGTCGATGAAATTATTCGTGTCGAAACCGACGACACCTGTGCAGCCATCAAAGACGTATTTGAAGATACGCGCTCCATCGTTGAGCCGTCTGGAGCCTTGGCGATCGCCGGAGCGAAAGCTTATGTCGAGCGCGAGCAGATTCGGGGTGAGACGTTGGTGGCGATCGCCTGTGGAGCCAACATGAATTTTGATCGGCTGCGGTTTGTGGCTGAGCGGGCAGAGTTGGGGGAACGGCGGGAAGCCATTTTTGCCGTCACCATTCCTGAAAAACCGGGCAGCCTGCGGACTTTTTGTGAGTGTATCGGCAAGCGCAACCTCACGGAGTTTAACTATCGCATTGCTGATGAAAACATTGCTCACATTTTTGTCGGGCTGCAAATTGCGGATCGATCAGACGCTGCGAGAATGGCAGAAACGTTTGAATCAAAAGGGTTTAAGACGCTAGATTTAACCGATGATGAGCTGACCAAACTGCACCTACGACACATGGTTGGCGGGCGATCGCCCCTCGCCCACAACGAGCTGCTCTATCGGTTTGAGTTTCCTGAGCGACCGGGGGCGCTGATGAGATTTGTCTCGGCCATGAGCCCAAACTGGAACATCAGCCTGTTTCACTACCGCAACAACGGCTCCGACTATGGCCGCATTGCCACAGGCATTCAGGTGCCCCCCGAAGACCTAGAAGAATGGCAGGCGTTTATTGACACCCTGGGCTATCGCTACTGGGACGAAAACCAAAATCCGGCCTACCACCTATTTCTTGGCTAATCTCACCAGAAGGCGTTGCTGATTATAGATATGCATCGAGGGCTGTGACACTTGGGTATCGTTTGTAATCAGACAAATTCATATCCTCATTCAGCAACGCTGAATCGCCTTGTTAGCAGTTAATTTAAGGCGCAAAACTTTGTTTCCGGTATCTTCATGTATGCTTTCACTCATGAGCTTGAAGCCATATTTGGAATAGAATTTCCTGCCGATAGCTTTCAATTCAAACACTTCAACTTCAAGATCACCTCGCAATTCTTGAGCCTTGTCCACTAATGCCCTGCCGATACCAGTACCATGAGACTCCGGCTCGACAAAGATTGCCCCAATCTCATTTCCAATCAAGGCGATAAAGCCGAGGATTGTTCCATCGTAGTCAGCCACCCATGTCTCCGCATTGGGTAGATACAGATTAGGGATGTCGTTCCGTACTTGATCCACAAATTCTTTGGGCAAAAAGGAATGTGCTAGCTCGTTAGCGTGTTCCCAAGACGACATAATACCGCCCAAATCATCTGCTCTGTATTCTCGTATCGTATATGTCATCACTGTTTTTCTTACTGCTAACGATTAACTAGAGGAAAAGTTTCCCCCTAAGATCCCGTATCAGGATCTTAGGGGGAAACTTTTCGGCGTTGCTAATTACAGGTGTGAACCGAGGGCTGTGACACCTGAGCCTCATCTGTAATCCAACAAATTCACACCCTCATTCAGCAACGCCCAATTCGGATGTGGCATAAGAGGTGGCTGCGATCGCACCCAAGATGATCGGACTTTTTGCGATCGCGAGCAAGATGATCGGACTATATCCATCCATGATTTTGCAGACATCAAGTGCCTGCGATCATTCAGGATTTTTCCAAAGTAGGGGCATGTCATGACATGCCCCTACAGCAAAATTAAACTTTCTTCAACCAGCTAAACATCGCCCGAAGATCTTTGCCGACTTCTTCGATGGGGTGCTCGGCCTCTTGACGACGCATGGCATTGAAGCCCGCCTTACCCGACATATTTTCCAACACAAACTCGCGGGCAAATTGCCCCGACTGAATTTCGCTGAGAATCTTCTTCATCTCGGCACGAGTTTCGTCCGTGACAATGCGAGGGCCACGGGTGTAGTCGCCATATTCAGCCGTGTTGGAGATGCTGTCGCGCATGGTCGCCAAGCCACCTTCCACAATCAGATCCACAATTAGCTTCACTTCGTGGAGACACTCAAAGTAAGCTAGCTCAGGCTGATACCCTGCATTCACCAGGGTTTCAAACCCGGCTTTGATCAGTTCGCTGAGGCCGCCGCAGAGCACCACTTGTTCGCCAAACAGGTCAGTCTCTGTCTCTTCCCGGAAGGTGGTTTCTAGAATGCCTGCCCGAGTGCCGCCGATGCCTTTGGCGTAGGCCATGGCGCGATCGCGCGCTTGCCCAGTTGCGTCTTGGTAAACCGCAAACAGACTAGGCACACCCTGGCCTTGCTCATAGGTGCGGCGAACCAGATGTCCGGGGCCTTTAGGCGCGACCATGACCACGTCTATTGTGGACGGGGGAACGATTTGGGCGAAGTTAATGTTAAAGCCATGGGCGAAGGCTAAGACGTTGCCGTCACTGAGATTGGGCGCAATTTCTTCGGTGTAGATGGTTCGTTGCACCTCGTCTGGCAGCAAAATCATGATGAAGTCTGCCACCTTAGCCGCATCTGCCACCGACTTGACCGTCAGCCCCTCGGCCTCTGCTTTGGCAATAGAGCGACTGCCGGGATATAACCCCACAACCACGTTAACCCCGCTGTCTTTGAGGTTGAGGGCATGGGCATGGCCTTGAGAACCGTAGCCAATAATGGCAACGGTTTTGCCCGCCAGCAAATCGAGGTTTGCGTCAGTGTCGTAATACATGCGCGCCATAGGAGTCTCCTTGGGGAAGTCGTGGTCTTCGGGTTCAGGTCATTGATTTTATCAAACCACCTTCAAGAACATGCATTGATCCTTTGCATCGAACGCATTCAAAATTGGCATGGGGGTGGCTCGTGTTTCTACTCAACTTCCGAAGGAGAGATATTTTGACAAGATGTGCAACTCTAATGTGGGGAAGGAAAATGGGTACGCCATCAACCGAGTAGATCGACCCAATCTGCGCGAGGAATTTTGGTATGCGGGGAACTTTTGTCAGGCAACCCGAGTGATGAAACTGAGGAGATGAAACTGAGGCATCAGGCGATCGCGCCCTTCTATTTCAGCCCATCTATCTCAGCCGCGCTATTTCCACTGATCCAACACTCTTGCTCTATAAGTCATTGCCAATCCGTAATTAGGGGTACTCTCAAAGCATTCGATCAAACATACCTTAAATCTTGAGCAAATAAAAATCTTGGTCAAATAAGCTGAGTTTTCGATATGGCCTAGATCTAGCCTGTCGAAATACAGCTTGTCAAAAACCATCAAACGGGAGCCGGGAATCGGACTAACTTCGACTAACTTTTCAGTGTTTATGCGTCATTATTTCAATTGGTCTGCAACCTGTGTTCACGATATCTGAAAAAAAATACCGTCGCCTGCGTCGAGAGCTAGTTGGGGGGCTGCTGATTGTTGTCGGGATTATGATCATCGGCACCATGGGGTATAAGTTTCTCGAAGGCTGGAGCTGGCTCGATGCGGCCTATATGACCACCATTACCCTAGCGACGGTGGGGTTTTCTGAAATACAACCGTTAAGTCCGGTCGGCAGACTGTTCACCATTCTCCTGATTTTGATGGGAGTAGTGAGTCTGGGCTATATTGCCAATCGGTTTACAGAAGCTCTATTTCAGGGGTACGTTCAGGAAGGAATTCGAATACGGCAACAGCGACGATTGATTAAAACTCTTTCAGATCACTACATTATTTGCGGCTATGGTCGCATGGGGCAGCAGGTCGCCACAGAGTTTGCGGCAGAAGCCATTCCGTTTGTCGTGATTGATCAGATGCCTGAACTGATTGAACAGGTGAACCGAGATGGATATGTTGGCATTCAGGGCGATGCGACACGAGACGAATTTTTGCTGAGTGCGGGGATCATTCGAGCCGCTTGTATTGTCGCGACACTGCCCTCCGATGCCGAAAACCTCTACGTCATGCTGTCGGCCCGGACGCTGCACCCCAAGATTCGGGCGATCGCCCGTGCCAACACAGAAGAAGCGGTCCAGAAGCTAGAGCGAGCTGGAGCCGATGCCGTGATTTCGCCTTACATTACGGGGGGAAAGCGGATGGCCGCTGCCGCCCTCCGGCCTCAGGTGATGGACTTTGTAGACGGCATCCTCACCGGGGAAGGTCGCTCTTTTTATATGGAAGAGTATTTAATCGATCACGAATTCTGTCCTTGTGTGGGGCAAACCCTGCGAGAGGCAGGGCTGAGAGCGCGATCGGGAGCTTTGGTGCTGGCGATTCGGCGGGCGCAGAGTAGTGAGTTAATTACAGGCCCGACGGCAGATGCCGTGCTGCTCGAAGGTGACATGCTGATTTGCATGGGCACTTCTGAACAACTGCGAGAACTGAATCAAATCTTGAGCCCATTAAAGGGGCGATCGCCCCGATTGCCGCGCAAGGCGACTGAATATCCACCGATGCCCTAGCTTAGGCTTACCCGTGATGACTGTATGAATTACTGCCACATTAATCACTGCCACCCGTCAGCCGAGGTGTTGAGCACTTTCTCTAAATCTGGAGCCATCTCGATAGTGTAGGTAAACGGTGACTCACCAGATGACACCTGCTGCATGGCACTTCCATCGGGGTTGCGAGGAGAAAACCATGACTTGGCCTGAATCACGAGATTTCCGCTGGCATTGAGGGCGATCGCCTCAACGATGAGTGTATTGCTTTTTCCACTACTCAGAACCGCTGAAAGATAGGCTGCATCGGTGAGTGTGCCATCGGCTGGATTGATACGAGCAATCACCGATACTTTTGCTCCGGCTCCTGCACCATTTACCTGAGTCCTAATCCCCATTGCCAAAGCCAGAGAGCGATCATTCCGACTGAAAGGGTGAGGAGAATATTGCGAGTGCGCCAAGCCACTCCAGCGGCAATCAACGTCGCCGGAATGCGGGCGTTTGTAATCGATAAGTCTAGGGTGCCATCGGTGTAGACGATCGCCGAAACCACAATGGCAGGCAGCACGGCGACGGGCACAAACTTGAGAGCCTGCTGCATGACGGCAGGCAGTTTGATTTTTCCAGCTAGATAAATAAATGAAAACCGGAGGGTAAAGCTGATGATGCCCATGCCTAAAATGGTGAGCCAGAGGGTCATGGAGAGTCTCCTGATGGGTTTTAATCTCTTGAAGAAGAGTGGGGTAGCCGAGAAAAAGGCGATCGCTCGATCAGCATTCCCATGGCAATGCCAGCCAATGCCGCGATTACTAGGCCCATGTTAAACGGCAACGGTTTGGCCACAACGGATAAGATCGCCGCTGTCAGAGCTGCCGCCGCCGTTGACCAGCCCTGAATGGCTGGAATCGCTAGCACCATAAACACTAAAGGAATGGCAAACCCCAACGACCAGCCATCAGGAATGCTCGCCCCAAGGAAGATCCCCACCGCGCTGCTCAACTGCCACACGACCCAAACGGTGATCGAGATGCCCAGATAAAAAGCGGCTTTTTGGTGGGGCGTGAGTGGCGCTGGCCGTGGGTTTGTCTGGGCGTAGCCCACCTTGTCTTCCAACTGCCTTGCCTGCTGGTCATAGTGCGTCACTGACAACGCGTAGGACTGATCGGTCAGAATGTAGGCGATGAGAGCTTTCCATTGGGTGGGAAGTGACCGCATGTGGGGAGCCAAAGAGGCACTGTACATGGTGAACCGCAAATTGATCATGAATGTTGTCAGCCAGATGACGAGCACAGGAGCCCCGTCAGACATGAGCTGCACGCCAGCCAATTGTGAGGCACCCGCAAAAACAACAATCGACATGATCTGAGCACTGCCTTCTGAGAGACCATTTTCGACTGCCGTAATGCCTGAAATCATGCCAAACGGAATGATGCCAACAATAATCGGAGCAATGGTTTTCACCCCCAATAAAAATTCAGAACGAGAGGAAGTCTTTAAATCCGTCATCTGCTTCAAAAAAAATACGTCGAGGTTTGCAAACCTCTAAGAGCAAGAAACTATACTGAAAATTGAATCGTATATCCAGGATGATTGTTGAAGATCCAGTTTGTGTCTGTTCACGCTGGGAGTTAGAGAGATGCCGGAGACTTACAACGAGGACGCGGTTCAGAAGATTTTAAGGCTGGCCATGATCAGGCAGGGGCAAGATGTTGCACTGCCTCGGTCTCAGCTGGTCGAAATTGCGGAAGACCTAGGCATCTCAGAGTCAACTCTAGAGGCTGCGGAAGAAGAATGGCAGGTTCAGCAAGAAGAGCAGCAAGCACGCGAAAGCTTTGATGTCTATCGACATCAGCGGCTGCGGCAGGGCATTATTCGGTTTTTCATTGTCAATGGAGGGCTGGTGTTGCTCAATGTAGCTGTGGCTCACCGTGTCGATTGGTCGGTCTACCCGGTCTTGTTTTGGGGACTGGCGATCGCCCTCCAAGCATGGCAAACCTGGCGAACTGAAGGCGAAGATTACGATCGAGCCTTGCGGCGCTGGCGACTGCGCCAACAGATCGGGGAGTCGTTTAAGGCGATTTCTGAGCGGTTAAAATTTTCCGGTTTGGATGATGGGGAGCAAGCCTCTGAAGAATCAGAGGGGTTTGCTCAGTCGTCGTCTACGTCATCTCCCGATTTAAGTGTGAACTCGACTCAATCCTCTAGTGCGGCTCAACCCTCTTCTCGTGACGATATTGCCAATGGCTTCAACGGTGCTAAGAAGATGAAATCAGCGACAGTCTCTGACTCCAGCCAACCCTTGAACCCATCAGCGGCGATCGCCAACGGCAAGCCAGAAAAAATCGCAGATCTGACCCTGGATGCCGCACGGTTTGCACCCACAGATCCTGCCGCAGATCCCGCCGCAGATCCCGCCACAAATTCCTCTACTTTAGATGGCGCTGCACTTGATTCCAGCCTGATTGATGTGCCTGCCATAGACCCTGCTCCTGATTCCGATTCTGCTCCTGCTCCTGATTCTGAACACGAGTAGGATCATGCAACAACGGTTTTTTGTTCCTTGGCTCATGGGTCTGCTGCTGACCTGTGCCATCGGCATTGGGTTTTGGCGATCGCCCTCTGTCGAAACCGGATACTCTAGCTCAAATCCTGATGTGTTGGCTCAATCCTCAGATCCATCAGCTCCAGGCTTCTTGGATATCGAGAGCTTGAGCGTTGAAAGTGAGCACCTGCTGCAAGATATAGAGGCTCTGGCGTTTGAACGAGCCAGTGAGTCGGGGCGATCGCGCGCCCGTCGATACCTGACCCGGCAATTAGAAGCTGCGGGGTGGGCGGTTGAGGCTCAAATCGTCATTCCCTCAGCCACTTTTTTAGAACCCCAAGGTGGGGTCAATCTGGTCGCAGTTCGCCTCATCGATCAAGAGTTGAGAAGTTCCGAGCCTGAAAACTCAGAACTTAATAATCCAGAACTTAATAATCCAGAACTTGATAATCCAGAACTTGATAATCCAGAAACCTATAACCCCGCAGAACTGGCCCCAGAACTGGCAACAGAACTGATCGTGGCAGCTCATTACGATACGGTGGCAGACAGTCTAGGGGCAGACGATAACGGCAGTGGCGTCGCAACTCTATTGGCACTAGCGAGAATCTTTGGCGATCGCCCCACGCCCCATCCTCTGAAACTCGTTTTATTTGACCATGAAGAAAAAGGACTGTGGGGCAGTCAAGCCTTTGTCGGCAGCTTGGTGAACGATCGCCATCCTGTAATGGGGGCAGTCGTTCTAGAAATGTTGGGCTATGCCTGCGACGTTTCGGGCTGTCAGACCTACCCCGATGTTTTGCCGATCACGCCTCCATCGGATGTCGGAAATTTTCTCGCTGTTGTCGGCAATGCTGAGCATCCAGAACTGACTCAAGCCTTTCAACCCCAGGTCGTTCAGTCGAATCATTCAAGTGAGCCTTTTTCCTTGCTGCCGCTGCAAGTTCCGGCTCTTAGTCCCGGCAGTCCTGATCTGCTGCGCAGCGACCATGTTCCCTTCTGGCAAAATGGCTACGGTGCAGTTATGTTGACCGACACCGCCAATTTTCGCAATCCTCACTATCATCAGCCCAGCGATCGCCCCGAAACTCTAAATCCTGACTTTCTCAGCTATGCTGCAACGACGGTTGCTAGGGCGATCGCCCGTTTATTGACGACTCCCCATTCGCCCAGCTAACCGCCATCATGGGAAAATAGCGCATGTCGGTTGAGGGGCGATCGCCGTTGTTCAAGTCTCTATTTCGTGATTCGTTTAAAAATCTATTGCCAAGGTTCCGCCAAGAAAAAGAGTTAGGAGCAATTGCCCTGCTGGTCGGACTGTGGCTTCTCAGTGTGGGGCTAGATTGGGTCTGGCTGGCGCTGGATCAGTCAGTCCCCTCATGGGACCCTGCCGATCATCTGATTGGAGCGCTCAACTATCGCTGGATGCTGCTCCATGCCGATTGGTTTTCAGGCGAATGGTGGCGCGGCATCTGGACGCTGTCATCTAAATATCCGCCGCTGGTGTATCTCTCGACGGCTCCGAGTCTGACTCTTTTTGGCCTGAGTGCCGATGCCGCCACAACGGTGAACGCTTTTTATAGTGCCGTGTTGTTAGGCTCTGTCTACATCATTGGACGACATCTTTTTAGTCCGTCAGTAGGACTGTGGGGGGTGGGACTGTGCTTGCTGTTTCCCCAGTTCTACACGCTGCGATCGCAGTATTTTATGGACTATCCTCTAGCGGCGGGGGTGGCGGCAGCGTTTGCCCTGTTGACCCTGTGGAAAGATGCCAAATCACGACGAGCGCAGTGGATCTGGGCGATCGCCTTTGGCATCACCTTTGGGCTGGCCCTCCTCATCAAGCAAACCGGACTGATATTTTTGGCCGTGCCGCTGTGTTGGGTGGCGATCGCCGCTCTCATTCGCCGCCGTTGGGCACGGATTCTGCAACTTCTAAGCGGACTCGTGATCACCGCTCTGATGCTGGTGCCCTGGAGCCGCACCAACTGGCTGTTTCAAATCAGTGCGGCATTTAGCGCCAATACTCGCTCTGCCGAAATTGAGGGCGACCCCGAAATCTTCTCATGGGCGGGGCTGAGCTACTACGCGACCCATTTGCCCCAGGCCGTGTCTTATCCGATTCTGATCGTCGGCCTCAGTGGATTGCTGCTCTGGGCTGTGGGAACGCTGTGGCGATCGCCCGATTCTCTTCCTCAACTCCGATCGCTCCACACCTGGGTGCAGCGCCATCAGCCCTCGCTGCCTCCGCAGTGGTGGCGGGGGCTGGGTTGGCTGGGCATCTTTTGCGGCGGAGCATATCTGGTCTGGTCGAGTTTTGCCAACAAAGATGTGCGCTATATCATGCCCTATTTGCCGGGAGTGGCGATCGCCCTAGCTGTCGGCATTGCTTGTTGGAAGGGGCGCTGGCGCACCGTTCCCTGGGGCATTGTGGGACTGTCGCTGCTGCTCATGTTCACGAATCTGTTGCCACTGGGCGGGGGCGATCGCCCGCCTGCTCTGAGTCGTTTGCTCACTCCTGCGGCCCAACACCGTCCCTATCTGGGTGAAAGGTTTCCCCATGCTGAAATCGTGGATGAGCTGGTGCAGGCTCAGCCTTATCAGATCGTGAATTTGGGGGTGCTGCCTTCAACCCCTGACATCAACCAGCACAATTTAAACTTTTTCGGCACGGTGCGTGATTTTCAGGTCTATGCCCGTCGCATGGGCAAAAGCCAAGATCACATTGACCAAGATTTGCGCTCGATGGATTGGTTTGTCAGTGTCAGTCGGCCTCAGCTCAATGCCCATGACCGAAAATCGCGGCAGCGCCAGATCGAAATTACGCGAATGTTAAGGCGATCGCCCGATTTTCAGCGCCAAAACCGCTGGACATTGCCCGATGGCAGCAGTCTCGATTTGTTTCGCCGTCGGGTGTTGCCTGTGACGGTGGAGCCGCTGGCCGATCTCCCGGCTAACCTCTCAAATCGTGAGCCTGTTCAGCTCGCTAACGTGACCGTTCCGGCGCAGGCTCCAGCGGGTCAGCCGATTCCTGTCACTTACACCTGGCTTGGAGACTGGACAGCGTTGTCTCAGGGCGATGTCATCCTCACCTGGCAGCTTGCGTCAGATGCGCTGGATGCAGAAAATTCAGAAGCTCCTGTTTCTTCAGATTTAGAGCCTAATTCAGAAACCCCGTCAGGATCAGATTCAGGTGCGAACTTCGAATCAGATTCAAACTCCCACTGGCTCCACGATCACAGCATCGGACTTGGCACTCTTCGCCCCCAGCCGATTCAGGCTAATCAGTCGATGCTCGCCCCAGATCCGGATCTGGATGCGCCCGCTTTTCGGATCATCGAACGCACTGCCATGCTACCCCCCGCCGATGCACCAGCGGGAACCTACCGACTAAAGGCGATCTATCGTAACCGGGTGACGGGCAAAACTTGGGCGATCGCCCCCCCTCCTATTCAGTTGAGTCTCGATCCCGCTGCGGAACCTGTGATGGCTCCCGAAGTCGATCGGGCCAGTCAACTGCGACTCTTATCCCAGGCACTTCCCGACGGCCTAGACGCCCTCGACCCCGTGTTTGACCAGATTGGCCGCTTCAGCCTCTATGACCCTGTGCAGAGTTACGCGGTGCAGGTCGAAAACACCTTGAGCTATCGTCTTCAGCAAGACCCCACTAACCTTGACTATGCTTACGGTTTGGTGCTGGCGCAGGTGCTCCAGCGAGACGCCGAAGGGGCGATCGCCACCCTTAACCATCTCACCCAGATCGACGCCGACAATCCCTTTGCCCATGCCTATCTTGCCTTCGTCAATCTCTATGCCCTCCGTCCCCGATCTGCTCAACAGGCAATTCAGCCCGCCTTGGAGATAAACCCAGAGTCTCCAGAGTTCCGAGGGCTAAACGCTGCCGCCGCATTACTTCAGGGAAATCTTTGGCGAGCCTGGAAAGACGGACGCGATGCGCTCCAAGATTAAGTCGATGATTAAGTCGATGGACAAAAATAAACGTGAGTATGTGTAGGTTGAGGAACGTATAGCCCAAGGGGCATTCAAGAAAGGCAAAGCCTTGCCGAAGGCAATAACCCAACATCCGCATGGGTTACGCTGTGCTAACCCATCCTATGCAAGCTGTCAGGCTAAGATGTCAACGAGTCTTGCAAAATCGCCAATCTAAAACTTAATACGAATTGTTCCTTATCCGGTCTGGGGAACAATGAGATTGAAAAATGAGATTGAATGACCAAAGTTAGGGGAACGCAGTTTACAAAACCGCAAGCCAAAGCCATTGATTTTTAAGGACTGCGCTTGCTCCGCTCCCCGATAAACGGTGCCTTGATAAACTATGTCACACTGAACGGACTAGCCTGCTTTATTTTGCAGCCATGAGCTACTGTATTAATCCTGATTGTCCAAACCCAGCAGAGCAG
>JBARXP010000138.1:0-10415 GCA_049647405.1 Elainellaceae cyanobacterium | reverse complement strand
ATTATTGTGCGAATTGAATCATTGTGCGAATTGAATCAGCGTGTGAACTGCACATGACTCCTGATGCTCCGAAGCCTCTCTCAGCTCACAAATAGTGCTCACGAGCAGCTTTGATAACCCTACGTTGATATGAGTTCTACCCCATCAGAAATCTCCCCACAGCAGACATCCGACGATCTTGATGCAACCCTGAGTGATTTGCGCGATCGCTTGGGTCTTGATGCTGAGAAGAAACAGCTCGATGCTCTCAAAACACTGGAGACCCTTGGCGCAGCAGCAGATTCTGTGCTGATGGACTTTCTCAGCAAGCGGCATGGAGAGGTTCCATCGTTTCTTGATGGCAAGGCGTATCAGATTTTGCGTCAGCTTAACACCGCTGAAAATCAGGCGTTTCTCGCTGAGCACTTTCCTCAGGGGCTGCTAGCGCTCGACGCTCACCTTAAAGTTGACCTTGCACCACTCCAAACTTTGCTCGCCACTCAGCAGTTTGAAGAGGCCGATCGCCTCACCTTAAAAAATATGTGCGAGTTGGCAGGTTCGGCAGCGGCACAGCGCGGCTGGCTTTACTACTCCGAAGTCAATAAGTTCCCCGTTGCTGAGTTAAAAACCATCGACACCCTCTGGAACATCTACTCTGAGGGAAAGTTTGGCTTCTCTGTTCAGCGAGAACTTTGGCTTACCCTGGGGCAAAGCTGGGAGCGTCTCTGGCCAAAAATTAACTGGCGATCGGGCAATGCCTGGACTCGATATCCCAATGAGTTTACCTGGGATCTAACGGCTCCCAAAGGGCACCTGCCGCTGTCTAACCAGTTGCGTGGGGTGCGCGTGATGGAAGCACTCATGAAGCACCCCGCTTGGTCTGGGGCATAGTATTTTTTGGACTAAGTCCGTCTTACTCAAATCTCTCTTCTTCAAAACCGTGCGCCCGATCTGGAGATCGAGCGCATGGTTTTGAAGAAGTTTGAGGTGCGGTAGGAGTTCCCTAAAAGAATCCGCCATGACGGTCAACACAGGCATGGCGCAACAGGCATGGCACAACAGACATGGCGCAACTGGCATGGCACAGAAAAACGCAGAAAATCATGGGGGCGATCGCCCTTCTCCGTAATTTCCACAATAAAGCTCTCAATCCAGCAAAAAATGACACTGGGGATCACGGCAGCTCTGAGTGATCTGCGATTAGAGTAATCGAAAGTGTAGGTCTCACAGTTCTGATTCAAATTGACTTGTACGGTCTCAATCTACAGCCGCTCAGCGTTGATCTGCCTATAAGTTAGGGAACAGTAGGTATAGTAAATGACCTAGAGTCAGGTTTCAGATGGACGGATTCCCAGAACGCTCGCTTCAGATGTGTACTGATTTTTCCCAAAGCCAGACCCAACAAGCTTCGCAAACGAGCTTTTCATCTCTCTCTAATGCCATCATCACCGCCAGAGATGAACATGAGCAACGTCGATTGCAGGCACTCCGATCTCTAGGGCTCTTGCAAACAAGTGACGTTACGCTGTTTGATGAAGCGACACAAAGAGCTGCTCGTTTTCTCGACGCATCAATCTGCTTTCTAGGCATCATGGGGTGCGATCGCCTGTGGTTGCGCTCTGCCGTTGGGCTATCACACCTAGGAGCTAAGAGTCATCTGGCTTCTGTCCGTCAGATTCCTCGTCATGAGTCTTTCTGCAACCGCGTGATTCAATCGGGTCAAGCTCTTGCCATCGAAGATACACAGGCTATTTCTGACTATCAGCACTTAGCGTTGGTTACGCGCTACGGGATCAGAGCTTATCTCGGAGTTCCCTTAGTGTTATCGTCTGGCGAATATGTCGGCACCCTTGCTGTCTTAGAACCCCAAAAACGCGCATTCAGTGAAAAAGATGTCGTCTTTTTAGAGGCGATCGCTCGCTGGTGCATGAGCGAAGTTGAGCGCCATCATCTGACCTTGCAGATCTCAGCTCAAGCTCAAGCTCCAGGGGTAACCGAGCCGCACTTTTCAGAGGTCATCCCGTCAGATACGATGGCTACCCCTAGCCATCAGCATCACCCGGCACCGTCCCACAACACGTCGGCTGCACAGCTGTATCAGTTCAAGGGCAACCTGATTGGTCACATGGTGCAAGATCTGCAAACGCCGCTTACCTCTATTCTCGGAATGACTCGTGTTCTAACGCGTGAAATCTATGGCCCGCTCACGAACAAGCAGCAAGAGTACATGAATATCGTTCACCACAGTGGCCAATACCTACATTCTTTGGTGAATGAAATTACGGGACTTAGTGAGTTAGACGAGCATCAATCTCAGCTTGATTTAAACTCGGTTGATATTGAAATGCTTTGCCAACAAGCCCTAGCAACATTGCAACGAGTTGCAACAGGGCGGGCTCAGGGCCTCAACCTATCGGTTGAACCCGGTCATCGAATTTGGCTGCTCGACAAAAATAACGTGCGCCAGATTTTGTATCATCTCGTTTTTAGAGTCATTCAAGTCTCTCATACAGAAAGTATCGTGCGGGTTCACGTTTCGCGAAAAGATCAGTGCCTCAACATTGCCGTCTGGCCCTCGCATCCTTGGCTGGGTGAAGGGCTACCGCACTCAGAATTTGACGCCTATCATAAACTCTTGCAGCATGAAACCACCCAGCAAGAGTCTGCGAAACCAGAGTCCCCAGGTTCAGGAGACGCACTTCTCACAAGAGAGAAGCCCCGTCACACCGATGACCCTGGCTGGACAACTCCGGTTGAGATCAGCCAATCCCAGGGGTCTCAAGCGGATCTTGAACGATTCTCGGAACCAGGCGCAAGCCATGCAGAAAAAGGAGCAGAGCCAGATTCGAATAGCGGCAACGTGCTCCGGCGGAACCTCGGATTGCGGCTCAGCCAGGTACTCGCTGGACTGCACGGAGGCTCAGTTTCGCTTCAGGGTAGCCCAGAGTCTGGATATCGATACGTTATTGTGCTGCCTCAATTCCAGAGCGCAGACCCGTAGATGAATGCTCGATGCATGGAGGGATGGAGCATTGAGGGGTGAATGAGGCGATCGCCCCCTGCAACTCAAGGCAGATCCCTAGCTAGGCAGATGGGTTTTAGCTCAATTCATTAGGGCGATCGAATCGGCGCATCAAATAAGCGACTCCAAAGTCTCCATTCGGATGGCCTTCTAACAGCTCAGCTAACTCAAAAAGCCGACTCGCAATGTCATCCCCTAGTTTATCGATGGTGGCTTGCCTTTCTCGCTCGATTGATTCTAGTTCCCGAATGCGAAGCTTCCATTCTGTTGTGAAGATGACATCGATAGCGGCATGTAGCCCCATCTGACGTAAGACATCCCACTCGCCGCGATCGCACCAAATTCCTTCGCAGTTGCGACATCGCTCTACATAAAAGCTGTGTCGTTGTCCTAACTTCACCCGTGACATGTAGTGGCTGCAAGCCGGACACAACCCAGCATGGGCATCACTTGCAGGTCTATCAAACGCCACATCCATGACCTTCGGCTCTAAGGCATTTCTCAGGTCTTCAGGCTGTTGCTGCCGCCATTGGTCATAAATATCTCTGGGCAGCCAATGGCCTTCGCATGATGGGCATTGAAGCCCACTCAGGCCATCGAGAAGATCAGCTTCTACTAAAGAAACGGTTTTGTCTTTAGGACAGTCCACTATGCGTATAGGATCTCCAACAAATAAGTTTGTTCCTCACTAAGCTATCAGACAAGCGCGGTTAGATAATTTTCCTAAAGGGCAGAGTGTCTTCTCCTGCGGCTTAGCCACAGGCTCAGAAATAGACGATAACACCCAATCGAGACGTGCTTTGACTGTCGTTAAGCGATTCATCAATCCACTCATCAAGCCACGATTGAGCCATTTCTAGGCGACGCAAACAGGGCTCAGCATCTCGTTAGACAGCACAGCGTTATTCACCAGGTTGAATTTCTGACGACAATGGTTATTCACCTGAAGAGGCAATTCTTCGTTTTTAACGACGACATTCATATGAAGCTGCCCATCTGTCTCGCGTAGAGCCGCGATGGGCTGATCGATTAAAACTTCAACGGTCACCAGCTTCGAATAATCTACTTTGCCGGGGACTTCTCGTGCAAACAGATAGTCTCCACGGTCATAAATGACATCGAAATTGCACGACCGCAGCATGTCGAACAAAAATTCTTTCACGTTAGGAGAAGGAGCGATAGACCTGTACAAACTTGTATAGCGAGCCATAGGAAAACATCTGCTTACAACAGCCGAATTTTTACTGGGAGACACACATCTGAGAACACGGAACAATTGATCTGCTTTAAAGGCAGTCTCTTTAGATGAATGAAGTATGTAGACTAATACAGACTTCATTTTGTTTCAGGGTACTACTTACAAGTGCCAAGGCTAAAACAGCAGACACTTCTCATAAAGCTGATTGCTGCGTAGTAAAGCACCTATCAGTTTTAAAAGTAGATATCTTTTTTCAACTACTGTCAATCTATGATTTAACGTTTAGCACACGTTAGCAAAAAAGCAAAAGATCTTGGCTCAATGTCTCAATCTTAAACTTACAGGTTGGCGATCGCTCTAGATGTCGTCCTAGATACAGAGGTTTCATCAGTGTTTCGCAAGTTGAGACACTATAAATTTCTGGATGCTATGGGGTAGTCAGGATAAAAAATGCACGATGGTTAAAGAGTTCGGTAATCGCCGTGGCTGTTTTTATTTATTTTTGGAATAAAAGTTGCTTTCGTTCAATGGCCGAAATCTGCAAACTCCGTTATGAATTGCCGTATGTAACGCTGAAATAGAGTAGTGCCGAAATAGGGCAGCGCCGAAATAGGGCAGCGCCGAAATAGGATAGTGCCGAAATAGGCGCAATCACAAAAGCCCGGTCTTCAAAATCATCTAAGTCGATTTGCGAGTCGATTGGCGAACTAAGTCGATTGGCGAGTGGTCTGGTTGAAGGGCGTTGTGATCTGCTGGAGCCATAGCAAAACTATATTGACGACAAACGCCAGCAGCGATACGGCGATCGCCCCAGCCCAAATTTTGTCATAGCGTCCGGCTTGGGCAATGCCATCAAACAACAGCGTGCCTAGCCCTCCGGCTCCAAACTTTGCGCCAATGGTGGCAATGGCGATCGCCACAATTGCCGACAGCCGCACTCCCGCTAAAAACACAGGCAGCACGAGGGGCACCTGCACCATCCACCAGCGCTGCCACGAACTCATGCCCATGCCCTTGGCGGCCTCAAGCATGGCGTCGTCGATAGATTCTAGCCCCACCAGTACATTTCTCACCAAAATGACCTGGGTGTAGATCACCATTGCCACGATTACCGACACCTGATTGAGCCCAAAAACAGGCACGAGCAGCACGATCAGTGCCAGACTCGGAATCGTGTAGCAAATGCCCAGCAGCCCTAAAATTGGAACCTTTAGCCAGCTATACCCTCGCACCAGGAGGGACAAGGGTATGGCAATGGCGATCGCCACGAGCAGCGTGTATCCGGTCATTTGTAGGTGCTGCCACAGGAGCATCAATATTTCGCCGGGGTGACTTAGGAGATAGCCCATTGTGTAGAGATGAAGACCTCAGTCAACAGTGTAAGATGCCGATTAGTACGATGCACTCTATGTTACGTCTGGGTCTGCTCATGTGGAATCAAATTGCGACACATATCAGCCAATCTACAGGAGAATCTTTTGCCGTCAGCCATCGTCGTCCTGTGGGAGGCGGCAGTGTTAACCAGGCTTACGCCGTTTCTGACGGGGATCAAGCTTACTTTGTGAAGCTTAATGACGCCGCTCGCATTGGCATGTTTGAGGCAGAGGCCATTGGTCTCAGGCAAATGTGGGAGTCAAAGACGATTCAAGTGCCCCATCCGATTTGCTGGGGCACGGCGGAGAGTTCGGCTTACATCGTGCTAGAGTGGCTCGATTTTGGCTACGGCACCCATGCCGCCTGGGAAAAGATGGGGCAACACCTTGCCGCCTTACATCGCGTCACCAATGCTCAAGGCTTTGGCTGGATGCAGGACAACACGATTGGCTTTATTCCTCAAAAAAATGGATGGACGGCAGACTGGGTGACGTTTTTCCGCGATCGCCGCATGGGCTATCAGCTCCAGCTTGCTCGCAAGCGAGGCGGTCATTTTCCCAAACAAAACGAGTTGATGCAGGCCATTCCACAACTGCTGTCTGACCATCACCCTTCTCCTGCACTGGTTCACGGTGATCTGTGGTCGGGCAATGTAGCCATGACAAAAGCGGATGAGCCCGTCATTTTTGACCCGGCGACCTACTTTGGCGATCGCGAAGTTGACCTCGCCATGAGCGAACTCTTTGGGCGGTTTCCGAAAGAGTTTTACACCGCTTATCACGAGGTTTATCCCGTTGAAGACGGCTATGAACGGCGCAAAACGCTCTACAACCTCTACCACATCATCAATCACTTCAATCAGTTTGGCGGCAGCTATGAATCGCAGGCCAACTCAATGATTGACAAACTCCTGAGAATGTAGAAATTCAAGCTGTGGGGGTTCTAGTCATCATGGCTTTGCCCCAACAACAGCAATCTTTGCCTTGATTCAGGTACCACCGATCGCTCATACCCTTCATAATATTTAAGGACTGCTGAGTGTTCTTTTCTCTTACCCATTGAGGCGACTGTGGTTCCGCTGCATGACAACAATCCAACCCAGACAACGCCTGTGGTCACCTACGGGCTGGTCGGGCTGAACGTATTTATTTTTCTATATGAAATCATGTTGCCCGATTCAGCTCTCCAGCGGTTTATCGAAACCTGGGGGGTAATTCCGGCTCTGTTGAGTGCCAGTTTTGATGGGCAGGTCACGATTTTAGTCTGGTTAACCCTGATTACCTCTCAGTTTCTCCACGGTGGAATATTTCATGTCGCGGGTAACATGCTTTATCTGTGGGTGTTTGGCAACAATGTTGAAGACAAGCTGGGGCACGTCAGGTTTTTGCTGTTTTACCTCGCCTGTGGTGTCTTCGCGTCTCTATTTCAGTGGTACTTTTCTCAAGGTTCAAACATTTCCCTCATTGGGGCAAGTGGGGCGATCGCCGGAGTCATGGGCGCATACATTTTGCGGTTTCCTAAAGCGAAAATTCTGACTTTTCTTCCCTTATTTCCCTTATTCCTATTTCTTCCGACCATACGCGTTCCGGCCTATCTCTTTTTGGGATTTTGGTTTGTGCTTCAGGCGTTTAACAGTGTCGTGAGTCTGGGGATGCAAACTGGAGAAGACGTTGGCGGAGTGGCCTATTGGGCGCACTCGGGTGGCTTTGTGGTGGGGGCTTTGCTGGGGCCAATGTTGGGGCTGATGAATGAGTCACCGAGAGGGGGCGATCGCCGCTTCTGAGTCAATCTCAGGTCGGAAAAGTGCTTAGGAAAAGGCTAGAGCAGCTGATCCATAAAGTCCATGATCTGAATGGCAGAATCTGACAGTTCTGATAGTTCTGGCACTTCTGACAGAGATGCGGCTGGGGAATCAGGCTCAGTATGGGCTGTGACCTCAGCTTCTAGAAGTCCCTTTAGAGAAATCAGCTTGAGGCTATTTTCGGCAAGAGTTTTGGCGATCGCCTCTGCCGCAGGGCCGTAGCCAATTGCGCCCAAATCCATCAGGGCAGAGCGTCGAAGCTGCAAATCTGGATTTTGCAAGGCTTGGGTGAGGCGATCGCCATAGGTCTGATGACCCGTGATCTGGTACATGGCACGGGCAGCAGCAAACTGAATCTGTGCAACAGGATGCTCGACAAATGGCTGAATTTGGTCAACCCCAGACTCCGCCCTGAGCGTTCCTAATGCCTCTAACACGGCATCATAGGGCTGTTTTAGATGCGGCTTTCCGGGGATCATGGCCGTATCATCCACCCCACCCCTGAGCAACTGGAGCAAGGCTGAAATTGCGGCGGGATCACCCAGTTCTTCCAAGGCTTGGGCAGCGGCTTCACGAACGTAGTAATCGTCGCACTGGAGGCTGTCGATCAGGGGAGACACGGCTTGGCGATCGCCCAGCTTACCGAGGGCACGAGCCGCATTGCGCCGCAGCGGAAAGCCTCCATCGGGGGAGCGATCGCTCTCATCGGTGAGAGCTTCGATCAGCGCCTCAACGACTTCTGGCTCTTGCACCCGAAATCGACCCAGCCACCACGCGGCATAATATCGGCTACCCAAATCTTCGGTCTGCCGCAGGTTGGCGATCGCAATTTTTGGGGTCATTGCATCGGTCGCATCGGTCGCTTGAGCCTGGGGATCAGTCATCGGTCAGTTCATTGAGGACTCGACAGAATCACGCGACAAAATCATTCGACGGTGATTCATACACCGTGAATATCCTATCGCTAACTGAAGCGTTCAAGCTGGACTGCTTCCCGAATCTTCTCGAATGAATCATCCTGGAGCGATGCTTTGGAATGAACCTGCTCAGACGGCATCCTAGATAACATCCTCAGCCCGACTTACTTCAGTTCTGATGATTCCTGTATTTTGGAGCGCAGACGCAGCGTATGCCTGTCTCGCAGATTGGGATGAAGACTGGCTCCGGTATGGCCTGTCGCAATCCACAAGAGCGATCGCCCCACATCGCGGGCAATTTTGAGGGGCGATTCTTCAGGCTCAGACGACGGGACGATTAGAGGCGTGGTGGCGATGCCACGGCTGCCAAAGACAAAAAAGGCGATCGCCCGTGCTCTTGGCATGTGGTAATCAGAGGTCACCAGGTACACGTGCTGAATGTCTCGTTGCTGAAAATCAGACACCAGGGTCGTGAAATTGGTCACCGTGTCGATGGCTTGCCGATCGAGATAGAGCTGAGAGTCAGGAATATCGGCTTGCTGAAAAATTTGTTGAGACCGGGCGGGAGACATGCCTGTCGAGACCCAAATGGGCAAATCGGGAGTGGTTTGGGCAAACTGCGCGGTAAACTGCTCCCGCGACTCGCTGCCGCCCAACACCAGAAAAGCGCCAGGTTGTGGGGAACGAATATGGGCGATCGCCAGTCGAACCGGAATAATGCTCAGCAGCACAAAAACAGTCAATAAAACACCCATGCGGTAGAACCCCTTTCTCGATTTCAAAAGTGGATGATCGAGCATGATATGGCAGATGAAGGCGATTAAATGAGACTAACAGGGACGTGATCCCGTGTCTCCAGTGTGGCTGAGTTCAGACTAAAATGTCATCCTTTGGCGATCGCTGCTATTTCACCCGTCGAGTGCAATTCTCCGCTAGCATGTGGGAGGTCTAAGAGATCTGAACTTAGGCTCTCACTTCAAATTCTTCGTTGCCGCTACTTTTGCCTCGTCTCATTAGCCTGTTTGCGATCGCTATGCTATCTTCACTTCCCGTGATTCCTCGTTCTCTTATCGTCGGTTGTTGGCAACTGGATGATCGAAGCTGGCGATCGCACTCCGAATCCGACATCTTTCGCGCCATTGATACTTACCTGGCGCTGGGCGTCACCACCTTCGACACGGCAGATATCTACGGGCGCAGCGAAATGCTGTTGGGAAAAGCGCTCAAAGGTCGAGACTGCAAGGTCTTCACGAAAGCTGTGTTTTTTGGCGATGAGATGCCTTCGTCTAGCCAGGTTCGCAATAAAATCGACAATTCTTTACGTAACCTGAAGCGCGATACCCTTGAGCTGCTTCAGGTTCACTGGTACAGCCCTAACTTAGATTTTTCTGAGATGTTTGAGCAGCTTAATCAGATGCGAGAGCAAGGAAAAATTCAGCGGATTGGCGTGACCAACTTCAACACGCCCATGCTAGAAAAGGCGATCGCCCTTGCCCCGATCTGCTCCAACCAGGTGCAATACAGCCTTATCGATCGGCGGGCAGAGTCTGCCATGCAGCCCTTTTGTCAGCAGCACGACATCGCTCTTCTGCCCTATGGGCCTCTGGCTGGAGGTTACTTGTCGAAACAATTTCTGGGAGTCGCAACGCCTCCCCAAGAGCCAGACCACGCCCGCTCTTTCTACTACAGCAGTATGATTGACGCTCATGGGGGCTGGGCACCCGTGCAAGAGATGCTGACCGTTCTCAGCAACGTGGCTCAGAAGTATGAAAAAACGATGGTTCAAGTGGCGCTCAACTGGGTCAACCAGCAGCCCGGAGTCGCCGCTGTGATTTCGGGGCTGACCCTCAGCCGCAAACTGATGTCGCTCAATGCCGAAGCGCTGGAGTGGCAGATGGCTCCAGAAGATGTGCAGTTTCTCTCAGAGCAATCGACAAGACTGTTTGAGCAACCCGGTGGCATTTATTCATATGAACAAGGATAATTCGCGGAGCCAATGACCAAGAAGTGATGGGTTTCAAGCCCTGCCCTTTAGGGCAAAAGTGATGGTACCATCGTCTTAGCGGCAGGGCATGTCGTCTTTAATGGGCGTGTGAGCCAGTGTCAGACCCCGTCTTGGGGCAG
>JBARXP010000137.1:0-17624 GCA_049647405.1 Elainellaceae cyanobacterium | reverse complement strand
ACCACGACTCGACATGATGTAGACCTTCAGGGCAAGCAAGTTCTCGTTGTGGATAATGATTTGACAACCCTCCGACTGCTCATGCTGGTACTCAGCCCGATGGGAATCACTGTGATCCCGGCTCAGTCTGTATCAGAGGCCATGTCAATCATTGCCAATCATCCCCCCGATTTACTGATTAGCGACATTCGTATGCCGATTCAGAGCGGCCATGAGTTGATGAAGTGGGTGCGATCGCGTCCGGCCTATCAGGGAGGCAACATCCCGGCGATCGCCCTTTCTGCCGATGTCACCCTAGAAAATATTCAACAAAGTATAGATGTTGGATTTCAACAATTTCTTTGCAAACCATTTCAGTTTCAGTACTTAATTCGCGAGGTTAATCGGCTCCTAGAGCAGATTTCTAATCGGGTAGCCGTAACCCACAACTGCGCCTTAAAAGTAGGCAGCGAGGTGTGCTGACATTAATTGTAGTCAGCCGTATATCGAGCAACCCAAGAGAGCAGCAAATAAAGTAGAAGTGCGATCGCTCAGAGCTTATAAGCAAAGGGGCGATCGCGCTTCTTTGGGTTGTGATGCCAGAAAAAAAATCACGGCGTAAGATATGCCAGTTACCGTGTTATCGCAAACTGTGTCATCGTGAACTATGCCGTCGTGAACTGTGCCGTCGTGAACTGTTTCATGGCGATCGCCTCCTCAATTTTCAAACTTTCGCGGATCTTAATCGTATGAAAAAATCTGTTTTTTTACTGGCTTTTAGCATCTTTACCTGTGCCGTCATTCCTCAAAGAGCTTTAGCCGATGAAGTCTGGACGACTGAAGAATATGACGTGATCTATCAAGAAGATCGCAATCGCACGGCAATCTGGTCTTACAGCGACGATGGCCTCATCTTTATTGATGGGTTAGCTGGGGTCTACAGCAATCGCGGATCATATACAGGCTATTGGGTACAAGATTCTTCCTCGCTCCGCTGCGACACCTTTCGAGAAGGTGCCCATGGCGAGCCTACCTACTATTGGGGCCGCTTTGAAATTACCTTCATCGATCCAGATTTTCCGTCACGATGGCAAGCTTACATTGGGCGGTGTGATCAAGACCCGGCGATTACGCTCAACGGCACCCCTCTCACCCAGTAAATTTCAGCGAACAGCGATCGCTTTTTTTGTGTTGTGGCGATCGCCCCCCAGCGCCGCATCTGCGACCTGCACCGAGTTTTCTAACCCGCATTTACGCGTGAAGAAGCAGAGAACATCAGCCGACTAGCGCTCCACGCTGATTGTTTCATTCGGGTCACGCAGTTTCCTGAGGTTGTCAAAAGCCAAAATGCTGACGCCAAACACCATTAGGGTTTCACCCAACAGCTCTGACATCTCCTCAATCAAAATTCTGATGCGCTCAGCATGAAATGCCCCACCCGGCATCGAACTCGACGCAATCATCTGAGCCAGATCATATTCCACTTTGTCGAGCCCATAACCGCCAACCGCAATCAGTCCTAGCCCTATCCCCATCCACAATACAGCTTGACGGTGCGATCGCCAGATGGTGATCAAATCTTGCCAGCACAGCGTGACAATAGCGACCGCAAATATAAAATACAGGCGCTTCCAGGTAAGCAGCGGAATCGGCAGATAGAGCTTGGTCAACTCATCTAACCCGGCGCTCAGAGAGAGGCCCATCAGCAATACCAGCAGCACCCAAGAAAGCGGGCGTTCGGTGTAGCGCCGTACCATCAGCAAGCCTGAGGCGATCGCCCCAACCGCGAACAAATGAGCCGCTTGCAAAAACGAAGGAAGCGACGCTAAGCCGTCGAAATCTAGTAAATCTGGCGAATATCCCCACTTAAAAGAGGTTGCTAAATAAGCAGCTGCCAAGACGAGTTCACAAACAATCACCCCATATAGTGTCAGATTCAAACTTTTGTAGCAGCTAGGAAACCGAGAATACATAAGCGTTTAAGAAGAAATGACAGCTATAAGTTGAATATTAGGGACGTTGAATCTTGGAGAAATGGTTTGGCGATCGCTCGATAGGGCTGAGTCAGCCCCATTAGATTAGATATAACAACTGGGTATGACAATGCTGTAACGCCGCTGTCACGATGTTGCAACGATAACGATATTGCAACGATGGGGTGACGTGGTCAGGATGCAACTCCCTACTCTTTTTAGTGATGTCAGGTGTCCTGCTTTCTTAACCTTACTTAACCCGCAGAGCTAGGGTTTACGGAATCAAAGGGAGACACTTGATGAAAAATTTATATTTCCCCAATGTTCTTATGGTTGAGAAAAAGAAGTTGCTGATAGAGCATGGCCAGCTTCGGGGTCTCAACTCCTTTGGCCTGAGCCATGCGTAAGGGATGACCGACAATGGCATCGACCTCAAGCGGTCGTTTTTCGTCGTAGTCGATTTTCATGCTGGTGCGATAGGGCGACATGGTTTCTGTCTCGCTGATCATGGCTGCAATATCAGCTTGGGTTAGGGTGCGCCCATAGGCGGCGGCGATCGCCACCACTTCCCACATTAAGTCTTCGGCCAGAGTCAAAATGGCCGCGTGGCGAATCATGGCATCGGTCAGAGCATCGAGAACCACCGATAAGCCATTAAACGGAATATTCCACAACAGCTTGCGCCAGCGGGCGTGCATCAAATCTAGAGTCCGCTGAATCGGAATGCCTGCTTGCTCAAAGTCTTGGGCGATCGCATCTAGCCGTTTTGTAATCCCCTTCGGCTGGTAGTGATCGGCATACTCTCCCAGGGCGATCGCCTTATAGTCCAAATGCTGAATATGGCCAGGGCCGATCTTATTAGAACAGATGAAGCACAGCCCACCAATCACGCGATCGCCACCCACGATTCGCGCGACGTGGGGTTCGACGTTTAGCCCATTCTGCAAGACGATAACCACCCCGTCGGTTTTGAGCACCGCTGGCAGAAGCTGGGGAAGATGATGATTTTGTGTCGTCTTGAGCGCCACGATCACTACATCACATAGGGGCATCTCGGAGACATTTGGGTAAGCTTGTACCTGAGGCAACACAAAATTTCCATCAGGCGAGTCGATCCGCAAGCCCTGATGTTTCACGGTCTCAAAATCACTGCGCAATAGGAAGTGAACGTCATTTCCCGCCTGCTGTAGACAGGCTCCGTAGTATCCTCCAATGGCTCCAGTGCCTAAAATAGCGTAGCGACGCACCATCGTTCGTTTAACCTTTGATTTCAGTACGGTCAAGACTCATTATTATGAAACATTGCGAAATGTATCATACGCGAGAAGTCGTTCCAAAATACTGATTAGAATCACTTTCTCGCTGTTTAGGCGCTTGATTAGAACCCTAGGACAAGTCTTATCGCCGTGGCTCAACAAATTTTAGTTTGGTTTCGAAATGATTTGCGTCTCCACGATCACGAGCCCCTAACGCGAGCGTTGCGAGCAGGAGCCCAGGTGATCCCCTGCTACTGCTTCGATCCGCGTCAGTTTGGCACCACTTCGTTTGGGTTTCCCAAAACGGGAGCCTTTCGAGCCCAGTTTTTGCTAGAAGCTGTGGCTGATCTGCGCAACTCGCTGCGATCGCTCGGCAGCGACCTGGTGATTCGGAAAGGGCACCCAGAGACGCTGATTCCGGCGCTGGTCAAACAGCTTGATATTTCAGCCGTGTATTTTCACCAAGAAGCCACCGCTGAAGAAACAGCAGTCGAGCGATCGCTAGAGCAGCGACTGACAGAGCTTGGCACTCTGGTTCAATCGTTTTGGGGAGCGACGCTCTACCATCCCGAAGATTTGCCCTTTGAGCCATCTCAACTGCCGGAGGTCTTTACTCAGTTTCGGAAGGCGGTAGAGAAGCAATCGTCGATCAATCCCATGTTTGCGACTGCGTCAACGCGGCTAACACTCCCGCAGGTTGATTGTGGCGATCTGCCTGTCTTGAATGACTTCGGCCTAGATCAGCCCAAACCCGATTCCCGTGCCGTCCTTGCTTTTGTCGGCGGCGAATCAGCGGCCAAGGCGCGTCTTGCTGACTACTTTTGGAAAAACGACTGCCTGCGGCGATATAAGCACACGCGAAACGGGCTGTTGGGCGCTGACTATTCATCCAAATTTTCGCCCTGGCTGGCTTTGGGCTGTCTCTCCCCCCGCTATATTTTTGAAGCCGTCCAGCAGTATGAAGAGCAGCGCGTTGCCAACCCGTCAACCTATTGGCTTGTGTTTGAGCTGATCTGGCGCGATTATTTTCGGTTTATCTGCGTTAAGCATGGCGATCGCATTTTCTATTCATCGGGCTTGCGGCAGATCGGCATTCCCTGGAAGCAAGACAAAGACCGTTTTGAGCAGTGGCAGTTGGGCGAGACGGGCATTCCCTTTGTCGATGCCAATATGCGAGAGCTGATGCTGACGGGCTTCATGTCTAACCGAGGGCGGCAAAATGTCGCTAGTTTTCTGACCAAGAACCTAGGAATTGACTGGCGCATGGGAGCCGAGTGGTTTGAGTCGCGGCTGATCGACTACGACGTATGCAGCAACTACGGCAACTGGAACTACACTGCTGGTGTTGGCAACGACGCACGAGGATTTCGATATTTCAACATCCCCAAGCAGGCAAGAGATTATGACGCCAAAGGCGACTATGTGAAATATTGGATTCCGGCATTAGCCAATGTTTCAGGCAATAAAGTCCATGAACCCTGGACATTAACGGCTGACGAGCAGCAGCGAGACCAGGTACGCCTCGGCGTCAACTATCCGAATCCGATTGTTGATTTGTGGAAGTCGGTGAAGCATAACGAAGCTGTATACAATGAAGCCTTGTCTAAGGCGGGGCTATAACAGCAGGTCGCCCATGTGGAACGGTAAGATTGAGCGATTAAGATTTGCCGACCTAGATTTTCCGTAAGCCAAACCGCACAGTGCTTTTGATGGCGATCGCCCGTGGGGATCACAGCGCCTTCAGCAAGGCTTTCACCCGCGCTCCCTGGTCGGCTTCTAAGTGGACAGGAAAAACTAACTCCATCACGGCAGATTGTTCTGGTTTTAAGGTCAGCCCAATCAGCTCTGGGTGCATATATTGAGCCTGAGGGTTGGCCTCGGTCGCCAACTCACCCAGCTGCGCCACGAGCTTGACTGAGGACGTATCGGCTTCGGGCAATTCAAACATGACGCCCACCGGGATCTGAATTGCCGTCAGCTCTTGAAGGGCCTGTAGCTGCTGGGTCGGCAGAGGGTGCAGTTCTACCTGGAGCGATCGCACATTCATGGCGGTCGCCATGCCGTTGTAGTAGTGTCCTCCAATATAAATTTGCACAGGGGCAGAAATCTGGCGTCGAATTGGAGTATGGGGAGCAGGCTTGGGCGTGCGGAAGGCTCGCAAAATAGCGGTTGAAAGAAATCGCAACGAGGCAAAGGGGCGATCGCTCTCCTGCCGATTTTGAGAATACCACTCCTCCACGTCAGAGTAGAGGACTAGGGTGAGAGCATCTTGTTGGGCTGGCGTGAGATTGACGAACTCCACTGCGACTACGACTTGATGATCGTCTATGGGGCTGACGCGCACAATGCGAGCCTCGGTAAAGGCACGTGCTTCAAAGTCTCCATGAATTTCAAGCTCAATCACGTCGGGCAGGTCAGGCCATCGGTCAAGCATGATGCGGGCACCCGACTCACTAATATCTAGCGTTTTCCCCGTCCAGGTTTGGTGGCGCACTCCAAACAGCGTCACGTTGAGATGGCGATCGAGGCGGTGAAACTGACGCAGCTGCGGCTGCTCAAAGGCGACCAACATCGCAGCCATAAGCAACACAAGATTGAACACGCACCACATGGCGTTGATGATCACGGCTTCAAGGGTCGCGGGTGCCAGCACCAGCCAAAAAGGCACGGCTAACAGCGACAGCAGCAGCAGCCCGACCATGGCAACTGTGCCCTGGGCCGCATTCCAGTCAAAGCTGCGCTTGGTGATCGACACACCCTTGGCGGTCACGTTAAAGGAACCGAGCTTGGGATTGACGAGCGCCAGCGCCGTGACCAGGCCGTCTTGGAATGCCATGGCGTACTCAAAAATTTCGTTCCAAAATGAGAATCGCACGGTCTTCTGGGTCATGTAGTTGGCATTCATCGCCAACAAAATGTGGGGAATCGCATAGAACAGCGTTTCGAGCCCCAGACCGCGAATTAGGTTGATGCCAAACAGCAAATACAGCACCGGGCCCAGCGCATACATAATGCGGGGAAACCCAAAAAAGAAGTGAGAGGTTGCCGAGACGTAGCACAAGCGCTGGGGCAGAGAGAGCTTCAGCTTGCGGTTAAACAGGGGGTTTTCGATGCGAAGAATTTGAGCCATTCCCCTGGCCCACCGCACCTGCTGGCCGATATAGTCAGAAAACTTCTCCGGGGCCAGCCCCGCCACCATGATTTTGTCGTAGTAGATAGACTGATAGCCCAACGAATGCAGCCGCAGCGCCGTATGACAGTCTTCGGTGACGGTTTCGACCGCAATGCCGCCGACCTGCATCACATACTCTTTGCGAATCACCGCCGCCGACCCGCAAAAGAAGGCCGCATTCCAAAAGTCGTTGCCTTTTTGGATGACTTTGTAAAACAGCTCATTGCCGACCGGAACATGCCCCTGAGTTAACAAATTTCGCTCAAACGGGTCGGGATTGTAGAACCAGTGAGGAGTCTGAACCAGAGCCACCTTTGGGTTCAAGAAAAACCCGGTTGTGTGCTGCAAAAACTGACGCGAGGGCATGTGGTCGCAGTCGAGAATCAGCACCAGATCTCCCTGGGTTCGCCCCATGGCCGTGTTGATATTTCCGGCCTTGGCATGGTCGTTGTTGTCTCGAACGAGCAGTGCAGCGCCGAGTTCGTCGCACATCTGGCGGAGTTGGGCTCTCCGCTCAGGATATTTGCGGCCATCGTCTAAGACGTAGACTTGTTTTTTCTCCTGGGGATAATCGAGGGCTAACGCGGCCAGCACGGTTTTGCGGACAATCTCGACATCTTCGTTGTAGGTGGGGATATAGACATCGACGTTGAACCAATATTCTTGGGGAATGGTGCTGAGGTCGATGGCTTCGCGATCGCGCAGCTTGAGGGTCTGAAAATAAGACAGCATCAGTGTGGCGATCGCATACAGCTCAGCCGTATATAAGAGCAAGCTAAAAATGCCGTTGACCCAGCCATCTAAATTGAGGGTATAGCTCGTGCGGTAATAGAGATACCGCAGCGTCGTCATGATGCTCAGCCATGCCAAAAACAGATGCAGATATTCACCGACTTGCCGAGGTGCCGTTTCTGAAAGGCGGACGACCAGCCAGCCGATCAGCATCAGCACAACGGCAATCAAGGCTTGCTGCCAGATCTTGACCGACGTAATGATGAAGGGAAGCGAGAACAGTAACCCAAGCGCGATCGCCAACCCCAACGTTGTTTTACTGGCTCGCCTAAACAATCGACTACACCCAGAGGCCAAAAGCAAGAGCAGCCGCGCAAACCATGAAAGCGGAGCGGGTTGTGATTGAGGAGAGGAGGAGGGGCTGGGGTTCAATGGGAGTCCTCCGAGGGTTGAACGCGATTGAGGTAAACCTGGGAGATGCCGTAGAGCAGCAGCGCCAGCAGCACTAAACCTGTGGGCAGCAAGTACCAATATTGCTGTAAAAACAAGGTCACCTGACTGAGAGGACGCGCCCGACCCACCGTTTCTGGGGGAGCTTGTTGCAGGCTCTTGACCAAGTAATCGCTGGGATCATAGGCAGACGGCTGAGGCACCTGACGCTGCACCAATATCGTGTCACCCCGAATCTGGGAAAACAAATCGTTTCGATTTAAGAGAGATCGCAAATCATCCATGCCACCATCGGTTTGAGCGGTCAGCGCCAGCAGCGCCCGATCGCTCGACTGGGGCAAAACCACCTCTTGCAGCACTCCGGCATTGTCTGGCAGGGTTTGCACTTGGCGATCGCCCATTTGCCGCAGCCAGCTTTGGTCAATCTGGAGGCGCTCAGCCGGAATTAAATCACCTAGGGGAAACTGGTCACCTCGCCCGATGCCGATTAAGTGCTTGGTGGTGCGCAGCTCACCCGGCAGATTGCCCGCCCGATAGACCTGCAGCCGAATCGCTTCCGCTTGGCTGGTTTGGCCTAAGCGCTGGGCGATCGCCAACATCATTTCGATGTCTTGCTCTCCGGGCTGATCGGGCACAACCAGCACCGTCTCCGACAAATCTTGGGGAGCCGTAAACGGAAACCCGGTTTGCAACAGTCTCAAATCTGGCAGTTGGGTCACGGCTTCTCGATTGAGGTGAAACCGCGTGTCTCCGTTGAGCGTGCCCCATAATTGCTGATCGGCTTCGGGGCCACAGATGTCTGACTCCCGTGGATTGAGCACAAATTGCACGCCCAACACCGTATCAGGCTCGATCAAATTGGCAGGAATATCGAGGGTATAGGTTTTGGCACGATTGCCGCCAGCCCAGCCGCCCAACCGCTTTGATGCGATGACAACACCGTCTAGCAGCACCTCCACCTCAGAGGTGCGCGGATTCACCTGAGGGCTATGGGTATAGTTGAGGGTCATGGTGTTGCCCCGAAAGAAGCGATCGCTCGGCAACGCCCGAAACGGAATGGAAATCAGCGGCGCTTCGGTGCCTCGTACGGTAACGTCTCGAAAAGATTCTCCGTTAGAAAGCGTCAGATCCTGAAGCTGAAAATTATCTTCTGTGGGCAAATATCCCGGCCATTCGCGGGGATCAGGAGTTTGCGGATTTGACACCTCACTGACAAGAGCAACCTGCCCCGTCAAGATCTGGCGATCGCCCGGTTGAATCAGAGCTTGGCTGGCTCGACTAACGCCGTCAGCCCCATTGCCGCTCACGATCAGGACTGGAACGGCACCGCTTTGAATCGACGACAACATCAAAATGCCGACATCATTGGGCAGCGCGTCTCCATTGCCATCCACAAAGAGGCCATCTACTAAGGGTAAAGATAACGGGATGTCGTCACGGCTGAGCATCGGTTGTGTGCCCGGTGTGCCGATAACGATGAGGCGATCGCCCCACTCTAGCTGCTCGACATCGTCAATCAAGCGATAGGTTAAGCCCCGGAAGCCCGTGATTCGTCCGAGAGAAGCCTGAATTTGGGCGATGCTGGTCATCCCTGCTTCGCTGTAAGCCTCTGGCTGGGCGTATGCAATGGAGCTAGGGTCAAAACTGAGGGCATCGATAAAGGGATACGGATAGCGATCGAGCGTCAGTGAAATCGGCTTAGGTCGATAGCTAAAGACAAGGCGGGAGTCGGGTAAAACTTCAGTCCAGAGTCGCGGATCAGCCGGGTTTGTGCAATCTTCAGCGGTGTACTGTGCCACTGTGAAAGACAGTTCGTTGTAGTCTTGCACAAGATTCAGCGGAATTTCGTAAATCGCTTCGCCGATGCGAGATTCGGGGCGATTGAGGGGCACGCTGCCCACGTTTGTGTCGTTGACGCGGAGCGTGAGAAAAGAGCGATCGCCCATCAGAGCAGGAGAATGCTGATAGCGCACAATTGCCGTTAACGTCTGGAGTTCCCAATCACGGGGCCGACTAAACCCCAAGCGAGCTTGGTCAAAAATCCCCTTTAGCCGAAACCGATTCCCCACCACCGGGCTGCGGTTAAACTCCAGCACATACTGGCTCGTGCCTGGGGTAGCACTGGAGGCCGAGTCTGGAACTGGGGCTGCTGTTGATTCTGCTGTTGATTCTGCTGCGTTGGTGTCGGGTTGAGGCTCTTCCGGCGGGGGAGACGCAGGTGGAGACGGTTGAGCTTGTCTCACAGGCGGCGTGGGGGTAGACGGTGGCGACGGCCTGGGGCGGGGTCGAGCCGGGGGGGGCTGATACACCGGAGCCTGTGGCGATTGAGGCAGAGAATATCGCTGAATGAGTCGCTCTTCTTGTTGCTCAACGGTTTCTTCTTGCTGTGCTGAAGCCGTTTGTGCAGTGACACTGTGCCACAACATGATGATGCAGAGACAGGCAAGGCTGATCAGCAGCAACCGCCGCTTAAGCGTTCTAGACCTTTCTCGACCAGAGACTCTCTCTGCAATAAAAAATCTCAGCCATAAGAAACTTCGACGAAGCATAGAGAAACAGCGATGGGGTCGTATCCCCAGAACCCAGCGACGAGTAAAGCGCTTCATGCGTTTAAGATGAGCAACGTATATTTCAAGCCAAGTAGAACAGTAAAGTCAGGTTGCCCCAAATCCTACATGACTCTCAACAGTTCAGCGAACTTTAGCAACTGCTTATTTTCTTCAGGAACCCATAAATTAATCAACAATTACAGGCTAACTCTGTACACAATATACACAGTTTTAGAATTTAAACTATAGCGCTACGCACTGATGTCAAACCCATATTTTTAGGGAAGCCGCGCACCGCACGGATTCCCTTAAAATATCTCTCCTCAACGATCTACACATTGCTATAAAATTCCTTCGAAGAGATTCTAACCCCTCACAGATAAGAGTTTTTAAGCGCTGTGATTCTTTAAGTTTGATGATTTCAGGCAATGCAGAGCCTGAAATTACTCTTATTAAAAAATATATTTGCTCTATTTATGAAAATCTTTTTCAAGGGAGTAATTTAACAATTGTGAATCGGGAGCGAAGCTCTTTCGGTTTTCCTGTGGCGTCACAGTTTCTTCACTCAGCCATCCAAATATCTGGGTCGAGAGAGATAGAAAAAAGCCCAAACCAGCATAGATTTTGGGTGTAGTAGGCGGTGTCGTTGTCCCAGATGCCATTTTGATAGGCGGGCATCAATTTTTGCTCCAAAATCTGACTTGCAAACTCTGGGTTTAATCGGGCGATCGCCGGATAAATCATGCCATATTGCGCCGTTGACTCGTACTCCACGAGGGGTTGCCCATCCAGACCTATTTCCGCAGGAATCGCGGTTTGACCTTGCCAAAACGCCTCTAGCGGGGCGAGATGCGTTTGCAGGTACTGGGTGGCGCGTGGTTCTCCAAAGAGCTGAGCGTCGAGGGCCAGTCGCCACCAAACCCGATAGGAATCAAAGCCATAGTGACTGGTCAGGGTTGAAGGGGCTTCGATCGGCGTGTATTTGCCAGTCACTGGGTTGAGCTGCACCCAGTTTCCGGGCAATTCGGCGGCTGAAACAGCGGCTGACTCTTCTAAGATGGCGTAGCTGCTATCGACCAGCGCCATCCAATCATGGTCGGGATCAACCTGTGCAAACAGGCGAAAGGCATAGGGAGCCAGATAAGACGGATTCAGGTAAATGACCGTCGGCTGGGGGTTAAAGGCTGCCAGTGGCCCAGGCAAAAAATATCGCTGGGGTTCTGTTTCTTCAGCAAGAGGACTGGAAACTTGCAGGGTTGAATCGTCCCACAGATCATCTAGCTTTGTCTGGGCTAATTCTAAATAGTCGGGGCGCTGCCATCGATGAGCCGCCAAAATCAGGGCGGTGACGGCATCTAAATCGGCATCGCTGGCGAAGTTGGCATCTAGAATGCCCCAGTTTCCCGTTCCGTCGTTGCCCCACTCCCATGCCCAGAGAGAGTCGGCCAAAACTCCAGGTGCAGCTTCACGCGCCAGGTTATTCTCGGCCCACTGTAGGGTTTGGTCAAAGGTTTCGGGGTCGTCGATCAGCACCGCCCGCAGCATGGCGTAAGCCTGACCTTCTGAGACTGTGCGATCGCCCGCTTCCCGATCAATGACGCGTCCGTCTGCCTGGATAAAGCGCTCTTTATAGCGTTCCCAGCTCTCATCGAGCACGGCATCAAGTTCGGCAGAGCGGCCTAGGGTCGCCTCTAAAGCAGGGTTTTCTTCAGACATAGACGCGGCCTCACCCGAAGCGGGAGGATCGGTCGAGGAGGTTGCGCTGGTGCAGCTCGAAGCGGTTAACCCCCAAGTGCTGATGACTAAAAGGCACATCATGAGACCTTTTAGAGTCATGCTTTTTTCAGCGTACGGTTGACTCATGACGATTGATATCTCCAAATGGGGCTTGAGGAAATGGGGCTTGAGGCTGGTTGAGTCTTGCGAACCAATGCGGGTGATTGACCATTCATAGAACATGCGATTTCCGCTCGGTTCTGCTAAAACCGTTCCCAGGCAGGCTGTAATCCGCGCTGTTGCAGATACCCTTCTCGAATCTCTTGCATCTCCTGCATCAGCGCCGGGTCAACGCTCCCTTCGACGACTTGCTCAAGCTGCCACTGCTCAAGCTGAGCTAGGGCTTCCATCCGCTGACCATCGACTACGCTGAGGTCGGTCAGCGCTTCGCGGGCGATCGCATTGGTGTCATCAATGGCCAGGGCTTGGGCATAGGCTTCAGTCGCCCGTTCATACTGTCTCTGGTTAAAGCGTCCGCCTCCCAGCGACAGCAGCGCTCCGATGTTGTTGGGATCTTGACTCAAAACATATTCATAGACTCGGGCTGCTGTGCCAAAGTTTCCGGTGTCTTGGGCGATTTGTCCTTGAATCAGATACAAGTCGAGGTTGTCGGGATCTTGGGCGACAAGCTGATTGACCTGAGCCCGAGCCAGAGTCGGATTTCGTTGGGCGAGAACCTGAATGGAGCGGAGCCGCACGGCAATATTGTCAGGGTCGGCCTCTAGGAGCTGGCGGTAGAGGGCGCTGCGATTGGGATCTGGCGGCAAGACTCCGGCTAAGGCATAGACCTCGGCAGGATAGCGGGAGGTCGAAGCTCCCTCTGTGGCCAACCATCGAGTTAGAACGGCTTCGGCCTCTGCTTCGGAGATGCGATCGCCCCCATAGAGCAGGCTGGTGCGTCCGAGCTGATAGGCCGAATTGTCAGGGGCGATCGCAATAATCTGATCGTAGAGGGCGATCGCCTCATCCAAACGGCCTTGCTGCTGACGAATGCTGGCGAGTCCACTCAAGGCTCCGATGGTGAGGTCGCGATCATTGGGGCGGCTTGACAAAATACTTTGGTAATATCCGGCACTGGCCTCCAAATCGCCGGACTGGCGCTCAATGTCAGCCAGCAGCAGCGTTGTGGAAAAGGTATCTGCCGCCCCAGCGGGGGTGGAGCGATAGACCATGAGGGCATCTTGGGCCGCATCGAGTCGATTTTGCTGGAGAAAGATTTGGGCGATGCGGAAATAGAGAAACGCTTCTGAGCTGTTGCGAGCCAGGTCTTGATAAATCGGCAACAGCTCAGCCACAGGAGGATCAAGCTGAATCAAGGCTTGAGCGCTGATGCGGCGCTGCAAGGGAGCGGTCGGCAAAGGCTGGAGTAGCTGCTGTAACGTGGTGGCGAGAGCCTCTGCCGATAATCGATTTAATCGGTATTCCAGCAGCGTTTGCTGCACGGTGAGGCTGCGATCGCCCGGATATTGCTGTCTGAGCTGGCGATAGACTTCCAAGGCGTAGGCTTCTTCACCGTCAATATCGCTGAGAGCATCGGCCATTTCCCGCGCTTGTCCGGCGGTGATCTGGGGCGTCTGCTCTAAAATCTGACGATAAATGGCGGCAGCGGCCTGACGATAGGCTGCCGTATTGCTGAGTCGCCCAATGGTGTCGTAGCCACGAGCCAGCACGAGGCGTGAGTCTGGGCGGCCTTGGAGCGGGGCAAGCACCTGCAATGCCTGGTCATATTGCTGGGCTTCGGCATAGGTTTGAGCGAGTGCGCCGCGCAGCTTGATGCTGTTGCTGTTGAACGGCGTTTGGCCGTAAAGCTGATTGGCTAACACTTGAACGGCCTGAGCTACCCGGTTTGTCTCCTGCAATGCGAGGGCATAGGCGATCGCCTGGTCGGCGTTGAGCTGCCCGCCCCCCAGTTGGTAGCGCTCAAACAGCTGCGCCCCTTGGCTATAGTTGCCGCTGTAGGTGAAGGCTTGAGCCGCCCCAATCAACGCGCTTTGGGAAGGCGATCGCTGTAACACCTGGGCATAGTCTGCCACCGACTCTTCGAGCCGCCCCTGAAACAGATACAGCAGACCCCGCTGTGCTCTGGCATCATCGTCGCTGGGGTTGATAGAAAGCAGCGTCGTCAGGGCTTCGATGCCTCGCTGCTGCCATTCGGGTCTAAATTCTCCTAAAAGGCCAATGGAGTTGAGCGCAAGCTGATTGCTGGGATCAATCGCCAAGACTCGCTCATAGGCATTGAGGGCATTCGCGTCTTCTCCGGCACGACGGTAGGCGATCGCCAAGCCAAGCTGCGCCTGCACTGATTGCGGATAAGCCTGCACCGCTCGCTGAAACTGGGCGATCGCCTCATCGACCCGACCCTGATCCAGCAGCGTATAGGCTTGACTGACCCCACTCGGCAGCGCTTGGGCAAACGCGACAGAGTCTTGCCTAGGATCAATTTGTGGCAGCAAGACTAACCCAGAACTTAGCCCTACCGCCAAGACTAGCCTTAGCCCTATGGCACGCCTTATTGCAGAAGCAGCAGACGCTTTCCTGACAGAACACTGCATTAGGGAATCACCTCCAAATTGCTTCGAAGTCTAAACCCAGCAATGGTTTCGGTAAACTCATCAAGCTGCTGTAGCGTTACCCCCAGCCTGAGATTGTCGAGCAGGCGGATGTCGTAAAACACTTCCAGCACCGTCGGACTTTCTTCATTGCTTGCTTGCCGCAGATCGGCATTCGACAGCCCCCGCCCGTAGCCAATGCCAAGGCGATCGTCAAACATAAAGAGGTCTAAAAAATTGAGCCCAAAGCTATACGTATCTCCCGTCACGTCAGCATCTAGATTTTCATAATGGCCATAGCGGCCAAATAAACCCAAATTTAGCTCAGGCACAAAGATTTCGGCATTCGCCCCAAAAGACGACTCGCGATCGCCATCTTGAATGCCAAAAACATCGTCGCCTCGATTGACCTGAAAAATCTCGGCAGGGCCATCGTTCGTTCCTCCATCGGAGGCAGAGGCGTAGGTTCCCCGCAAAATCGCGTTGCCCAGCCGAAAGCCCAGCTCTGCTGCGACCCCATCCAGGGTAAATTCGCTAATGCTGCGATCGGAGGAAAACACCGCACCCGCCGCGCGAATGTTGTCTGTCAGATTCCAGTTCATCAGCATCCCCTGACGAGAACCCAAAGCCGTCGCCGATAGGGCTGGATTGGTTTGAAAGACCGGATTCACAAAATGAGTCAGCGAATCTTTCGCAAAGCTGTTGCGGTCGAAATACGATGACAGATCGATCTGCCCTGCCACAAATCGCAAGTTGGGTAAATCAACGAACGGCGCAGCGGCTAAATACAGCTCGTTAATGTTTGCTCCTTCCAGTTCCGAATCGGTGAAGGCATCCCCTTCCGTGATCTCAAAACTTCCACCCGCCAGCACCTGAGGCGAGAGAGGATAGTTGACGGTCAAGCGACCTCGGGCATTTGACTCATTATCAAGCAGCAAGTAGGCCGCCTGAAGCTGGAGCGAAGGCTCGTTCACGGGTTCTGCGCCTATGGCCGGGAAACCCACGGACGGTTGCTGAGCCGTCGGCTGCTGAGCTGCTGGTTGTTGATTAGGCGCTTCTAGAATCGGCACCTGGTTTAGGGGCTGATTGGGAGACTGATTGGGGAACTGATTGAACGGCTCGACCTGAGGTTGCGGCAAAGCTGTTGGCGGCGGCGGCAGCGTGAAGCCGTTTTGAGCTATGGCAGGATTGGGCAGAGAAGGCGTGTCGTAGCCAGGAACTAACGCAGGCACGGGCAGAAGATTCGACTGTACCGGAGGAATGGTCGGTGCCCCAAAGCCAGGAAACATCGGAGCGGCAGTCCCGGCGTAAGACTCGGCAGGTGGGCGAAACGTGAAGGAATCGGAGGGGTCATAACTTTGCCCAAGACCGATCGCCCCATCTGATGGAAGGGCAAATCCTGCTGAAGGAACCTCAGGCGCACTCGGAACCGGAGGCGAGTAGCCCCAGACATGGGGCGATAGACCTGGCGCTAGAGCTGGAACAGTCTCCTGATTGTTCGTCTCCTGGGCTTGCCCTGGAACGTTTTGGAGCTGAAATGGTAACGAAGATTGGGGAGGCTCTGTCGAAATCTGCGATGGATAAGATACAACAGGATAAGGCTGAATCACCTGCGCCCATGAAACGGAAGGGATGCTGAGTGAGGCGATCGCCCCCAGCCCTAGCATTCCAATCTTCAGTTTCAGTTGTTCCGCGTCATGAGTTTTAGCAGCCACCATATTCTCCTTGCATCACGTTCGTTCTAGCCCCGGAGGCAGCACCCAATGCCTTAAGTAGCAGTATCTCGTTCTTCTAAATTTCTTGAACACGTAAAAAAGCTGCTTATGGCTTCATCTATTTTGAAGCCATTATATAGTTTGGAAAAGTCACTGCTTTGTTCCGTATTACTTTTTAGACCCTCATGGTTAAGCTGCTGCCTCACGCCCCTCAAGTTATTCCTCAACAGCGCCAACGGTTTCAGGTGAGCCGAGGGATCTCTGCATTGCTGGCTGGGTTGCTAGTCAGCATGTTGACCCTTTTCGCCAGTGCTTGCTCCGAGTTGCCGAGTTCTTTCTTCTCTGACAATACCCAACCTCTTCGTCTGAATATCGATGTCGTTCAAGGGTTGGGGCAATCAGGCACCTATCGATTGGCCGGGGCATCATCATTCCCAGACGGCACGCAGCTCTCATTAACTGCGGTTCGTTTATTCAACACACCCTCTTCGAATAACACTCCCCGCAGCCAACCCTTCATCCCCACGTCTTTGGCCGATTACGTCATTCTCGATCGCCAGTTTGTCACGGTACAGCAGGGAACTTTTGATGGCACTCTGATGCTGACGACACCGAGTACTCAACTGGGCGCATTGGAGGTGTGGCAGCTTAAGCAACCCGATTTTCTGAGTGTGCTGGAGCCAAATCAGGAGGTGGTGTTTACCGTGACCCTTGACCCATCCATTCAAACCAACAAAGTTCGAGCATGGCTTCGCCAAAACCTGAGCAGAGCGTCTAGTGAGTTCGAGAAATATACGACAGATGGGGAACTGTACATTCAATCTTGGAGCCAGAGCCGAGTACCCGTGCCCGTCGTTTCAGCAGATCTTGATCTCTCAGGTGCCCCTCAATCCAACGGTGAATCTAACGGACGAACGAATTCAACAGGAGAAGATGAACTAACTGTCCCAGACAATACGGCCCCAGATAACACGGCCTCAGACCCATCCGATCTCTTTGCCGCCGTCCGCATTTTTGACCAAACCGCTGTATCCCGAAAAGCCATCTCAACAGACGAGCAGGCCACCTCTAATCTCAACTCTGATAACTCTCAGTCTCAGCCATCAGTCTGGAACCGAACGAATGCGCCCTTACCTGAGAACGCCTATCTGCAATAGCTTGAGGCGAAATCTTAGCAAAGTGCTGCAAGAGTCATCCGACAGTGCTCCAATACAGTGCTCTAATATTGTTGGAGCTTCTAAGTAGGCAATCCTAAATAAATGATGCCGTAGGGTGCTGTTAGGCGTAGCCGTAACGCACCACTCTATAAGACTTTGATGCGTTACGCTGTCGCTAACACATCCTACTGGTACGACACAGCTAAAATAGTGCGATAGGTTTGACTATGCCGCCTCTTCAAACAGCGGATAAAGATGCTTCAATTTGATTCTGGCATCATCCGTTGTGAAGGTCCAAATCACTTTGGCCGCACTT
>JBARXP010000136.1:0-2967 GCA_049647405.1 Elainellaceae cyanobacterium | reverse complement strand
ACAGCTTAATGAAAAAGGATACGCATACCGCCGTTCTAAGTCAACCGTAGGGGATGAGAAGTCAGGAGATGGGAGTCAGGAGAGAAGATTTGGGAGGAGGCGATATGGGCTGTGCTCAGGCCAATCACTACCCATCAATAACTCCCTTCTCGCTCCAGCAGATAGACGATTATCATGAAACAATACTTACCCAAACAGGGATCTTAGGCAGACATAATTCCATATATCTCCCCCACAAAAGAAAATTTTGCATCTAATTATTAGACTGCTCAAAGGCCAAGGATCGACAATTTTCCCTAGTTTATTAAACACAAAACCAGGCATCATAAGTTTGCTTGATTTCATTTTAATCTTATTTTTTAAAGGTCTTTAAAATATCGAGAATCATTATTTATGAACTTACACAGTTGAAAACCTAGTTATTTGAATCGAAGGAGAAGTGGAGAAGTCATGCTTGATCGCAATTTAGAAATTCTTGAAAAAGCAAAAGAATGGTTCAAGAATACTATTGCAGTTAATCATATAGCTAATACAAAAAAGTTAGAGAAGTCCTCAGAGTTTAATATCAATCCTTTCTTGGCTGTTTATCTAGCCAACTTCTTGACAGGAAATTCTTCTGCTTTAAGTATTGCAAAAGCGCTTATATATCCAAGAGTTCTAGGAACTTCTATCACAACTTCATTCGGAACGAATATACAAAAATTCACAAATGATGTGCTTGACTCTTTTGGTAGTACAACTCCAGGTATTGACATTGAGTTTGTTGATCAGGTGGATGGACACAGAAAGTATTGTCAACTTAAAGCAGGACCAAACACGATTAACAAAGATGATGTTGAAACCATAGCAGGTCACTTTCGATCAGCAATTAACTTAGGTCGAACAAATAACCTTAGATTAAGTTTGGATGATCTGATCGTTGGAGTGATTTATGGAGAGAGCAATGATCTGAGTGGACATTACAAGCGAATCACTAATCAGTATCACTATCCTGTTCATGTGGGGAGAGATTTCTGGCATCGACTTACAGGTGACGAAGGATTTTATGAAAGATTAATCACTTCGATAGGTTCTGTCGCTATTGATGCCGATTATAGCCATGAACTTGACGAGGTGATTAGGCAACTTGCTGAGCAAGACGACGTTAAAAATTTATCTCAATAAGGCTTGCCTTATTGCATATATACGTATTAAATTATAACCATGATCAAGGTTTGAATAGGCAGTGATGATCCCTGAATACTATTCTGTTGCACAAGTTGCCGATATACTGGGTATTTCCAAGGAAACCTTAAGAAGGTGGGACAGAAATGGAACACTTGTTTCATCGCGTCATCCTGAAAATAACTGTCGTCTATATCATCGTTCTCAGTTAGAGGACTTTGAAGAAGCCCAACTCTTGTTTAAGAGTTCGTGGGATAAAGAACTTCTCTCAAAACCTATCAGAGATTTTAGGTTAGTTGAGCTATTTGCTGGTTGTGGTGGACTTGCACTTGGCATGGAAAAGGCTGGTTTTACATCTACTCTGCTCAACGAAATAAATCATGATGCATGTGCTACGTTACGTAGCAATCGTCCTCATTGGAATATTGTTGAAGGAGATATTGCAAACGTAAGTTTTTCTCAATATCAAGGGAAAGTTGATGTAATTTCTGGTGGTTTTCCTTGCCAAGCATTTTCTTATGCTGGCAAAAAGCTTGGTTTTGAGGATATTCGAGGTACTTTATTTTTTGAGTTTACGAGAGCTGTAAAAGAGATTCAACCTAAAGTCTTTATTGCAGAAAACGTCAGAGGTCTTTTGAAGCATGACAACGGGAAAACTTTGGAAACTATTGTCAATATCATTCATGAACTTGGATATGAATTAGTAGCTCCTAAAGTTCTTAAGGCTATTTTCTATCAAGTACCACAGAAGAGAGAGCGCCTTTTTTTAGTTTGCATACGTAAAGACTTGGCAAAAGACGTAGTATTTCAATGGCCCTCTCCTTACAAACGCATTATGACTCTGAGAGATGCATTGAAAGCAGGTGAGCTTTACCCAAATGATGTGCCTGACTCAGAAGGTCAAAAGTATCCTAAGCGCAAAGCAGAGATAATGGCTTACGTACCTGCTGGGGGATACTGGCGGGATTTGCCGGAAGAGTTACAACGTGAATATATGAAGAAGAGCTATTTTCTAAGTGGAGGTAAAACAGGTATGGCTCGACGTTTAGCTTGGGATGAACCAAGTTTAACGTTGACTTGCGCTCCTGCTCAGAAGCAAACAGAAAGATGTCATCCCGCAGAAACAAGACCATTAACTGTTAGGGAGTATGCAAGAATACAAACGTTTCCAGACAGTTGGTTCTTTTCTGGCTCTCCTTCATCTCAATATAAACAAATAGGTAATGCTGTTCCTGTCAACCTTGCATTTGCTGTGGGTAGAGCCTTAATAAGGCTACTCAACGATATCGAAGAAGTCTCTATTTCTCTAGAGAAAGAAGTTCCTGAAAGAGAGTTGCTTGCCTCATCTGCTTAAGCTATTCAGTGCGATCGCCGATCTTGTAGGGTGCGTTCCCTACTGCAACTTCTACCACCCCACCGATAGACTTTTGGGAACGCACCATGCTCATAAATGCCTTGGGGCAGATAGTCACAGCCTAACAATGCCCATGCACGCCGACCGCCTCAAGTGGATCGGTATAACGTAGAGATTCTCTGCGACGGGTGCTTGGAATCGTTGACTTGTACTTCCATAGACGTAGATTGACTATATGTAAATTGACTGCGGGGATGAAAGGGCGATCGCCGAGGAGTTTTCTGTTGAGAACGAGAGGTTATCTTTGGCGAGTGATGGGCACTGTTATATGCTTTCTCAATAACTGAAATCTCACAAATTCGAATTGTTTGCAGATTACTTTCAAGTCTATGTCATGGATGATGGGTCATCGGATGACACTTCGGAAATATGGACGGATAAGGCTCTTG
>JBARXP010000135.1:0-10604 GCA_049647405.1 Elainellaceae cyanobacterium | reverse complement strand
CCTCAACTCTGAGAACACTCAATTCTGAGAACACATATCTTTCTGCTAACTCATGCCAGTAAATATCGCTTCCGAGTGGATAATCTAGACATACGCAGAATCGAGAGACTCTCCCCAATCTAGCGCCTAAATATCATGCTTGATACCGTTATCGTTCTATCATTCATACTTGCGGGAGTTGGCACCGGCTTTTATAGTGTTGACCTCTTACCAGGAAGCACTCTGGAAGAAGTGAGCAACGTCGAAGGCCTCAGTTTTGTGCTGGCAGGGTTTGGTGGTCTCATCGGAGGTGCCATCGGCCTCTCTGCACAAACTGGGTATCGACGACTGGAAAACCAGATTCGCGAAATGCCCGTTGATATGTTGCTGAGCCGAGCTGTAGGTCTAGTCTTAGGATTGCTGATTGCCAATCTAATGTTGGCTCCGCTATTTCTATTGCCTATCCCTCAAGATTTTTCGTTTATTAAACCCCTGGCTGCGATCGTCGGTAGCGTCATGTTTACCTTCACGGGCATTAGTCTTGCCGATGCCCACGGGCGAACGCTGCTGCGGCTGATCAACCCCCACAGCGTTGAAACGATGCTGCTGGCCGAAGGAACCCTTAAACCTGCGGCTACCAAAGTTGTTGACACGAGCTGCATTATCGATGGGCGGATTAGCGATCTGTTGCAAACGGGTGTGATTGAGGGGCAGTTGCTGGTGCCTCAGTTTGTCTTACAAGAGCTTCAGCAAGTTGCCGATGCGTCGAGCGATCAGAAACGAGTGCGGGGGCGACGTGGCCTCGATATCTTGAAGCAGATGCAGGATGACTTTCCCAATCGGATTGTGATTCATCCGGCAGATTACGACGACATTGCCACCGTTGATGCCAAGCTCGTCAAATTTGCTCAGGAAATCAACGGAACGCTGTTGACCAACGACTACAACCTCAACAAGGTGGCCACGCTACAGCAGGTTCAGGTTCTCAACGTGAACGATGTCGCCCAGGCCATTCGCCCCAACTATTTGCCTGGAGACTATATGGATTTGAGAATCCTAAAACCGGGTAAAGAGCCTGATCAAGGAGTGGGCTATCTCAACGATGGCACCATGGTGGTGGTCGAAGAAGGCAGTCGCCATATAGGAGATCAGGTGTCGGTGGTCGTTACCGGGGCGCTGCAAACTTCTGCCGGACGAATGATTTTTGCTCGACCTGAAGCGTCTGTGACGGCTTAGACTCAGTTTTGAGTTTTTGAGTGTTGAGCTTTGAGTTCTGAGCTTTGAGTTCTGAATTGACCATCCCTAATTTAGAACTTAACATTCAAAATTTAGAACTGATTCCCATCCCATCTCATTCGTAAGCACTCATTCATTTTATGAACCATGAGTTCTTCTAAAACGCGCGATCGCACAAAGGCGTGCGATCGATGCTATTCCGTGTTTCCGGTCTTGTATCGCGTCAGGTATGAGGCTACTGCTCAGTGGCACTTCATCTGTCCCAATTGCCTGCCAGAAATAAAAAGCAACAACCCGTTTTATGCCTATGGGGGCACATGGAAAGCCCGCAAAGATCGATAAGATCGATTTGTAGTCAATACATGAGGTTTTGCATGGCTCAATTGCTCTCTGCACCCAACATTCAATCTAAGCTCGATGGATTGTCTGGCTGGACTCTCGACGGTAAAAAAATTACCACCACCCGTGAGTTCAAAGATTTCGTTGAAGCGATTAATTTTGTCAATCGCCTGGTTGAACCCGCTGAGGCCGCAGGACACCATCCCGACATTTGCGTGTCTTACAACAAGGTCACCATCGAACTGACCAGTCACGATGCAGGCGGTCTGACAGACAGTGACTTTGAGATGGCAAAAGTGGTTTCCGGCCTCTAGGTGTTTGTGTCGGGGGATGCTCGCTCTATTGAGTGGGGCATTCTTACCGCATTGGCACCTGTTTCCTTTCGCCAAAAAGCGGCCTGAGATGATTGCTTAGCTCCTGATATCAGCAAATTTTGCTTGGATGAGTGATCAAGCCATATTTGCTTCCACACATCTTCTGGAGTTTGTCGGTGATGTACAACAGGCCCCTGCGAGTCGTCCAAATTGTGCCGTCAATCTCTTTGGTCTATGGTGGCCCCAGCCAAATGGTGTTGGGCTTCTCGAAAGCACTCGCAGAGGAGGGGGCAGAGGTCACGATTTTGACGACTGATGCCAATGGCGACCATGGCCAATCTCCTTTGGCTGTCTCGCTGAACCAACCCATGTTTCAAGATGGCTACACCGTCCGATATTTTCGGTGTGCCCCGTTTCGTCGCTACAAGTTTTCGCTTGGTCTCCTGCTCTGGCTGGCTCAAAACACCAATCGCTTTGACGTGGCTCATATCCACGCCCTATTTTCGCCCGTCACTTCATTCGCAGCGGCGATCGCTCGTTGGAAATCACTACCTTACCTTTTGCGGCCTCTAGGAACCCTTGATCCCGCTGATTTACGAAAAAAACGCCAGCTAAAGCAACTCTATGCCGCTATGCTCGAACGGCCTAACTTGGCTGGGGCAGCCGCAATTCATTTCACCACCGTTCAAGAAGCTAAGATTTCAAATCGGTTTGGCGTTACAACATCAGAGATTGTGCTGCCTCTGGGTGTGCCTTCTACCAGCATTGAGTCGCCTAATTTCTCTCAGTTAAAGCAGTTGGGCATTCCGGCTCAGGTGCTGGCTTCTGAGACGCCGATATTGCTGTACCTGTCGCGCATCGACCCCAAGAAGGGGCTAGATTTACTGATTCCAGCCCTAGAAACCCTGCACCAATGGGGCGTTGCTTTTCATTTTGTGTTGGCGGGGAGTAATCCTCAAGACCTCTCCTACGAACGGCAAGTGGGCGATCGCCTCCGTCAATCTGCAATCGCAGACAAGACAACGATTACAGGCTTTGTGCAAGGGGCGGCGAAGACGGCACTGCTCAGCGGCGCAGATTTATTTGTGCTGCCTTCTTATTATGAAAACTTTGGCATTGCAGTGGCAGAGGCGATGGCGGCGGGTGTTCCGGTAGTGATTTCCGATCAGGTTCATCTGTGTACCGATGTCCAAATCTGCGGTGGCGGATGGGTTTGTGGTGGTGACGTAGACAGCTTGAGTCAGCACCTGAAGAATGCTCTAACCCAGCCAGAAGAACGGCTGAGGCGAGGGAGACAGGCTCAAATTTGGGCGCGAGAACATTACAGTTGGCATGCGATCGCCCGACGAGCTATGGCTATTTATCGCGACATCCAATCCGAACAATTGCAACTTCGGGCGATGAAGTGAAAGTAATCACCTTAGAATAGATAACATTACGTTACACGTCCATCGCATAGGTTCTTATGGCAGTTTTAGCGGCGATCGCAGTTCTCGGCCTTTTGATTGCAGTCCACGAAGCGGGGCACTTTACAGCAGCCCGTCTCCAGGGGATTCATGTAAACAACTTCGCGATTGGCTTTGGGCCGATCTTGTGGAGCTACCAGGGGTCAGAAACGTTGTATGCGCTGCGGGCCATTCCTTTAGGGGGGTATGTCGGGTTCCCTGACGACGACCCTGACAGTGAAATTGCGCAAGATGACCCTGACCTGTTCAAAAATCGCCCGTTGCTCGATCGGGCGATCGTCATCAGTGCTGGGGTGATTGCTAATCTGATTTTTGCCTATCTCGTCTTTGTCGCTCAATACACCAGCGTTGGAGTCCCTGAGGGGATCAACTACCAGCCTGGGGTGCTAGTGCCACAGGTCGTGTCTCAAGAAGCGCCTGCCGCTCAAGCTGGGATTCGGGCTGGAGACATCATCATGGCGATCGAAGGCGAAGACCTGGGCGAGTCTCCGGCAGCCATCAAGACCCTGCAAGAGACCATTGCCAACAGCCCCAACGAACCGCTGTCGATTACAGTGATGCGGGGCGATCGCCAACTTGATTTCACCGTGACCCCACAGGTGAGTGAAAGCGGCGACGCTTTAATTGGCGTCCAGCTCTTCCCCAACGGAGAACCCGTTTATCGCCGCCCCAGTGGCGTTGGCGAAGTGTTAAAGTTTGCGGCTCAAGAGTTTCAAGACAAAACGGTGTTGATTGTTCAGGGGTTCATTACCCTCGCGACCAACTTTTCTGAAATGGCTGGCCAGGTGGCTGGCCCAGTGCGCATTGTAGAACAGGGCGCTCAGTTTGCTGAAAATGACCTGTCTCGGTTGTTTCCCTTTACCGCGATCATCAGCATCAACCTAGCCATTATCAATATTTTGCCCCTGCCTGCCCTCGACGGCGGACAGCTTGCCTTCTTGATCATCGAGGGAGTGCGAGGTAAGCCTTTGCCCAACCGCTTCCAAGAAAACGTCATGCAGACGGGCCTCATCGTCTTGCTAGGACTAGGAATTTTCCTCATCGTCCGCGATACGACGCAGCTGTCGGTCTTCCAAAATTTCTTCCAATAGGTCAGTACCCGTGACCTCTCGAAAACGCTACACCAAGCGCCAGCGAGCCCTCGACATTTTGGAGCGGCTGAAGGGACTTTATCCAGATGCGATCTGTTCGCTCGATTACGAAACACCTGTGCAGCTCTTAGTTGCCACGATTTTGTCGGCTCAATGTACCGATGAGCGAGTCAACAAGGTGACGCCTGCTCTGTTCAGCCAATTTCCCGATGCGCCAGCCATGGCAGCAGTTCCTCTCGACGAGCTTGAGGCGTTAGTCCGCTCGACGGGGTTTTATCGCAATAAGGCCAAGAACATTCAGGGCGCATGTCGCATGATTGTGGATGAGTTTGGCGGGGAAGTGCCTCGGTCGATGGAGGAGCTGCTGAAACTGCCCGGTGTCGCCCGCAAAACGGCGAATGTCGTCTTAGCTCACGCCTTTGGCATCAACGCAGGCGTGACGGTCGATACCCATGTGAAGCGGCTTAGCAATCGCTTCGGTCTAACAAAGTACAGCGACCCGCCTCGGATTGAGAAAGATCTGATGAAGCTCTTGCCCCAACCCGACTGGGAAAACTGGTCGATTCGGCTGATTTATCATGGGCGAGCCGTGTGCATGGCGCGAAACCCGGCCTGCGATCGCTGCCAACTGGTGGATCTGTGTCCGACTGGCGATCGCACCCTATCCGCTTCAAAGTAATCTCCGTTCGAAACCTTCTCTAGCGTCCGGCATACCGTTCCACAGCCCAGGGCTCACCCCGATGATGGTAACCGTTGCGCTCCCAAAACCCCAGTTCTTCATGGTTTAGAAACTCTAGGCCATTGACCCACTTCGCACTTTTCCAGGCGTAGAGATGGGGCACCACCACTCGCATAGGGCCACCATGGTCAGGCGGCAGCGGTTCTCCAAACAGCGTGTGGGCAAGGAAATTTTCAGGCCGAACAAAATCTTCAAGGGTGAGGTTGGTCGTGTAGTTGCCGTAGCAGTGGAGCATGACATGGGTTGTCGATTTTTTTAGCTCAATCCGTTCCATAAAATCGGTGACTTTAACGCCCGTCCACTGCACGTCGAGCTTTGACCAGGTGGTGACGCAGTGAAAATCTGCCGTGAAATCGCTCTGGGACATGGCCATCATGTCATCCCAGTCAAAGGTCTGCTCGGCAGCGCAGCCCCACACTTTGAGCTGCCAAGCGTCAGTACTGATCGGCGGCGTATCGCCATAGGTCAGTACCGGAAATCCATTGGTTAGACTCTGGCCTGGAGGAACTCGATCTTTCAGTTCTGGCCCCGGCTTTTTGAAGAATTTCATAGAAGTGACTCTCTGCCATCAGCGCTTGCTATCAGGACTTACGCATTTTGTTGAGATATCTTGTTGCAATGGTGGGCACGCTGCGTCCACAATTTCAACGAGTTTATTCAGGTTTAGGCGAGTTGTGCGTAAGTCTTGTCTATCTGATCTTAGAGGATGTTTAAGGAGATAGACGGTTCGTTGTTCTGGGAACCCAAGGCACGCCTAATACTGAAGGCACGCCTAATGTAGATTAGCGTTGATGAATTCCCTCTCATCAAACCAAGCTGTGGTAGCGGGCGATACGGGCTACGCCCAGGCAAGCCAACGCACGACTGCTCAGGCTTACATCGAATCAATCTTCTGAGCTGCAAGAACCAAAAACTTCTCTGCATGGTCGATCTGTTCAGCAGCCTGGTCAGGTGCAATAGCATTGAGTTGACCATAATCACCTGTAGCTCGTAGCGCCTGAGCCTCGATCAAAAACTGATGAAACTCATACGGAACTCGCTGCGTTTTGGCAAACTCCCGGCCAAAGGCAGCAATCACGGCTGAATGCTTGGAAAAAGAAAGCCCCTCACCCTCTAGAAATGCTTCTGCGATGTAGAACATGCTGTAGTAAGCACGCGAAGTAGCGTAATCTGGGAAGTCATTTGTGAGCAGAAGCTTTGTAGCTTCTAAACTTTGCTGTGCTTTGAGCAAAAGCTCTTGCTGTTCATCTGTCACAGTAGAACTCCCTCTTTCCGAATGTTGCGAAGGAGAGGCCCATTACGAGTTTGATAATGTGTTTCATCCATGAAGAGACAGCTAATGACCACATCATAGTGAAGTGAAAGAGCAGCAATTTCTCTGCTCGTTCTCTTCACTTCTTCTCCAGGATTGACAGGAGGCTTCAGCACGACCAAGATATCAATGTCTGACTCTGGTTCTGCGTCACCACGAGCTTGGGAGCCGAAAAGAGTGAGATGCAATAGGCGATCGCCATAAAGATCTACAAGACACTGCTTGAGGTGAGTCAGGATCGTTGAAAGAGCTGGATTCATGAAGCTAAAACCTATCTCAATACGGCTCTCAAACTTGCATCCAACATCATTGATCATTCGCAATCGGGCAGGGTTTCTTGGCTAGCCGTGTCGCAGGATTGCTGAAAGCGTTGGGTGAGAGATTCATTCAATTGACGACGGAGTAATCCTTTCACGCAAGCTGCTCAGGGGGCAAGTCATCAGGAGGTCAGCTATCGGAAGGGGGGTTGAGTAACGGGTACAGGCTTCACTTCTTCATTGTCTAATAGTCAGTGAGTTAATGGTCAGTGAGCTAATGGTCAGTGAGTTTGAAGGAACTGGTGAAATTGGGTTTTGTAATTTGCCCGATGGCGATCGCACACAAAATGAGGATCGTATACACAATGAAAGGGGCGGTGTCTGAAAACACTCAAAATCGCTTGAATTTTAGATATATCAATACTGCTCATGCCACCAATGTACGCCATGATTTGATTGCTGTTGGATGTCATTCCTATAGTGGTGACTGACGCAAACAGTAGTGACTGATGCGATACTCCATCTCCAATCTCACTTCACTCGACCCAACTCTATATCTTCCCTAAAGCCTATGATGATTGACCTAAGAAGCGACACGGTGACCCAACCTACGCCTGCAATGCGAGAGGCGATCGCCAATGCACAGGTGGGCGATGATGTGTTGGGCGATGACCCAACGGTTCAAGCTTTAGAATCTTTTGTGGCCGATTTGTTGGGCAAAGAAGCGGCTGTGTTTATGCCCTCGGGCACCATGACGAACCAGATCGCCCTGCGAGCCCATACCGAACCGGGGGATGAAGTCGTTCTCGACTCAAACGCTCACATTTACTACTACGAAGGCGGAGCCCCTGCGGCGTTGTCAGGCGTTATGTGTCGGCTGATTGATGGCGATCGCGGCGTTTTTACGGCAGCGGCTCTTGAATCGGTGCTGCGTCCTGTTGACGAGCACTATCCCCGAACCAAGCTCGTCTGTCTCGAAAGCACCCACAATCGCGGCGGGGGGCGCATTTATCCCCCTGATGAAATTGAGGCGATCGCCCAGGTTTGTCAAGACCACGGGCTGAAGCTGCACCTCGATGGAGCACGATTTTGGAATGCCTGCATCGCCACAGGAATTTCTGAAGCCGATTATGCTCGTCGGTTTGATTCTGTGAGCGTTTGTTTTTCTAAGGGCTTAGGCGCTCCTGTGGGGTCTGCACTGGTCGGTTCTGAAGAATTTATCGTGCGATCGCGACGGTTTCGCAAGATGTTTGGCGGTGGGATGCGGCAGGCCGGAATTCTGGCTGCTGGCGCGCTCTATGCCCTAAAGCATCATCGCGAACGGTTAAAAGAAGACCATGACAACGCCCGACTGCTGGCCGAGGGGCTGCAATCCATTCCAGGCATTGAAATTGACCTGACGACCATTCAAACCAATATTGTGCGGTTTAACACGACTTCCATTGCCGCCCCAATGCTTGTAGAACGGCTGGCGGAACAAGGCGTGTTGGTTTTTGCAACGGGATCACATTCCATCAGAGCTGTCACAAATTTGATGGTCAATCGAGAGCAAATTCAACACGTCCCCAAAATAGTCGCATCGGCAGTGCGATCGCTCGATTGCGGCTAATTTTTGCTACTGCCATCCACTCCATTTGACGGTGCGGTGGGAGACGCCGGAGACGCGTGATTGACTTCGACAGGGAGTTGCCCAGAGCGAATGTGAAGATCGCGCTGCGGGAACGGAATTTCAATGTTGTTTTGGCGGAACAGGGCAAAAATTTTGAAATAGAGATCGCTCTTGATGATGAGTTGACGGTTGGGCTCAACGATCCAAAACATCAGGATAAAATCAAGGGCACTATCGCCAAAGCCGTTGAAAAAAATCTGCGGATGAGGCAGACGCACAATCCCTGTATGTTCTTCGGCTGCTTGCAGAAGAATTTTTCTCACCTGTTCAGGATCAGCGTTGTAAGACACACCAACGGGCAAAGCAATTCGCGATAGGGGGTTTTCGTGGCTCCAGTTGATGACCTGATTTTCTAAAAAATAGGAGTTGGGGACGATAATCGACACCTGATCGAGGGTTTTAATGCTGGTGCTGCGGGCACCGATGCGATCGACCGTGCCCATAAACTCATCGACTTGGACAAAGTCGCCAACCTGCACAGGCCGCTCAAACAGCAACACGAGGCCGCTGCCAAAATCTTTGGCAATGTTTTGAAATCCAAAACCAATACCAACACCTAATGCACTAGCCAGTAAGGTAAGCGAACTGAGATCGAGACCCCAGACTTGCAGCACTACGATTGTGCCGATGGCGATCAAAACGTAGCGAGTGATCGCTGCGATCGCCTCTTGCGAACCAGAGCTTAGCCCCGCCATGCGCAAGATACGCGTTCGTAGCAAATTGGCAACGACGGTAGAACCCAGAATAACGCCGCTAAATACGGCCATCAGCACAATCAAGTCGGTGATGGAATAGGTATCGTCTCCCAACGGCAAAATGGGAGAAAACAGACTATCCATAAACGCTCGAAACACTTCGTAGCTGCGATCGCGCGTTAGCGGAAACAGATTGATCACATATAAGCCAGCCACAATCCACAGACAAACCTGCACAATGCTTAGCCCTAAACTCATCAAGATACTCGTCAGAGAAGGCTGGGATTCTTCAGATGACGCTTGTTGTGAGCTGAGAAAAAGCTGAAGCTCGTGCAAAGGATGGGGCAGAATTTGCCGTTTGAGTCGCCGCATCCACCAGTAAAGAACGACGACGACGAGCAAAACGGCAAGTGTTGTGAACATTGCCTGACGCAGAAAAATAGGAGTGCGCTCCTCCAACGCTTTGTTCAAAGCATCGCCTAAAACGCGTCGCCATACATTGGCTTGTCGAGCTGTGGGCAGTTCTTGTCCAGCGACTAGGGCATCTGTTTTTGTCACCGTTAACAGCAGTGATTTATCTTTTGCTGATTCTGCTGTAGTCGAGTTCCCAGACCCGTCCGATTCGGTCGCTGCTTGAGTCAAGTCGCCAGACTCAGTTCCGTCTTGAGCTGATGTGTTGTTGTCGAGAAAGAGGATGTCGGACTTATTAGGATCAACAGAAAGCTCAGGCGCAACCCCTGCATTAATCCACGCTTCTAGCTGAGCGTTGATTCGGCTGGCTCTTTCCTGAGCTGATTCGCTATCTTTTTCGGTGAGCACAAACAACTGCTGCCCATCGACCACAATGGGTGCTGTAGCTATAGGTTCATCATCAATGGGCAGTTGAGCCTTTGCCCCTGAGGCAAAGCCCAAACTGTTGACGGCAATGATGAGCAACGCTATGGCGATCGCCCACAATCCGACCTGTAAGGGCGATCGCCAAGCTTTTGTGACTTTGGGTCGCTTACTGAACTGCCGACGGATTGATCTTGGCTGAACGCTTGCTGGCTGAACGCGTAATGGATGGCGATCGCCCCGGCAAACCCTGCGTACTCCCGAGAGAAAATTACTCATACCTGTGAAATTAGCAAACCTGATGGCGCAATCTTACACGCCGTGGTGAACAGAGTAGAAGTAGGATGCAGCATAAATCGATGCGCCCATGGAAACGATGCCCCCATAGAAATTGGCTGGGCCAGTTCCTTTAACAGCATTGCTTCAACAGCATTGCTTTAACAGCAGCATAGTAGGGCATAACCACGAGCTTTTAATTCAGAACGTCTGTCTGCGGTATCTGTGGTCTTGGGGGACACAAAACAGGACGTATCTCCATAAGTCTCTTTTTCCGCACGAATTCTTCTACTCCGGAATTCCAGACCCCCACAAACAGACTACACAAAGACTACCGCGAAAATATCTACTTCACATCCGACTGGGGAACCACAAGCTCATCCCCTGATTGGGGCAA
>JBARXP010000134.1:0-6526 GCA_049647405.1 Elainellaceae cyanobacterium | reverse complement strand
ATCTCAAACGACGGCTCTATGAGGGTAATCCTCAATCTATTTCCCTAGTCGCCATTGACCTAAAAACCCATGTCGGACGACTGCGCGAAAATGGCAAGCAAATCTACGGCAAAACCCGTGAGTCTCCCTGGCGAGAACCCAGGGCGGCCTGTGGGGCGATCGCCGGAGCCCTCAGCCAGTACCATCCGAATAACTTGATCCATCGCCGCATTCGCAATGACCTGGGCGAGCGAAATTTCCAGTTTTTATCGAACAATGTCATTCTCACGAGTGATGGCGTCAATATCACCATGGCCATTGCCGCAAATGTCGTTGCCATTCGGGGTATCCGCAATACGGCGATGGCCCTCGCCCAAGAAATGGATGAGCGAGGACTGGCCCACCTGACCGCCAGCACAACGGTCAACCGCCCCTCGCGTGATGACCTGGTGATTTATCTAGCCCGCGCGACGGTGTTTAACGGCAAAGTCAAGATTCAGAGCTTGGGGACTGAAGCCAAGAAATATAGCGGCAGGTTAGTGGAGTATGCAGGCGAGAAACGGCTCCAGCTTCAATATGATGACTGGGATTCTGATAATTTACCCATTGAAGAAATCCCGTACCGAGTCAGATTGTCAGGTCTTTAGCCTGTATCTGGCTCTGTCTAGCTTGCCTATGAGAGAGCGATACGGGCTACGCCTAGGCAAACCAACGCCCCAAGAGATGAGCACTGATGCACTCACCCCTTGAGATTAGACTTTACTCAATTTGCACGGTTTTGGTGAGAATGCACATCATCTCACCGGGGCGCTCTGTGGGCATGAGACGACTCCACTCGTTGGGTTCGGCGTAGCCGCGTTGATGCAGGTTTTTGATCACAATCTGGATGGCTTTGGGCGAACCGTAGAGCAAGTGGCGCACGGGTTCGTTGTGCGGGCTGGATTGAGAATGAGACGGAAAATTGTCACCGGAAGCTGTGGACGCAAATGCGCCCGAATGGTTTTGAAACATGAGGTTCTGGTTCCTTGTAGAAATAAACAACAGAAGGAAACCAGAACTCAGTCCCTCGGCTACCCCGCAATTGTGTGCAATTCGAGGTAGCCACGGTTTACCATAAACCGTTAGCCCCCCGACTGGCATGATCAGTCGCGGTGGGTTAGCCATCTGTGGGTGTTGACGCACTCGCAGATGGTGCCAAGTTCTTGAGTTCTGAACAAGCTATCCAAGAGAACAGCTTAATGAAAGAGCATACGCATACTGTCGGTTTAAGTCAACCGTAGAGGAAGAGATAAGTCAGGAGCCAGGAGAGAAGAATAGGGAAGGGGGCGATACGTAATTTTACTCAGGCAAACTCACGCTTCTTTAGGATGTCGTTTGTTATGGAACAGAATGTATCGCTTTATTCAATGGATGTCAGTTTCGTCGGTTCGCTAAGCATCATAATTTAAGCGCATCACCTCTTGAACCTGGCCTAAAAGCTTCTTGGGTTTTGGTTCCATATGTTTTCAGGTAAAGCTGGCATGTAGTAAATATAACTCAGCAAGCTTCGTACACTATACCTGGAATATATGGAACGTTTCTTGCGATCTACGTGGATCGGGATAATATGCGGAAACTTTCTCTCTAATAACATTGTTAGACCGCTCAGGTTATCTGTTGGGACAGCTCGTCTAGATTTATCTGTCGATTTCAAGGTTTCAGCTACCGCAACGGTAAACTGCACCTCCGAGTCAGTAGAGAGAAAATCATGTATATTCGGAGTAATTTATTCTTTCCAATGGAGTGTTAACTTCTCCAGGCAAAATCATTTACATAAAGATGTTTGGAGTTTCCTAAGCTAATTAAAGCGTTAGTACTATTTCTGGTGTGGCTATCTATGATTCTTGAGTTTTTTTCTAACACTTTGCCTGCTGCTCTTCAAGCTATCTTTGTAGATTCTGGTTTTTTGAGTACTTTTGCTCCGGGATTAGGAGAGTCGTTAGCTTCCACTTGTGGTCAGTTCGCTACTGCAAAGCTTGTACCAGTCAGCGCACCTGGACTGGTTGAATCTATTAAGTCGGATACACGCTATGTTGAAGCATTAAAGGTTTATGAAAGGCAGCTTGCTCAAGCTAACGTTTTACAGAATCAAGCTCTACAAGCTCAACAGCAGTTTAGTCAGCAGCTATTAATTCTTTTGGGAGAATGGCAAGTAAATCTGAAGCAGAATCAACTAAATGAGCTCAGATCTGCTTGGGATAGGGATAACTGGTTTTCCAAATTAGACCGTCAAGAAACTCTAGATATTTTAGGCCAACGTAAGCATCAACTTTTAATTCTGGCTGCACCTCCAGAAATTAGTAAATCTTGTCCTACTTCATTTCGTGATAATCTTGCAACCGAGGTACGCAATGGAACAAGTTCTTTTTTGTATAAAAACTACTCTCCGAATAGTAATTTGTGCCCAACACTGTTCTATGCCGATTACTTCAAGCAGTCAATCTCTGCTCTTGATGTAAAGCGCCTTCAAAGCGTACTAGGCTCAGTTCCAACCGCAATTATCTATAGCGAAGTGACTGATTATCAGGCTAACTTTCACGTTGGTTTTTGGAGTCCACAGAGCCGAAACATTGCCCAGTTCGATTTGCCAACATGGAATTGGGAACAATCGTACGAGATTTTGAAGAAAAAATGGTTGAATGACAAGACGGCTTACCGACAAATACGTGAAGCCATAGTTTTGATTCACCAGCTATTAGCTTCATTTGTAGCGGATTGGTATTATCTAAGTATCAACTCATTTTATGAGCCTCGTCTTCTTGTAGATCTCAACATTTCCAAACTATCTGAATCTTCACTTGACATATTTAAGCCTTACATCGAGACGTTGAGAAAATTGCAGCAATTGCAAAGAGTAGCTTACTTGAAAGAGCGCGGCTTTTTGGATAAGACGATAGCTGTCGATACTAACTCTACCTCTGCTCAAATTGCTTTGAGCAGTTATAGACAAAAACTCAATAATGTAATCACTCAGAATGGATATCCCCTCAACAGAGAATCTCAAGAAGAGCTAAAGCTGGTACAGTCAATTTTGAATCTGAATGATCAGAAGATAGGAGAAATTTCTCAGCCCATTCTTACACAGAAGGAACGAGAATATCGTAAAAGACAAAAACAGTTAGAACAACAACGTAAACTAGAGCAGAGACGGGAGTTGGAACGCAAAAATCAGAAAGAAAGAGAATTTGCATCAATACAAAGACGAGCAATACTTGAAAGTATGTTTGGTAACAAAATTACTGTAATTTCCACAGTAACTCTAGTGTTTTTTCTACTTGTTTGGCTTTTGGGTTTCTTTGGAGGCCTGCTTGATTGACAAAACTAGGAAGCGGTGAACCGAAGACTGGCGGGAAGTAGTACGATTGCCACCCTAGTAGGCAGGGTTGAGGCAACGAAACCCTGCTAAGCCAATGTCTATGACTTATAGGAGTGCGATCGCATTTTCATTGTAAGAGGCTGTCATCATGAGAGGCGATCGCCATTTCTACAAAATTCATCAATAACCCACCTTCAGATAATATGAAGTGCGATCGCCATAGGTTAAAAACCTTGCTCGGCTACTCAAGCAGGTCAGGTTCCTGCCGCACAATCTTGTCGTACAGCGATTGAAAACTAAACCACCCAATGTGATGAGATCCGACCTGACTGTACGTTAACTCTGCGGTTTCAGGTTCAATCAATACGGGCTTTCCTGCGGCTTCCGCCATCAGTTGAGCCTGACACGAGCGATCCAACGTGATAAACCACCAAGCCGCTTCATCGACCGTATGACCCACCGTTAGCAACCCATGATTCCGCAAGAGAATGGCTTTTCTCTCGCCCAGAGTGTGAGCAATCCGCTTGCCTTCCTCAAGATCTAAAACGACACCTGTATAGTCATCAAACAGTGCGTGGTCTTGGTAAAACGCACAGGCATCTTGAGTCAGCGGATCGAGCAAACGTCCGAGGGTTGACCAGGCTTTGCCATACAGCGAGTGAGCATGGGCGGCTGCGGTCACATCAGGACGCGCCTGGTGAACTTGAGAATGGATCGCGAACGCGGCTCCATTTACGGGGCGATCGCCTTCAATCACCTCACCTTTGTGATTCACCAGCAACAGGTCTGACACCCGAATGTGACCAAAATACATGCCAAACGGGTTCACCCAAAAGCAGTCTGAAAACTCAGGGTCGCGGACGGTGATATGTCCCGCTACTCCCTCGTCAAATCCATAATGGGCAAACAACCGAAAGGCAGCGGCTAATCTTTCTTGGCGATGACGGCGCTCCTCTTTGACCGTCTCAAAGGTGGGCGGGGTAGGGAAGCTGAGGCTGGGCATGGTTTTTTACTCAACTCTAGAGGTCATAGCGAACGCTGAAGTAAATGCCATCGTCTTGAATGTTTTCACCTCGGTCGTCTAAATCGATGAGAGGTAGCGAGAAGTCGAGGCGGATGTTGAAGTCGGGCAGCATTTCCCAGAGTATCCCTGCGCCGATGCCTGCGAGGAAGGTTTGGTCGGGCAGATCGGTGTTGTCCGAATTATTCCAGACGGTTCCTAAATCAAGGAACGGGGCGACTTGCAAGGTGGAAGAGCCTGCTTCGTCGCGCACGAGGGTAATGCGGTCTTCGAGAGAAAAGCGGAGGCCGCTATCGCCCGCTCGGGCATTTTGCCGGAAACCGCGCAGAGACTGACCGCCACCGATGACAAACTGTTCTGACGACAGCAGAGCATCGGGAGAGAGCTGCAAGTCGAGCTGGGCGATGAGGAGATGGTCGTTGCCCAAGCGTTGGACTCGCTGAGCCTGCCCCAGCCAACTGAGAAAGCGCCCGTCGGGCAGGTTTTCGTTGACGGTGGCGTTGAGCAGATCAACCCCAAGGCTAAACTGCGATCGCAGCGCCCAGGCTCCGGCCACATCTCGCCTCACATAGTCTTGGCCAAAGCGAAAGACGCTGGTGCGGGTGACGCCCTGGTCGTTGGCTCCAACGCTGAGGGGAATGCGGTCAAAGGCCAGCACTTGTCCGTCGCGGTAGGCAAACCCAACTGAGAGAGCAAACTCTTCGCGGGGCGATCGCACCAGGGGCTGCCGATAGCTGACCTCGTAGCGTTCTGATTCGCCTTCGATATCGAAGACATCAAAGGGCTCTTGCACCACTTCGTTGCGATCGATGACCGTGCGAAGCTGCACCGTGCCGTTCATCGGATTGACGGGAAACCGATAGTTGAGGTCGATGATCTGGGAACCGCCCTGAGCCGTGCGGGTGTAAGACGCGATCAGAGAATCACCGATGCCTGTGAGGTTGCGGTGGCCAAAGTCGAGGCCGATGCGCTCTGAGCCAACGCTGGGCGGCGAGTAGTTGTCGGTGCGAATGGTGCCGAGGAAGGCGTTGGCTTCTTCAACCCGCACCACGAGAGTGCTTTCACCCAGTTCGTCGCCGGCTCTGAGGCTAGCTTCCACGTTGTCAAGCAGGGGGTCGGCTCGCAGCAAGCGCAGCTGATCTTCGAGCCGATCGGTGCGCAAGGGCACGTTTGCCCCCAGTCTTACCCGCCGCCGAATGTAGTCTTGGCTGAGGCGTTCGGTGCCTTCAATCTCGATTTCGCCAATGCGACCTTCTACAACTTGAATAACGACCGTGCCATCGTCAATCACCTGATCGACGAGAATGGCGCGACTGGTGAGATAGCCTTCGTTCAAATAAAGCTGCGTGATGGCGTCAGCAACGGCCTGTAACTCGCTAAGCGTTGCCGATCGCCCCTCGACTTCAGCGGTAATCGGGGCAAAGTCTTCTTCGTCGAAGACGGTGCTGCCTGTGACATTTACCGTCGTGATCGGAAACTGAACCGCATCGGGATCGGTGGGTTCGGGTTCCGGTTCTGGGGTTTCGGGGAGAGGTTCAGACTCGCTTTCGGTGTCGGGCGGCAGCGGCTCAGGCGTGGGCTGCAAAAAGCGATCTTCGTTGGGGTTGGGCTGCTGAGCTAGCTCAAGCGCGGTTTGAGTGGGCAGGGTAAGCTCTGAAATTTGGGAGAATCCTAAATTGCCGAATTCGGGAGCAGCTATTCCCGAATTCAGAGTTTCAGGAGAGCGGATGACGAAAAATTGAGTGCGAGATGTCAGGCTTTCCGGTTGATTGACTTCTGTAAGTTTTGGACTTGATGAGTCGAGGGGATTGGCGATCGCCTCTACTGATCTGGACGGGGTCGATTCAGATGAGGCATATCCAGGATTCGCACACAGTAAAATTCCCAACGCAGACCCAGGCAACCATCTCAGCAGCTTGATGTTCATCATTCAATTTTCCGCCTCACACATCACGTCAGCACGTTGTTTCAGCACTGATGCAGCAAAAACGCCACATCATCAATCGCGAACCCACATCATCAGCCCATCTTCGGGCATGTTCTTTGGATTTCATGATTTGGATTAAAGTTTGGGGCAAAAATTAATCCAACGTCATCTTACTGATTTCCGCAGAAAACTCCAATAGAGTTGTTGTGAATCAAACCCAAAAATCCTCGAAATACCGTCCAGA
>JBARXP010000133.1:0-8349 GCA_049647405.1 Elainellaceae cyanobacterium | reverse complement strand
TGGGCAGTAATCGCGGTGAAATCGAAATCGATTATGAAATGTTTGCCGTTCCTGATCGCGTTCAGCTGATCTATGAAGGACGCGAGATTTTAGACACAGGGTTCATTTCAGGAGATGGCAGGCTTTCGGTGCCATTTTCAGGGCGATCGGGTCGGGTCGATGTCATCATTACTGGAAATCAGACTACAAATACACAGTGGAACTACACGCTATATTGTCCACGATGATGGCCCATTCGCCATTTGACAAAGTGATTATGAATATTCAGGATTCTGAACTTATTGACTCACCATGGCTGATTTTTCGAAGAATCAGACGGCTGTGCAACCCTACCGAGAACGTTGAATTTTATTAAATTTTTATTCCTTCGTTTCATGCGATTGAATCCAGACAACGCGTTGCGATAGATTCAAACTGTTTAAGTAGGTAGTCTCAGATATTGTAGGGTGCTGTTAGCGTCAGCGTAACGCACCAAAACCCTGTGAGACGGTGCGTTGGGCTGTCGCCGCAACACACCCTACGGCATCATTTGATTATGTCCACCTACTTAGAGAATAATGTCCTAATTCTGAATCTGCCCCCATCAGTTAACGAGCATCTACAATGAAACGCCTTCATCGATTTCTACTGGTTGTTTTAAGCACTCTCTTTCTCACCGTGTTGAACTGGCAACTGCTGGTTTCTCCGCAACAATCTGTTCATTCAAAAGTGCCGCAGGTTGAGCTTGCACAGTCCTCTTCTGGTTTATCCAGTAGCGGTGATATTCATGCTTCATCGATCGCCCCGAGCGATCGCCTTGCAACTTTTTTAGAAGGCGATCGCCTCTATCGTCAAGGAGATTTTGCTGCAGCAGAAGAACTCTATCGTCAAGTCAAACCTGAGTTTGACGAAAGCTCCTGGACTGAAATTGCTGACCCCATCTATGAGGCAGAACTCCTCACTCCTGAGATGTTGGCGTATTGGAATAACGCCCAAGCTGCAATTGATGAGGGTGATGAAGATATCGCGGTTCAAGCATTACAACCCGTTGTAGAAAGTCAGCCAGAATTTATTCCGGCCACTTTGCAACTTGCGGAGATATTGCAGGAAGAAGATCGCGAAGATGAGGCGATCGCCCTGCTCGAACAAGCCGCAGCGATGTATCCCTATTCAGCTGAAATTGTGATGGCGCAAGTCTTAGCCCTAGAGGAAGAAGATGACCATCTAGAAGCGTCTATTGCCGCCCGTGAGTTTGCCCTACTTAATTTAGATCATCCCCAGGCTCCAGAGTTTGAAGAGATTGCAGAAGATGAGTTGAAGAAATTTGCACGATCTCGCAGACGCCGAGGAATTATGGGCGGAATTGCCAATGTTGTGGGCAATATTTTAACGGGAGAAGCGCCTTGGGAGTCTTGGGATGCAGCGGTTGAAACGGCTGAAATTGTGCGATTGATGTTAGCCAGCGAGTCTGAGTTTGGTGCGGCGATCGCCCAAGACTATAGCCAACAGCTATCTTTAGTAGACGATCAAGAGGTCATTGATTATGTGACCCAGTTGGGGTTAGAAGTGGCTCAACTTATGGGTCGAGATTTTGATTATGAATTCTACGTCGTTCAAAATCCTGCAATCAATGCGTCTGCGTTACCTGGAGGCAAAGTTTTTGTTAATACAGGCGCGATTTTAGCGACAAATTCTCAGGCCGAACTAGCGGGGCTGATGGGCCATGAAGTGGCTCACTCTGTCTTGTCCCATGGAATACAAAGTATGTTTAGAGACAATTTACTGGCTCAGTTTGCCGATGAAATTCCCATGGGTGATTTTGTCATGGGGTTAGTGAGTCTCCACTATAGTCGGAACCAAGAGCGACAGTCTGATATTTTAGGAAATCGTGTGTTAGCGACGGCAGGCTATGCTGCCGATGGTCTGCGCAACTTTATGACAACGCTCGATCAAAATGCTTCTTCAGAGCCCCTTGAATATCTCTCAACTCATCCCGCAACTGATTCTAGAGTCGAATATTTGGAAGCGAATATTCAGCGCAATGGCTACAATCGCTATGCCTTAGAAGGGGTCGATCGACACTTAGAGATTCAGGCAAAATTGAGTTCATAAAGTTCATAAATATGCGGAACTAAAGTGGAGGCGATCGCCACTAATTCCATCACTAAGGAGAGAGGTCTAGTGCAAATTCGTGACGATGATTTGACAGGTCAGCAAATTGCCGATCTTCTGCGAGAACATCTCAAGCATATGCATGAAATCACTCCGCCTGAAAGCGTTCATGCGCTCGATTTAAGCGCGTTGCGATCGCCTGAGATTACGTTTTGGTCGGCATGGGAGGGAGATGATCTGCTCGGCTGTGGAGCGCTGAAAGAGCTGAATTCCAAAAGTGGTGAGATCAAATCAATGCGGACGGCCAAGACTCACTTGCGAAAAGGAATTGCATCCAGAATTCTTGAACACATCATCGCAGAAGCAAAGCAGCGTGATTATAACTGCCTCAATCTGGAAACTGGCGCGATGCCTGAATTTGCCCCGGCGCGATCGCTATATCTCCGGTATGGGTTTGAATATCGAGGTCCTTTTGCAGACTATATCGAAGACCCAAACAGTGTATTTATGACGAAAGAGATTTGAGATTCTTTTCCGTTAAAAATATAAATCCAACAAACCTAATCAGCAGAACTAAGACTTTTTGCTGCCGTTTTTCTTCTGCCTTCTTCTTACATAAATTGTTCCACTTTTGCGTTGAACTTCAAACCTGACATATCTTGCCGTGATCAATAGGTTCAGATGTGCGTCTCCGAATAATCTTTGTATCGCTTCTTGAACGTCAGTTTTGATGAGGAGCTTTTTTTGGAGACTTGATGTTGGCCGCACCAACGCGATCGCCCTCTGCTTCAACAACGATGCGGAAGGGCGATCGCCCTGAACTCAGCGATAGACCTGACTCTATTTCTCGCTCAGCACATCGGTAAACGCAAAGTTAGTTGAGGCTAAGACAAAAATGATCGTAGGCAGATTCGCTGTTCGCTGTTGCAGCCCTGCATAGTAATCGGCATAGTTTTCAATCACATCAGGCGAGGCCATGCCTAAAAAGATCAGATCGGCAAAGGCCGACGACTCATGCAACACCTCATTAAACTGACGACCATTCGCGACCAACACTTCAGACATGGCTGAAATGCGAATCTGCTGCACCATGCGATCAACATTGAGCTGAGCCGCCTGGGCTGCGGTCTCATCGGGCACCAGCAGCTTGAGGCAAATATCGGCGTTGCGCCAAGCGATGTTGTTGCGCAGCAAATCGGCCAGCAGCAGCATCAGCCCACCGTTAAACTGCATCCCTCCCCACCAAACATCGATGCGTTGGCGGTTACCAAAGCCACGCGCCTCGTTTTCTCGCAAAATCACGACATTGCGATGGCCTCGATGGGTCTGGGCGATGAGGTTGCAATAGCTGTCGCGACGTTCTGGGTTTTCGCTATCGCCTAAGACAATGGTGTTAGGTACAAGGGGGCCGATGCCGTAGGTTTCGATCAGCTGCACTGCACCGTCAAACGGATCAGCTGCCGTTGCCAAACGCACTAAGGCTCGAACGCCCCGCCGCTCTAGATAATCGCGAATGGTGGCTTCCATAGCGGCTTGCTGGCCGACATCGCGAGAACCTGCGGGCAACACGCTGGAGACCGTAACTAAGCCTCGGTTGTGGGTGAGAGCATCGGCCAGTTCGACCAGCGACCAGCGCCGCGAGGGCGAGCCAGACAGGGTGAGAATATGGGGCCGCCAGTTTTTGGTGTCGCTGACGTGGTCGAGCTGCAAAATTCCAGTCCGCAGCAGAGCCATCCACAAGCCGCGACGGGCGTCTCCCCAGGTGGCTTCGAGTTCTCGGCGCTGGAGCCAGAAGAAAATGCCGAGGGCGATCGCCGCTGCAATCACCGTTGCCACGGCGTTGATCAAAAACATCACCGACAGACAACCGACCGCTCCCAACATGGAGAAAATCCAGGGAACGCGGAATGTGGGTCTGTAAGACGGACTTTGCAGAAAGCCCTCGATGCCAGCGGAGACGTTGAGCACCAGGTAGGTCGTGAGGAAAAACATCGTCAGCACAGGCGCAATCACGTTGAGATCGCCAATGCAGACAGCAGCGGCAGACACAAAAAGAGTGACGGCTGTGCCGATGCGAGGCTCGTCGTTGCGTCCGCTGCCTGTGCCGAGAACCTTTAAGGCTTTAGGCAAGACGCCATCCCGTGCCAGCGCCTGCAACACCCGAGGGGCACCCATAATGCTGCCAATGGCGCTCGATAGGGTCGCTCCCCAAACCCCCAGCAAAATAGCCGGACTCCAAAATGAAAGCTGCTGCATCACCAGCGGTTCGCTAATCAAGCTGGCGGTGTCTGCTCGAAAGGCAAGAATGAGCGGCAACAGCATATAGATGACATAGCCCACGCCCACAGCGGCCAAAGTACCGACGGGCAAAGATTTGGTCGGATCTTTCAAGTCTCCCGACATGTTGACGCCAGACATAATGCCCGTCACCGCTGGGAAAAAGACCGCAAACACCGTCCAAAATCCATCCTCAGTGTCGGGAATCGACCACATCTGCGGCTCGACGCCAGGGAGAGATGGGCCAAACATGAGAGTCACGATGGATAGGACGATCGCCACCATAATGAAATATTGCGCCCGAATTGCCAGATCAGCTGAGGTCAGCGCCAAGATAGCGACTCCCAGCGTCGTAATCAACGCCACCAAGACCTGACTTAGCCCCGGAAAAACTGCCGAGAGACTTTCTGCAAAACCGAGTGTGTACAGAGCCACAGAAAGCGCCTGGGCAAAGTAGAGGGGAATGCCGACGGCTCCGCCCGTCTCGATGCCCAAGGAGCGACTAATCATGTAGTAGGCTCCGCCAACACGAATCACCCTATCGGTGGCGATCGCACAGACAGAGAGTGCTGTCAAAAAGGTAATAGACGTGGCCAGTGTCACAATAATCAGCGTTCCGAGCAGGCCAACATTGCCCACCACCCAGCCAAAGCGGAGGTACATGATGACCCCCAAAATGGTGAGAATGGATGGAGTAAAGACACCGCCAAACGTTCCTAAACCCTGAACCTGCTCAGATGAAGCGTCTGGCAATGGATCTGGAGATGATTTTGACGAACGGCCAAAGAGTAGCTTCATGCGTATTTGTGGTAGAAAATTGGACAGATAAACGGGTCACGTTCTGGTTACATTCTGGGCATGTTGCCGGAGGGTCTGGGCTAGATATCGCCACACCTGATTCCGGCTGCGATCGCCCTGATGCAGCACGAACAGTTCTCGGAAGTTGAGCGGGGCCGAAACTGCGCAAATCACACTAATTCTTGCACATACACTTGTTTTGGAAATGTCCTCTTCGACGCGTTTGTTACCCTGATTCAAATTTTATAAAGTGATGTGGCAAGGCTCAATCTAGCCTCTCGTTGGAGGATCTGGAGCCCATCAGCACAGACCCATCCAAAGGAGAGCGAAAGGAGAGCGCGATTAATATTCAGCGTTGAGAACGTGCTTTCCATAGGAATCCCGAAATTGGCAGTTTTTATACTCTGCTACGTCTGCTTTATATCAATTTTTTATCTAAATCAGTCAGCCTTTAAGTGGAGTGGAATTTCCTTTCATTGGGCATTTGAGTCTCAATTTGAGGCTTGTCAGAGTTAAACGCTTCGTTCATGATTCGAAATCTATTGCACCATTTGTCGCCGCGATCGCCTCAGACTTTCTCTCTTCAGACGCTAGAAAACCTCCAACGGTATTACCGATCACTATGGCTTCTCACTCGTCTCACCCATCGGCTCAACAGTCTTCCCCCCTGCGTCTACTCCTGATGTCAACTCCGGTAGGGCCGCTAGGCTCAGGACTAGGTGGAGGGGTTGAACTGACGCTAAAAAACATAGCTCAAGCCCTGCACCAGCGGGGGCACCAGATTCAGATCGTTGCTCCCAGGGGTTCGGTGCTCCAAGATTTGCCCGGTGTGCCGCTGGTTGAAATCGACGGAACGCTCCAACCCACCGCTCAAAACCACGATCGCCATACGCCTGCTCTGATTCCGAAACAGGCTGTGTTGGCAGAAATGTGGGCCTATGCTCGCCAGGTGCAGAGCGAGTTTGATGTGCTGGTTAATTTCGCTTACGACTGGCTGCCGTTTTACCTATCGGATTGGCTCGACTGCCCGGTGGCTCATCTCGTCAGCATGGGCTCGCTGACGGATGTGATGGATGGGGCGATCGCCAAAACTCTCGATGCATTCCCCGGCACCATTGGCGTTCACAGCCAAGCCCAGGCCGAAACATTTGCCTTTGGCGATCGCTGTCGCTGTTTGGGCAACGGTTTTGATTTGTCTCAGTATCAGTTTCAGCCCGATTCTGACCCCATTCTGGCGTGGGTCGGGCGCATTGCTCCCGAAAAAGGGCTAGAGGATGCCGTGGCTGCTGCCCAACAAATCAACATGCCGCTTCATATTTTTGGTGCCATCTCCGATGAAGCGTACTGGCAACACATCCAAGACACGTATCCCCATGCGCCGATTCACTATCAAGGGTTTCTCTCGACCCAGGAGCTGCAAGCCAAGCTTGGGCGCTGCCGTGGCATGGTGATGACGCCCAAATGGGTTGAAGCCTTTGGCAATGTGGCGATTGAGGCGATCGCCTGTGGAGTTCCTGTGGTTGCCTATCGTCGGGGTGGCCCTGCTGAGATTGTCGAACCGGGTGTGACCGGATGGCTGGTGGAGCCTGATAGCGTCTCAGGATTGATAAAGGCGATCGCCCGTTTAGACACAATCGATCGCCAAGCCTGCCGTCATCATGCCGAGCAACATTATTCGCTAGATGCCATGGGTCAACGGGTAGAAGCTTGGCTCAACGATATCCGTGTCACGCATTCTTAAGATTACAAACCTGAGAGCCGTTCCATGTCGTTCCCAACTCTAACAACCCCTGGACTGTATCCTTCTCTCAAACTCAACCCCAAACACAATTGAGTAAAATTACTCAACAAATGACTACTTTTCAGAGCTTGGCGATCGCGCTTACAATCCTCTACAGATAATCGTTACAGCTTTATTCGAGGCTTCCCGCTTCCACGTTCTCTTTTCAGAATATTTACAAAATCAGTGCAGAACTTTATTCTGCGCATACATAGTTTCCCGGAGATGGATGTTACTTATGTATTAACGGCTCACTTCATACCGGGTATTTTCGCAGAGAGAGTCTATTTCTGGATTCCTGGTAGCGCGGAAATTTATACAGCGAGGTTCTTCAATGAGTTTTCCCCGTCATCTGCTTTCTTCTTGCCTGTTGTCCGGCACTGTTTTTTGCCTTATGACTCTGCCCTTAGCGGGTTTTGGGCAGAAAAACGTGAAGGTTCAGGTTAACGAATCTGCTGTATTTGTCGGGGAGGTTCGAGATCTGGCAGCACCCTACCTGCTGACAACCATGGGCATTAGTTTGGGTGTCGGAGCCGTCAGCCTAGCAGGCTTAGGCTGGAAGCAGTGTTCTCAAAAACTCTCTGAAGCAGAAGATAAGCTGCTGTCGATGAAGAAGCAAGTTGACGAACAGGTTGCTCTGGTTGAGAGCATCAAGTTTTCAGAGCAACGGATTGAGGCGTTCAATCTATCTTCATTTCTTCAGCCTGATGACAACGCTTCAGCTCAACCCTCATCTGAACTCGCGACCTCAAGTATTAAAGCTGTAGCCGAACCAGCAAAGAATCAGATTAATGCCCTAGACACGCCTGCTCAAAATCGGTCACACGTTCATCATGCTGCGACCCACCCTAGACATTTAGCTCAAACATTAAGTTATGGAGCCCGTGCAGATGCTGTCGAGCAAGAGTCAATGGGGCAACCAGACAAGTCATCGCGCCATTTAGCAGAATCAAATCCTCAAGCGCTCCAGATCAACGAGTTATTGAATCAAATTCAGGTTATTGCTGCTCAAGTTGAGAGCATGAATGTGGCACAGTCGAATCAACTCGTAGGCGTAGGCAATGACATGCCAAACCGCTCAGCGGCGTAGGTTCTAGCTTGCAGGTTGAATGGCCTAATGCTGTGTCTACCGCGAGAGTCAAGCCTTCTACGGAATGCAATGAGGCTTCACCCCGACGATTGCAGATGATTGCAGACCAAGCACTAGCATAGTTTTGGCGTAGTTCTGGCGTTGAGATCGCTTCTGGAATAAGTAGGTGATCTTAATTATTTGTAGTGGATCAACACAGCTAAAATGATGTAATAGGAAGTGTTGATATAGAGGGTTTGACGATGGGGCGAGGGAAAAAGGACGAAAACAAAATCCGTTTAAGTGCTGAGCAGCGGGAACGATTGGAAGACAT
>JBARXP010000132.1:0-11482 GCA_049647405.1 Elainellaceae cyanobacterium | reverse complement strand
AGGCAAGGCGGTCGGAATCGACCTTGGGCTGACTCACTTTGCTATCACGTCTGATGGCTCAAAGTTTGACAATCCTCGAATCCTCAAGAAGCGGGCTAAGAACCTGAAGCGGAAGCAGCAAAAGCTTTCCCGTAAAGTCAAAGGGTCTAACACTCGCAGAAAGGCACGGCAGATTGTGGCACGGGTGCATGAAAAGATTGTCAACACCCGTAAAGATTTCCTGCATAAGCTATCGCGCAACATGGTGAACGAAAATCAAGTCATCTGCGTTGAGAACTTGGCCGTGAAAAACATGGTGAAAAATCACAACTTAGCAAAAGCGATTAGCGATGCGAGTTGGAGTGAGTTCACCAGAATGCTGAACTATAAAGCAAGAGAAGATGGAAAGTGCTGTGTCGAAGTAGATCGCTTCTTTCCATCTTCAAAGACTTGCTCAGTCTGTCTCAATCGAATAGGCGGCTTACCTTTAGATGTCCGGTCATGGCAGTGCAATCACTGCGGTATAAAGCATGACAGAGATATCAATGCAGCCATCAATATTCGAGAGGAAGGACTCAGAATATTAGCGTTAGGGACTAGCGCTACTGCCAAAGGAGGGAGTGTAAGACCAAGGGTTGGAAGGCGTAAGTCATCCGTATCTAAGGCAACTCCCAACGAATTTGGAAGCCCCACCCTCCTATGAGGTGGGGTAGTTCACGCGCTTATCCAGCCCACCATCCACTATACCTATGCTAATGATTAAGATATTTCGAGAATTACTGCATTCATGTTTGAGGTCGCTGCCGAGTGCAGTCCCGAGCGCAGCTTCGACTCGGGTTGTCCCTGGTTCTCTAGTTTTGGTTTCTCTGGTCTTTAGTGCTCAGGGCCAAGCATTTTAGTGTTCACCGTCTCATGCTTCTCAGACGGTTGCATAACCCTCTGAAGAGCCGTTTTCAAATCCACCGTTGTAACTTAATCACCTATGACCCTTAGCGGAAATTCTCCATTAAAGCGACCGACTCCTTTTTCATCTGTGCCGAAGGATAGCTCAGCAATGGACTCCCTGGAAGTTGTAGAGCATGTCGCTGCTGACGATCTCAATGAGCTTTTGGAAATCTTTCCCCATGAAATCCGAGCGCGCCTAGAGCGTCACCCTCATCGGGAGCGTCTCATTGAGGTTGTTATGGATTTAGGGCGTTTACCTGAAGCTCGATTCTCAGACGGAGCAGAATATCTTTCAGAGATACCGATTACCGAAGCTGATCTAAGTCACTGCACCGACCGCGTTGGCCATTTCAGCGGAGACAATCGTGCGGGTATCGAGCAAACCCTCCACCGCATTAGCGCTATGCGCAATCGGGGTGGTCAGATTATCGGGTTAACTTGCCGGGTGGGGCGTGCCGTGTTTGGCACCATCGGCATGATTCGAGATTTGGTCGGCACAGGGCAATCTATCTTGATGTTGGGTCGTCCTGGTGTGGGCAAGACCACTGCCCTGCGAGAAATTGCTCGTGTCTTAGCCGATGAACTCGACAAGCGGGTTGTGATTATCGACACGTCTAATGAAATTGCAGGCGATGGTGATATTCCTCATCCTGCCATTGGGCGGGCTCGACGGATGCAGGTTGCCCGTCCGGAGCTTCAGCATCAGGTGATGATTGAAGCCGTAGAAAACCACATGCCCGAAGTCATTGTCATCGATGAGATTGGCACCGAGCTAGAAGCCTTGGCCGCACGAACGATCGCAGAACGAGGCGTGCAGCTTGTGGGGACGGCCCATGGCAATCGCATTGAGAACCTAATCAAAAACCCGACGCTATCCGATTTAGTAGGGGGGATTCAATCTGTGACCCTGGGTGATGACGAGGCTCGTCGTCGGGGCAGCCAAAAGAGTGTCTTAGAACGAAAGGCTCCTCCCACCTTTGAGGTCGCGGTTGAGATGCTAGAGCGCCATCGCTGGGTCGTTCATCAGCAGGTGACGGATACGGTAGACAGCTTATTGCGGGGTCGGCAGCCCAACCCTCAAGTCAGATCGGTGTCGGAGTCGGGTAAGGTCATGATTACCCACGAGTTGTCGGAATCGCAATCGGGTGCAATTCCGATTCGACCCTTGGCCGATGCTCAAGATTCGGCTGGCGTGTCGGGCTGGCGTTCTACAGGTCGGATGTCGCCTCTGCCTAGTCGAGGGCGAGATGGCGATCGCCTCTTTGCTCCGGGCACGTCATCAAAGCGGGTGGCAGAGCGGCAACAGTTTGATCGGATGCTGGATGAGTCGTTAGGGCGATATCCTATGGCTGCAACGAGCACTGCTGTAGAGTCTGGCCTGATGGGCATAGGCATCAATGGCGAAGATCTGCCGCTGCGTGTTTACCCTTACGGGGTCAGTCGTCAAAACCTAGATCAGGTGATTCATACGCTGAATCTGCCGATTATTTTGACGAAAGATATCGATAGCGCCCATTCGGTTTTAGCGTTGCGATCGCATGTCAAAAACCATACCAAGCTAAAGCATATGGCGAAGGTGCGGCAGCTTTCGATTCACACTGTTAAGTCTAACAGCGTGCCCCAGGTGATTCGAGCTTTGCAGCGGATGCTTCATGTCGATAGCGATGGGTCATCAGAGCCTGTGAATTTGAATCTGTTTTCACGCAATGGCGATGATGACGAGATAGAAGCCCTCGAAGAGGCTCGATTGGCGGTAGAGCAGATTGTGTTGCCTAAAGGCCAGCCTGTGGAGCTACTGCCTCGCTCTGCGACGATTCGCAAGATGCAGCATGAGCTGATTGAGCACTATCGGCTCAAATCCAGCAGCTTTGGCGATGAGCCCAATCGTCGGCTGCGGATTTATCCGGCTTAGGCGTGAGATGAAGAGGCAGAAGGGCGATCGCCCTCCTGCTAAAAAGACGGCCTAGACGATGTATTGAGCAAGGTCTAGGCCGTTTTGTATGGTCTTGATGATTGCTCCTAGTTAGCCGACTCTTGGGGCTCAGCAGGAGTGCTTGTCTTTCGTGTCGAACTGCTCTGTTTACCCGTCTTGCTCGACGTTGATGTTGCTCCAGTGGCTTTCTTTGCTGCGGTCTTACGGGTCGAAGACGATTTTGTCGCAGATGATTTTGATTGACCTGAAGACGCGGATGCAGTGGCTTTGCTTGCTGCTTTGCTCCCTGTGGATTTTGAAGACTTGCTCTTCTTCGCCGCCCCTGCTGTCGTCTTCTCGGCAGTCGTCTTCTCAGCAGATGATGCCTTGCTGGTTTTACTCGTTGTTTTCTTTTTCGTCGTGCCAGACTTAGATTTAGTCGTAGATTTAGCCGCGTCTGAGTCTGACTTTTTGCTGCGACGGCTAGTTTTCTTGGTGCCTTCTTTTGCCGCTAACAGTTCGACAGCTTTTTCGAGGGTGATCGAGTCTGCTGTTTCACCTTCTGCCAAAGAGGCATTGGTCTTACCGTGCTTGACGTAGAGCCCGTAGGGGCCATCAAACAAGTTGACGGGTTCTGCATCAGCCGGATGGCCACCGAGTTCTTTGAGTGGCTTGGCTTGGCCTCGGCCTCGCCCTCGTTTGGGTTGTGCCAGCAGTTCCAACGCCCGATCTATGCTGACGGTGAGCACATCATCTTCCTTTTTGAGAGAACGATAGTCTCGTCCTTCCTTGCCCTGGTCATGCACCACGTAGGGGCCAAACCGTCCTAGCCCTGCTTGCACTTTGCAGCCCGTGTCAGGATGCATGCCCAACAGCCGAGGCAATGCCAATAACCCGACCGCAGTTTCTAGGGTCAGATCCTCTAGCTTCATCCCTTTTGGCAAGGAGGCGCGCTTCGGCTTAGGATTACCCTCCGCTTCATCCCCAAGCTGCACATAGGGGCCATAGGGGCCGATCAGTTTATAGATGGCTTCGCCCGTTTCAGGATGAAAGCCGACCTTGTCAGGGCCTTCTGTCTTCTGGCGCAACAGCAACTCAACCTGGGCAGTGTCTAGGTCTGAGGGAGTCAAGTCATGGGGAATGGATGCCGTCACGATCTCGTCGTTTTGCTGAGCCTCTAGGTAAGCACCGTAACGACCAATGCGAATTTTGGCGTCAATGCCTTCGAGGGCGATCGCCCTTGCTTCGCTAGGGTCGATGTGCTCTTCCCGCTCTTTGACTTGAGTTTCTAAACCTAATTCACCTAGATAAAATTTGCTCAAGTAGGGGAGCCACTCGGCATCTCCAGTAGAAATTTCGTCTAGGGTCTGCTCCATATGAGCCGTAAAGCTGGGGTCTACCAAATCAGGGAAATGATTTTCCAGCAGTGCCGTGACGGCAAAGGCTGTGAATGTAGGAATCAGGCTGTTGTTGTTGATTTGGGCATAGCCCCGGTCGGCGATAGTGCCAATGATGGTGGCGTAGGTGCTGGGCCGACCAATACCTTCGCTCTCCAGAGTCTTGACCAGCGATGCTTCCGTATAACGAGCCGGAGGCTGAGTTTCGTGACCTACCGCATCCAAGTTAGAGCAGTTTATAACGTCTCCGATCGCCAATGGTGGAAGAATCACTTCCTGATTTTCGATGGCTGCATTAGGGTCATCCGAGCCCTCAACATAGGCTCTGAAAAATCCTGGAAAATCAATCCGCTTGCCAGATGCACGAAACTCAGCATCCTCCACTTGAATCTGAACAGCGACATGGGTTTGGCGCGCTTCTGCCATCTGGGTGGCAACGGTGCGTTTCCAAATCAATTCATAGAGGTTTAATTCTCGTCCGCTCAGACCTGTCTCTTGGGGAGTGCGGAACGACTGGCCTGCCGGACGAATGGCTTCGTGAGCTTCTTGGGCTCCTTTAGACTTGGTGGAATATTGTCGAGCTTTAGGGCTGAGATAATCACTGCCGTACTTTTCCTGCACACAAGAGCGAGCAGCGGCGATCGCCTGCTGTGAGAGATGGACGGAGTCCGTTCTCATATAGGTGATGTAGCCGTTTTCATAAAGGCTTTGAGCTGTCCGCATGGTGTCACGAGCCGACAGCCTGATTTTGCGGTTTGCTTCTTGCTGCAGGGTAGACGTTGTAAAGGGAGGCGAAGGCTTGCGAGTCGATGATCGCTCTTCGATGTTGCTAACCGTCCACTGCCCTGACTGAATCCGCTCCTGTAGCGCATGGGCTTCTTCTTCATTCAGCAGGACGACATTGCGCCCTTCTGTAATGCGCCCGGTAGACTCATCAAAGTCGCTGCCCGTGGCAAGGCGAGTTCCGTTGAGCGCAACGAGCTTCGCATCAAATGGATTGTTGTCTTTTTGCAGAAACGCTTTCAGATCCCAGTAGCTGCCTTTGTGAAAGGCTCGCCGCTGTCGCTCTCTCTGAACCAAAAGCCGAACTGAGACAGACTGAACTCGACCCGCCGATAGCCCCCAGGCAATTTTTTTCCAGAGCAGGGGAGACAAGGTATAGCCCACAAGGCGGTCAAGAATACGACGCGTCTCTTGCGCATGAACGAGCTGATCGTCGATATCTCGGCAATTTTGCAGGGCGGCCTGAATCGCTTCTTCGGTGATCTCATGAAACACCATGCGCTTGGTCGGCACTTTAGGCTTCAGCACCTGAAGCAGATGCCAGCTAATGCTTTCGCCTTCCCGGTCTTCATCTGTCGCCAGAACAAGCTCATCGGCGTTCTTCAGCGCGTCTTTTAGCAATTTGACGACTTTTTTCTTGTCTTTGGGAATGACATACAGCGGGTCGAAATTGGCCTCGACGTTGACGCCAATCTTTGACCAGGCTTCACCCTTGACGGATGCGGGAATTTCGCTGGCAGATTGGGGCAAATCACGAATATGACCCATGGAGGCTTCGACCTGATAGCCCGAGGGCAGGTAGTTACGAATGGTCTTGGCTTTAGTGGGAGATTCGACGATGACCAGAGTTGACATGGGTTTCTGATTAAGTTTTTTGAGACGTGATTAATAAAAAGTGATGCTACTTCAATTCTGAAAAACTGGCCCGAGAGACTGGCCTGAGAGACTGGGATAACGAGCTATCAGGAAAGTGGCACTAGCGAGAAGACAGGGATTGAGATCAGTTTTAGATATCGGTTGCAGCAAATGATAACTCAGACCGCTCACTTGTCCTCGTCTTTACGAGGCGCTGCTATAAAACTAATTGTTAACACAATCTTCGCGATGTAGGTCTATAGAGCCGAAAACCGAATCTAAGCGTTTCCTTGGGGGCAGAGCCATGGTCAAGGACTAATCAGTGAGTCGCTTGATGACCAGTCGATGCTTTTGAGTCTCTACTCGAACAGTCGATGCTTTTGTATCTTCACTCCCCTATTTCTACATATAGCTGTTATTAGCAAAAATCAAGAGCGGTATTCACGGTATGGACTCCATACACAGATTTGGCGCGGTATTATGCGATATGACAGTTCATGAACATGTCATGAACATGGTTTGCAAGCGGCGATGCTCAATTGCCTCTGAGTCTCAGAAATCTCAGTCTCAGAAAAGCCTCTAAGTCTTAGAAAATCTGAGGTTTTGTTAATAAAACCTAGGTTTTGGCCTAAGTTTTGATAGTCTTCTTGGCTATGGCAAACCATGTGCTAGTTTCAGTCCACTAGTTTCAGGCCATAGTAGCTCAGGTCATATTCTCAGACTCAGATCTGGGCTAAGACTTTGGTCTAACATAAGACGTGGATGAGCCATGGTAGGCTGGCATCTCAATGGGGTGGCCTGCTACTATGGCACAGTCACAGACATATACAGTCACAGACATAGCCGTTAGCGTAGATGCGTCTTGATATAGGGAATATATGGATTTTGCCAGTCTGTCTGCCCAGCTAAACGCGGGGACAATCTTGCCCGAAGCGATTGTCCTAGGAACATTGCTCATCGTCTTGGTTGGCGACTTGATCGTGGGGCGATCGCGGTCTTACCATTGGACGCCTTATGTCTCTGTCGCCGGACTTTTGGGCGCGGTCGGGGCGCTTTATTTTCAGTGGAATATTGCAGACCCGATTGGTTTTTTGGGGAGCTTCAACGGTGATGCGATGAGCGTCATCTTTCGAGGCATCATCGCCTTGTCGTCTGCAATTACGGTGCTGATGTCGGTTCGTTATGTGCGGCAGTCGGGCACAGCCCTTGCAGAGTTTTTGGTTATCTTGATGACCGCTACGATTGGCGGCATGATGCTGGCGGGCGCTGACGAGCTGGTGACGATTTTTGTGGCCCTAGAAACGCTGAGTATTTCCTCTTATTTGTTGACGGGGTATATGAAGCGCGACCCTCGCTCTAACGAAGCAGCGCTGAAGTATCTCCTGATTGGTGCAGCTAGTTCTGCTATTTTTCTCTACGGCTCGTCTTTGCTCTATGGGCTGTCGGGTGGAGAGACTCGTCTGACGGCGATCGCCACCCACATGATCAGCGGAGAAGAGCCCATTGGTTTGATTATCGCCTTGGTGTTTGTGATTGCAGGTATCGCCTTTAAGATTGCGGCAGTTCCTTTTCACCAGTGGACACCGGATGTGTATGAGGGTTCTCCAACTCCGGTGGTGGCGTTTCTTTCGGTCGGCTCCAAAGCGGCAGGTTTTGCCCTCGCAATTCGGATTCTCGTGACTGCCTTTCCTTTGGTTTCTGACCAGTGGCGGTTTGTCTTGGCGGCTCTAGCTATTTTGAGCATGATTTTGGGCAATGTCGTTGCCCTGGCTCAGACCAGCATGAAGCGGATGCTGGCCTACTCTTCCATTGGTCAGGCCGGGTTTGTCATGATTGGTCTGGTGATCGGAACGGATGCGGGCTATGCCAGCATGATTTTCTATCTGATGATTTATCTGTTCATGAACCTCGGCGGATTTGCCTGCATTATTCTTTTCTCGCTCAATACAGGAACCGATGAGATCACCGAATACAGCGGTCTGTATCAGAAAGATCCGTTGCTAACCTTAGCCTTGAGTATTTGCCTATTGTCACTGGGAGGAATTCCACCATTGGCAGGCTTCTTTGGCAAAATCTATCTATTCTGGGCGGGCTGGCAGGCTCAAGCCTATGGTCTAGTTCTTGTGGGTCTGGTGACGAGTGTCGTTTCGATTTACTACTACATTCGCGTCGTCAAGATGATGGTGGTAAAAGAGCCCCACGAGATGTCTGAATCTGTGAAAAATTATCCTGAAACACGCTGGACTCTCCCAGGAATGCGGCCGATGCAGGTGGCGATTGTCTTGACGCTGATTACCACGTCGATTGCAGGCATCTTGTCGAATCCGCTGTTTACACTTGCGAATGATTCTGTAACCCGCACGCCCATGCTGAGGCCAATTGCACCAGAGGTGGCTTTAGAGCAGCACCCTAGCCAGACTGAAGATGTGGCAGTGTCTGGGACTGACGCGCAGCTGAATGACGGGTTGCATGTGCTTTAGGGGCGTTCTCCACTCAGTTTGATTGGCTTGATCCTCTCGACATCCTGTTCTTACCTGTTTGGGTAGGGGCAGGATTGTTACTATTAAGAAATGTAACTGAGTTCTCTGTTGAATAGTGCTCAGTTGCCAGCCGATTCAGCAGTAGGGTTATGACCGATCAAGCGCCAATTTCAATCACGTTCATCGTGTTTATTTCCCTATTTATCGGGGTTGGTATTTATTCTGGGAGTCAAAAAAAAGACACCACCGAAGATTATCTTTTAGCAGGGCGAGGGGTGAATCCCTGGTTGACCGCGTTGTCGGCAGTGGCGACGGGCAATAGCGGATTTATGTTTATCGGACTGATCGGCTTCACCTACGAAGTCGGGGTTTCCGCAATCTGGTTGACCGTGGGCTATATTTTGGGCGATGGGCTGGCCTGGTTGTCTGTCCACAAGCGGTTAAGAAAAGCCTCAGAGATTTCAAATTCTGAAACGGTGTCTGCGTTTTTAGGCCATGGCTCAGGAGGCCGTTGGATTACGATTGTGTCGGCTCTGATCACCCTAGGGTTTTTGGGAGCTTACGCCGCAGCACAACTGCAAGCAGGCAGTAAGGCGCTCACGGTGCTGTTTGGCTGGGATGCTTGGCTAGGCGTTGTGTTTGGCGCTGCTGTGGTGGCTATTTACTGCGTTTCTGGGGGCATTCGGGCTTCGATTTGGGTGGGTTCGGTGCAGTCGATTTTGATGATGGGGTCGATGCTGCTGCTCTCTGCCGTGGCGATCGCCTCTAGTGGTGGCTTAGATGGCTTGTGGGCTCAGCTCAATCAGATTGATCCGACTTTGACTGACCTTTTTCCCAATGACCTCAGATTTGGCTTTGTGCCCTTTGTCATTGCTTGGACGGTTGCTGGCTTTGGAGTGGTGGGTCAGCCCCACATCATGGTGCGGGCGATGGCGATCGACTCTGTGGAGCAAGTCAACACTGCGCGTAATATTTATGTCGTGTTTAATGCGGTGTTTTCGGTAGCCGCAGCCGTGGTTGGGTTAACCGCGCGCGTCTTATTACCTGACTTAGGCGGGCTGGCCGATGCCGAGATGGCGCTGCCTGAATTGGCGATCGCCCTACTGCCTGCCATTTTGGTGGGGCTGGTACTCGTGGGTCTGTTTTCCGCCACCATTTCTACGGCTGATGCTCAGCTCCTGTCCTGTTCTGCGGCGCTGACTCAAGATCTGTTGCCCAATGCCGGACGCAGCACCTGGGGGCCAAAGTTGGGCACCTTGGCGATGGTTGGCATTGTCTTGCTGTTTGCTCTTGTCAGCACCGATAGCGTCTTCATATTGGTAACCTTCTCGTGGGCCGCTCTGGCCGCAAGCCTAGGCCCGATTATGGTGGTGCGGGTGATGCAGCGTCCTCTCCCGGCTCCGGTGGCGATCGCCATGATGGGCGTTGGCATCATAACGGCTCTGGTTTGGCGGGTCGGCCTGGGGTTATCTCAAGACGTATACGAAGTGCTGCCGGGAATGTTGGCGAGTGCAGCGGTGTATGGGTTGGCTCAGCCCTGGCTCAGCAGCCCAGAATCAACACAAGAGTGAGGATGGCGGTCTATCCACTGGCATTAGTTTGAGCTTGGTTGAGCCAAGCCTGGAGGATGCCGATGATGACCGCAGGCTGCTCTAAGTGAGGCAAAATCCCAACATCTGGAATCTCAGTAAATTGCTGCACGGCGTCACCGTTTAGGGCGGCCAGTCGTCGGCCTAACTTAGGGGTATTGAAACGCGTGTTGGTGCCCCAAATAAAGTGAGTCGGCACCGTAAGCTGCTCCATATAGAGAGCGAGGTCAAAGAAAATATCGCCTTTGAGTGAGGCTAAAGCTGAATAGTCTGCATTGGGTTGGAGGGCAGATGCGAGGTACGCCTGAACCATTTCATCGGTGATGCGAGAGGCTTTGGCAAAGAGAAATTGTTGTAAAAAGTTACGAATAGCGAGTTCGTTGGCGGCACCCACGGCATAGAGCAATCGATCGATGAAGGGTGTTGCGGCCAGTTGCGCCCCTAGACCTCGACGATAGTCTACGCCAAAGTCACCGTAGCCGGAGGGGCTGACCAAAAACAGCGATCGCACCAACTCGGGTCTGGCGATCGCCACCCGAATGCTGAGCCCTCCCGTCAGAGAAGTTGCGACGATGGCGGCAGGCTGGCCGTAGATTTCATCAATCGCCTCTAAAATTTCGGTAATATTTTGCAGATAGTCTTCACACCGATAGTCGCGCTCAGGATGGGTTGATTGACCCCAGCCAATCAGATCGGGTGCAATGACTTCATGACTTAAGGCAAAGGCAGGATAAACCTTCGACCACTCATAGGCCGACGAACCGCCCCCTAAACTGTGTAGAAACAATAAGGGAACGCGGCCTGACGGCGTGGATGCACCGCTAGAATTTTGGCTGGGCTGGGCTGTCCAAGGCTCATGCTTGGGGGTGTAGTAGGCTACGACTCCAAGGGAGGTCGTAAAGGTTTGTTGTCCAATACCAGGGGGGTGAAACTGAAGCATAGAGCCTATGAAAGCGATCGCTTACCACGATGAACGATATCGATATGTTTCTGGATGCTCTTTTCTTCAGGCATAAAGCCTGACATTGAGCCGCATCAAATGTTATCGAATGATGTCGAAATTTGAGAATAGCATTGCTTTAGAGTTCACATTTGGAAACTTTGAATCCTTAGAAAATCTAATCAAAATCAGTTGCGAGGTCTTTTAGTTAGATAGTCTATGGGAATGCTCACCAGCCAGGTATTGCTTAAACGTATTTAGCGTTACACACGAGCAGAGATACCCGGTGATAGAAACGGTGAGACCGCACGGTTAATCTAAGCAGTTGGTAGTGTAGGAGTTTTGCAACCGATGAAAAAAATTGAGGCCATCATCCGCCCGTTTAAGCTTGACGAAGTCAAAATTGCGTTAGTCAATGCAGGCATTGTAGGGATGACAGTGTCTGAGGTTCGCGGCTTTGGTCGCCAAAAAGGACAGACTGAGCGCTATCGCGGGTCAGAATATACCGTAGAGTTTTTGCAAAAGCTGAAAGTTGAAATCGTCGTAGAAGACGACCAGGCTGATATGGTTGTCGAAAAAATTATCGCCGCCGCTCGTACGGG